>QFBU01000002.1 GCA_003265975.1 Candidatus Marinamargulisbacteria bacterium SCGC AAA071-K20
TTTTCATATCAAGGTCTCTTATGAGTATAGATGCCCTTATTTTATTGAGTCCTTCAAATTTTATTTGGTCTACATATCCCTCTGAAACCTGAATAAATAGGGTTGCTTTGTCTGAAGAAATTTCTAGAATTTTGAATAGAGAATATCCTTTTTTTTGATAAAAGGTCTGTAATCTATGTTTGTCTTTTTGAAGCGTGTTGAAATTTAAGGTCTTACCAACTTTACTGTGTAATAACTTTTTAATAGTTTTGTCTGATATAGCGGTATTACCCTCAATACAAATTTGTTTTATTTTTGGGTTCTCTTTTAATGTTATTACTAGAGTATGTTCTTTATCATTAATTTCTGAGCTAGCAGATATAGACTCAAAAAATCCTAGTATATATAATTTTTCAATGTCCTTTTCAAGTTGAGATGGTCTAATATTTTGACCAATTATAGACTTGAAATTTACTTCTTGATTAATTTTTGTTGCATCAATAGTAGAAAGTCCTTTAATGCTTATATTTGTTACAACGTATTTATAATTTATTTTGGCGTCAGTTGTTGAAACTAACACAAGTAAAGTTATTATTAATAAGAGGGTCTTTTTAAAATTCATGATTAAACCTTAAAGATAATTTAGGTCGATAAGAGTTCTGAGTAAATGGATCTTTTAAATTTGCATAGTTTATTGATAGATTTTTAAGCAAGTAATACTGAAGTTCAATTTCTGAAATTTCTACATCTTGGCTTTCTTGGTTAGAAGAATCTAGATCTACTGTTGTACGAATTTTTAGATATAGTTGATTGGCCACTAGCTGCTGCATTAAATTGAGGCCTAAAAAATTGGTTTGACTAGTATTTGTTTGTAAAAGTTCGCTACCAAGATTATAGTCTATTTTTAGGTCATACAAGCCAATAGATTTAGCTAATTGCTTTTCAAGAGGGCGTAAAAATCCTCGTCTTACCAGTAAATTAACTCGCTTTTCACCAAACTTAGCTAAAAGTTCAGAACTAGCTGTGTCGTCTTGCTTAAGTTCAGGCATAAGCAGCGTAAGTAGTTCAAAGTTATCAGATTGGTCTAATAAGTTTTGATCAGAGCCAATGTTAAGTGTATATCTGCTTTTCCAGCTGAGGTCTGGGGGGTTTATGTAGTCGTATTTACTCTCGAAAATATCAAAGTATAGGACGTCGATATCTTGAATCGGCTGATTTATTTGAATGAAAATATGTGAGTATGTCGACTCTACTAAAATATTTTCAGAGCTAGTAATATCATTTTCGTCAATTTGCTCAACTATTGCAAGAGCTGAAATAGTTACTTTTGCTACAATTTCAGAGGCCTTGTTTATTGTTTGTTTATTTGTGAATTCTAATGTGTTTTTCTGTTGTTGAGACTGAGAAAGCGCCACATAGTTTTTTTGTTCATTTAACTTAAGTAAAATAAATTCATTATTTAATATATTTAAAGAGCCATCTTTTAAGCCTATCTTATTTTCAATTTTTGGATTATTCAAAGAGCCAGAAATCTTTAATGATTGGTCAGACTTTTCTAACTCAAAGTCGGTGGTTAATCCAGCAAATGTACCTTCTCCTAATATACTCCCATTAATAAATAAGTCTTTGAGTAAAATTAGGTCTAGGTCCATATTAACAGCCGGTAATATGACGGTTTCTTTAGGGATTAATAGTGTTCCGTTGTTTAGTTTTACAGTTCCTTTTAGACTTGGCCCTTTTTCTGTTCCATTTTTTATATCTTCTAAAAAGTTAAGTCGTGCTTGTTTTGACAAGGGTAAATTAACATCTCCTTTTAGCGAAATGTTTTCAATAATTAAATCACCAATATAAATATTTTGGTTATAAATATTGAGCGTATTTTTTGCAAATGTTAAGTCTATAAATAATTTAAATAGGTCCGGGTTAAGTAAATTGAGTTCATTTATTTTAATTGTTCCCGATGTTATAAGTCCGTTACCTATAATTTTTTGGGAGTTCGTTTGTTGCTCCCAATCTACAAGTGTTTTGTCTAGTGTAATAATATTGTTTTTGATTTTTAAATTTGATTTCGGAATAGTAATGCGGTTGTTATTATTTAGAGAAATCCTTGTTTTTTCTAAGTTAAAGGAACGGGAATTTAGCAGTGGCTTTTTTAATGTTCCATTTACTGTTAAATGAATAAGACCTTTATTTGAAATAGAGTCTATTTTATTGTGAAAAATGGAAAGCGCCGTTATTTGGTCATCTTTAAGATGAATTTCTAAATTAATTGGGGCGTCATTAATAGACTTGTTAAATAATGGCTCAAGAGGGATTTGCCCTTTAACTAAATTTACTTTTGAATTCTTTTTTGTACTTATTTCAGTTTTATTTATATGTAAAATATGACGGCTGTCTATTTTCCCTACCCAGTCGATTTTTTCAAATTTACTTTGCCCAAAATAACCATTGTTAAGCCCTATATTATAAAATAACTCTTTTCCTTTTGGTGTTATGTTAATATCAATTTTGTTTGATTTTAGAAATAAAAACTTACTATTCTTTATACTGAGATGACCTTCCAATATGGGTAATACATTTTTGCGCGAAGAGACTGAAAACTGTCCAGTTACAATTCCCCTTAGGTCTTTTACAGACTTAATGAGACCTGTGTTTTGAACAATAATAGACTTATCTTTTACGAGTTGAAATTGGTTTAAAATAGTATTTTTCTTGCTTGCACTATACAGTATCTGCCGTTTGTTTTTATTAGTAGAAATAGCGATTTTAAACGTTTTTGATCGACTAGATTTAATGTTTGAATTTGGAATCTTCTCAGGTGATACGTCTGAATGAATTCCAGACAAGGTGTTTAAGTCGTTGTGAATTTGGTCGAAGAGAGTTAATAAAGTATGAATATTAGCCTGGTTTATATCAAATTTTAAATCGTAATCGGTATTATCAAGCGACCATCCTTTTTGACCATTAATATTTCCTTTTACCGAAATTTTACTTAAGGCTTCTTTTAATTGAAGGTTGTGTAGTGTCAAAATATTATTTTTTAAAATTAGATGGCCTTTGATTTGGTCAAGGTGAGTATAATTTGCGGCGAGATTATTTCCCTCAAACTTTAAATTGAGATGGGGTTTTTCAAGGTTACTTTTTATAAATCCGTTTAGTCTCATACTTCCTTGAAAGTGTCCGATACCTGCAAGTATCGGATTAAATTCTTCGAGTTGAATAAAGGTGTCTTTGTGTACGTTTATATCTACGGTTCCATCCTCTGCAATAAGTCCCGAAAACTGTAAGTAGCTTTGTTCTTGAGTAAGTAAGGCCTCTTTTATAATTAATGTTGATCCGTCCCAATTCATAGCCATAGATACTGATTCGAAAGGTTGATTTCTTACAATAGCTTTTTGAATCTTAATGTTTCCTCTTGCTACGAAATTACTTCTATCAAGACTTGTAGACTGATTCTTTTGGCTAATTTCAGCTTGCAAGCTTAGTTTTCCGTCTAAAGGCCAAAGTGTCTGTGGTATAAAGGTTGTAAACCACCTTGCTTTTTTAAGCTCAAGATTGGAAATAGTTACTGATAAATTTATAGGAATATTGTTTTTTAATTGACCTTTAAAGCTTAATTCCTGTTTGTCCGCTTTGGCATCAAAATTTTTAATCTTAATTAGGTCTTTTTCTTTTTTTACTTTAAAACTTATGGTTTCGAATGGCTGATCATAGAAATGGTAGTTTTTGAGAAATACGGAGGCTGTAATATCACTATTATTTGCCATTTTTGGAATAGAAATGGACTTTGGAAATGTAAGCTCACTATTAAATGAGATAAACCCTTTTAACGACTCAGACTCTTTTTCTGAGAGGTCAGTAAACAGCACTTGATTTGCAGAGGCTGTAAGATGAATAGTGTTGTCGACTTCTTTACCAGAAAGGAAAATAGGTGTCGTACTATCGTTTATATTCGCAGTGGCAGTGAGATTAGAAATTATGTCTTGCTTAATATCTACATTAATTTCTAAATTGTTGATGAGTTGCTTTTCAATTATTAAATTATTTGAACTAGAAGACAAATTGATGGCGACACTATCTCCATATACTTCAATCTCTGTAGTTATAATTGATGTCCCTTTAATAGTGGCATCACTTAATTCTGGTACCTTTTTAAGGTGAATATTGTTAGTAAAATACTGCCCTTTGAAATAAGCGTTTTTTCCCAGAGACAAAGTACCAGAACCGGTAGTTGGGGCGTTATAAACTTTGGCTTTTTTAACCGTGTAGTTTACTTTATCGAATTTTCCATAATATCTTACTTTTGTGTCTTTGATTGGAATGCCCCAAACATCAATACTTTTAGATCGAAGCACGCCACTAAAACGAGGGTTATTTAATGGACCTCTTAGGCGAAGAGTCCCCTTTGCATTTCCTTTAATATGTTTTTGCTCTTTAAACAAAAGGTCTAGAGGCGTGTTGGTTATTGTGAAGTTTAGGTCTAAATCTTTTCTTAATATACTTAAGGTTCCTTTAAAGAAAAAATCTGAATATTTATACTCAGACTTTACATGATCAAAGTCAATATTGTGTGGGGGGGTTTTGAGAAGCGAAGCTAGCCATCCCTTTTGAGACTTTTCTGGACGAGTTGTTACTTTCTTAGAAATGATATTAGATAGATATCCTTGCTTAGTAATTATGCCTCTTTGTTGAAGTTCTTTATAAATTTTTTCGGTCTGTTTTTTATTTCTTTTTGGGAGTCTTTTTTTTAATTCAGACTTAGTTAAGGTTGCATTGTAAATATGAATAACGCCTTTTGTATTAAATAATGGGTCATCTAAGAAAGGTGTTTTTAGTGTTGTATTGTTTGTTTTGATATAAACGTTGTACCAGAATGGTAGTTTTTCTTTGTCTAATTTATGTTTACTTCTTAAGTTTCCGTAAATTGAAAATGTATCGTTTAAAAAGGCAAAGCCCTCTAATGGAACTATATATTGTCCCCACGAATTGCTATGAACTTTTAAGAAGGTGTAGTTGAGTAAATATAAATTTAATTTTGGATTGTAATTTCCATTTAGCTTAATGGGTGCCATTGTACTTGAAATTTGACCAATTAAATCAAATTCATAGCGGTTATTCTTTACTCTTGCTTCTCCGTTAAGTTGTTTAAATGTTTCATAAAAGGGTTCGTGTTTTAGTTGTTTGTTCCACCCTTTCTTGTCTGAGTAATAAATAGTGAGGTTTTGAATGTGAATTTTTCCATCAAAATAATCAAGTGGTGACTTTTTTTTGCCTTTTTTTACCTGTTTTCCTAATTTATTTGTGTTAAATATTCCCTTTTTGTCTCTCTCTAAATAGAGCACTGGTGAATTTATTGTAATACCGTTAACACTATTTAAAATCCCCCCTTTTCTACCTAAAAAATAAAGTATATTGTAGTTGATTCTAAGTGTTTTAATGGACAGTAAATAGTCATTTTCATAGGATTCAGGATTTTTGATGGTTACATCAATCAATTCAATGGATGAGAGTAAATTTCCTTGTATCTTTTTTATGGTTATCTGCGCAGGAAACGTTTTTTTGAGTTCATATTCTATAAGACTTTTAATGAAATCTTGTGGGATATTACTTTGATAAAAAAGGGTGACGGCAATAATGAAGCAAAATAAAAAACCAATGATTAGGGTAACAAATTTTTGTATAAATGAGTTTACCGTCCAAATCATTATTTAGCTGATTGAGAAAAAAAATGATCTAACAATTCCCAAGGATATTGAAAGTTGAGGGAGCCTTCTTTTGCGGCCTTTTCAGAATAAACATTAGTTGAGTCAGCGGTTATACTTGGGCTATATAAAATAAAAGGTACTGGATCTGATGTATGTGTTTTGATCCTACATGGGGTAGGGTGGTCAGGAAGAATTAGCACAACTGTATCAGGGTTCTTACTTACGTACTCTGTTACTGGGCTAATAATATTTTTGTCAAAGTCTTCGATGGCTTGTACTTTTAGTTTCTCGTCTCCCATATGACCACACTCATCTGGCGCTTCTACGTGTATATATACAAAATCGTTATTTTCTAGAATTTTAAGAGAAGCATTCATTTTTGATTGATAATTTGTGTCTATAAATCCAGTGGCGCCTTCTACATTTGGCGATTCGAGACCTGTTAGGCAGGCTAATCCTTTTAAGAGGTCTACGGCAGTTACTATTCCACCCGTTTTATTGTATTTATGTTTAAATGAAGGGAGTTTTGGCATTAGCCCCTGACTCCAAGGCCAGATTGAATTAGCTTGAGGTAAGTTGCTTTCTTTTCTTTTTTTGTTGACTATACTGTTAGAGAGTACCTCGTTTGCTTCATTTATAAAGGTAAGTAATTCTTTCTCTAGATCTCCTTTTGGCAGATAGGCTTCAATGTTTTTGTCGAGAATATCATGAGGCGCAGTTGTTGTAAGCGGGTCGAACTTTTTATTTAAAAAAACTATATTTCTATAACCAACCCCTGAAAAGAATTTTATATCTGGGTCTTGAAAGTGATTGTTTAGTTCTTCCATTAACTGTTTTGACTCGTCATCAGTGATATGACCAGCGGTAAACTCTTTCATAACATTGTTTTCAATGGTGACTAAATTACATCTAAAAATTACTTGAGAGTCGCTTGTTGAAATCCCCATACTTGCAGCCTCGATCGGACCACGGCCTGTATAAAATTCTCTGGGATCGTACCCTAATATACCCATGTTGGCTACGTCTGAACCAGGGTGGCAGCCCTCAGGAACTGTATGTACTAGCCCTGTTTGTCCAAGTGTTGCTAGTTTGTCTATTGATGGAGTATTAGCAAATTCGATGACTGTTTTTCCATCAAGGCTTTCCATTGGCTCATCCGACATTCCATCTCCTAAACAAATTATATATTTAGTCATTTATTTTTCCTTATAAAAAATCTTTTAATTGCTTAAGAATAGACTCTTTAGTTGAATCAACTAATGTTGGTGTAGTAGAAATTTCTATTGCTCTATTTGGATCTTTAAGACCGTGACCCGTTAAAATTGAAATAACTTTTTCGCCATTTACTATTGGGTTTTCACGATGATATTTAATAACACCGGCGACAGAAGCAGCACTTGCAGGTTCACAAAAAACTCCATCAAAACGTGCTAATAACTTTTGAGCCTCTGTAATTTCATCATCAGAAATTTTATCAATAATTCCTTTTGATTCATCTCTGGCGGCTTCAGCTTGTTTCCAACTTGCTGGGTTTCCAATTCTTATAGCTGTGGCAATAGTGTCAGGCTCTTTAATAGGGTGTCCATCAACAATTGGAGCGGATCCTGCTGCTTGATAGCCCATCATTTTAGGAAGACGACTCGACTTACATAAGTCTTTAAACTCTTTGTAGCCTTTCCAGTAGGCTGTAATGTTCCCGGCATTTCCAACTGGAATAAAATGGTAGTCAGGGGCGTCACCAAGATCTTCTATGATTTCAAATGCGCCAGTTTTTTGGCCTTCAATTCGATAGGGGTTTACTGAGTTTACAAGCGTTATTGGGTGAGATTCTGTAATGTCTCTTACAAGTGTGAGCGCGTCATCAAAGTTGCCTTTGATTTGTAAAACGATAGCGCCATGCATCATGGCTTGAGACAGTTTTCCTAAGGCGATCTTTCCTTCTGGAATTAATACTACACATTTCATATTCGCCTTTGCTGCATAGGCGGCGGCGGCGGCGGACGTGTTTCCGGTAGACGCGCACATTACGATTTTAGCGCCATCTTCTTTTGCTTTGGAAATCGCCATAGTCATTCCACGGTCTTTAAATGACCCTGTTGGATTTAATCCTTCAAACTTTACATACCATTCGGCCTTTATTCCTAAATGTTCTGCCAAATTAGTAAGCGGAATTAGAGGCGTATTTCCTTCTTTTAGGGTAATAATGGGAGTGTCTTTGGTAACTGGTAAATAGTCTTTATATCGGTGAATTATGCCTTGGTACATTATGAGCTCCAAACTAGTATTTATTTAGCCTATTATTCTACCTCAAATGGAGCGTAAATTGAAGCTGAAAAGGTGCCTGAATTCTAAATCTAAGACCCAGACTTCAGGCACCTTTGTCCTCTATAGTTTAATTCCCAATGTCAATGTTCCCAGTGGCTCTACTGTACCTAGCTCGTTTTGAGCTAATAATCGACCGATACCTGCCCCCATTTCGTAAAACATATATTCATTAATATCTTTTTGAGTGCCTATCCAAATTTCAATTGAAGGAATTGTTTTATCTTCTATTTGATTGACCCCGGCCAGCATAGACAAATAAAGTTTTCCTAAGAAAGGAGATCTTAGTGACTCTAAAAAAGATGATGTCGGTAAGTAGGTTCTCAGTCCTGCAGTCACCCTGAAGTCTGGATACTTAAATGGGTTTTCGTCTTCAGCGCTTTTGTCTGTTAAATAATGAATACTTGCTACTGCCGATATCTTAGGTCTAATCGACCTTTCTGCTTTGATATTTAAATCACCCACGGCCATTAAATTACTGATACTTGATGATATTTTTAGTTTCCTTGAATTAAAGTCCTTTTCTAGCGTTTGATTTTCATTGGCTAATGTCATCCCATTAAGAGATAGGGCTGATAAGATTATTACAATAAGACTGTTTTTTAATAGATTCATTTTTGTTTCCTCCAAATAATGTACTGAAAATTAATAAGTTTCTTCCTTTCTTGCTTAGGAGAAATGCAAAAAATATGCCAATGTCTTTTAGGCATGAAAACTATTTAATTCTGTTTTATGGAATTCAAAATATGTATATCTGTATACAAAAAATGTATATGTTATCTCAGGAGGTTTTTGGCTGTTCTCCAGTCAATATTTAGCTCTTTTGCCACGAGTTGATATGATTTGTATTTTTCATATAGTTTTTTTGCATGAGTAGATAGTAGGCTTTTTGCGTCTTTTTGTTCGATATCTGGAGGATTTGATTCGGCCCTAGAAAGCGAGACGGATTGAGTCATAATAATTTGTTTAATGCACTGTTCTAACTCTCTTACGTTTCCACACCAAGAATAATGTTTTGGGATTTGATCTTTTAGGATATTGATCACAAAGCTTGCAAGTTCTGGGATTGGTTTTTTAAATATCTTGGTAATAATATTTTCACTTAGCAGTGCAAGTTCTTTATTGTTTTGTGAAATCCTCTTTGCAAGAGTAGGTAGGGTTATAGTATCTGAGCTAATTCTATAAAAAAGATCTTCTCTAAATAAGTTATTCTTAATTTGAGTCTCTAAGTCTTGATTTGTTGCTGTTAAAACACGTCCTTTTAATTCTTTTGTTTCTTTACTTCCAACAGGGCAGTATTTTCGATCTTGTAATACATTTAAAAGCTTAACTTGTACTTCAAGGGTCAGGTCTCCGATTTCATCTAAGAATAAAGTTGAGTGTTCATTGAGTTGGCTAAAGAGTCCCTCATAGTTGTCGATAGAATCTGTAAATGACCCTTTTTTATGCCCAAATAATTCAGATTCAATAAGACTTTCAGGATATTGCGACAGATTAGTTTGCAAAAATAAATTTGAAAAACAATATTTAAATTTATTTGTTTTTAAGTCAAAAGGGATATAACTGGAGTAGCCTAAGGCTTTTGCGGCTGTTCCTTTTCCGGTCCCAGTATCCCCTAAAAATAATAATGAAAAAGTGCTGAGATTAGAATGGCAATAATCATCGTAGAATTTAATATTCCAAGTAAAAAGAGCATTCCATAATTGAAACCTTAGCGTGTTTATACTTTCGCACTGTCCAAAAAGAGTATCCTCAATAAAATAGTAAGCTCTTCTAATTTGATAAAAGAGTGCGAAGTAATGTGTGCTTTCTTTGCTTGAGAATCCAAAATTGTTTAGCAGTCTTAAAATAGACTTGGATGCTTCAAAGGGGATGGTTTTTTTTGAGGCTAGTTCTTTTTCTATATGCTGGTCAAGTGTAGTTATATGTTGAAGATAGACATAAAATAAAGAACAGTTTTTTATGATTTCTTTGTCATTGTTTTTAAAATTACTATATTTAGTAGGGCCGTTTCTATAATAAGTGGTGAGGGCTTTTAGGCAAAATCTATTTAATTGTATACGTTTTTCTAAACTATCATTTTTTGAGGCATCTTTTAAAAGTGTTGTTTCAAGTTGCTTTCTTTTTTCGCCGAAAGGGTTCAAATTGCTGATCTCAGAAATTATTGAAAGCGTAGCTTTTTCGGAGTTACTTAGTGTTTGCTTCATTCAATTTGCATTGTTTATTCGGTTTCTTTGAATAAAATAGGATCTCTGGTTGGGATAATATGTTGGGTCAATGTAGAAATAACAGGCGTTAATGGGCTAAGTACTTTCGAATATTCAATAAAAGTAGGTTTGAACATAAACATGGGAATAATTATGGGTATTAAAAAACAAATTCCTTTTCCAACGCCAAGTATAAGCCCGCCAAGTCGGTTAATTATGCTTAATCCAGAGAACTCTATTAACTTATCTAAAACAATACCAATAACTCTAATAATAAGAAAAATACCTAGCCAAATAAGGATAAAGCTAAATATAACGCTTGGGGTTTCAGAAAACTGTAGGTGAGTTTTAAAAAGTTGAGTGAGTTCTGGATATGTAAGCATGCTTATTCTAAAACTAATAAGAATAGCAAGAACCTGTAAAAATATTTTTACGAATCCATTTCTGAATCCGCTAAGTGCTTGGTAACCAAGAAACCCAATAATAAAAAAATCTATCGGTGTCATGGTTGAGGTTCTTTATCGCTCTTGTTGA
This sequence comes from Candidatus Marinamargulisbacteria bacterium SCGC AAA071-K20, assembly GCA_003265975.1. Classification (GTDB taxonomy): domain Bacteria; phylum Margulisbacteria; class Marinamargulisbacteria; family AAA071-K20; genus AAA071-K20. Next base: position 10,748 of record QFBU01000002.1, read on the forward strand.
TCTCTTCTAAATTTTAAAAATGACGATTGAACTTGGTCATTATACCTGGCAATAATTTGTACAGCTAGTATTCCAGCATTTCTTGATCCATTAATAGCTACGGTAGCTACAGGGATTCCTGGGGGCATTTGAACGATAGCTAATAGTGCGTCTAAGCCGTCCATCGACGCTTTAATTGGGACTCCAATGACTGGTATAGATACTAATGATGCGATTACTCCAGGTAAATGAGCGGCCATACCTGCTCCTGCAATCACAATATCACATTCCTCTTCAAATCTTTTGGCAAGGTCTTGGACACGTTTTGGATTTCTATGAGCAGAGGCAACATGTGTCTCTACCTTAATATTATGTTCTTTTAAAACATCTTCAGCTTTGGTCATAATGTCCATATCAGACTTTGACCCCATAATAATGGCTACTCTAGGCATGGGTATCCCCTTTTTTTATAGATTTATAAAATTTCTCAATTCTAATTAATGCTTCTTCAATATTAGCGTTACTTGAAGCAAAACAACATCTTACATAACCTTCACCGGCTTGTCCAAACCCGTTTCCTGGTATTACCGCACATTTTTCTTGCTGTAGTAGTTTAACTGAAAACTCTTCAGAGGTTAAACCCGTGCCTTTTATTGAAGGAAAACAGTAAAATGCTCCTTCTGGCTTTATAACTTCTATTCCAATAGACCTTAATCCGCCAATTAGCAAATTTCTTCTTTCTTCATAAGCAAGTCTCATTCGTTCAACATCTCCCAGTCCATTTTGAAGGGCTTCTATAGCTGCGTATTGTGACATAATAGGTGCGCAGAGAGCAGAATACTGATGAATTTTTAAAGCCCTTTCAATAAATTCTTTTGGACCGCAAATATAACCTAGACGCCATCCGGTCATAGCAAAGGCTTTTGAAAAACCGCTTAATACAAGCGTTCTTTCTTTCATACCTTCAAAAGATGCAATGGTATCGTACTGATAATTATCAAATATAATTTCTGCATATATTTCGTCAGTGATTACCCAAAAGTCATGCTTTTTAGCTAGCTGAGCAATTTCTTTTAATGTGTTTGTGGGTATTACCGTTCCAGTTGGATTGTTTGGAGTACATAATACAATGGCCTTTGTATTGGGTGTGGTTTTTTCTTTGATAATGTCTGCGGTAGGTATAAAGTTTGTCTTTGTAGTGTCTACAGAAACTACTTTTCCACCTGCCAATGTAATAAGTGGTGGATAACATACATAACCAGGTTCAGGAAAAATAACTTCATCTCCTGGATTTAAAATAGCACGTAGAGTTAAGTCAGCACCTTCAGAAACGCCCATTGTAATAAATACTTCATCTTTAGGGTCGTACGAACACTTTAGTTTTTTTTGCATGTACTTAGCAATTTCCTCTCTAAGCTCTATCATTCCAGTGTTTGAAGTATAAGAGGTTCTTCCCTCATCTAGAGTTTTCTTAACACGGTTAATAATGCTTTTAGGGGTCGAAAAATCAGGCTCTCCAATTCCTAAAGATACAATGTCTTTTGAATCAAGAATCATGTCAAAAAATCGTCGAATACCTGACGGAGCAAGTTGGTCTAATGTGTTAGAAAATGGTGTTTTCATAGTGTTTATTACCTTCTAAATAATGGCTGCAGCTAACATAGGTTGGCCAAAACAAAAAGAAGCTTTTGAGTTATCTTCAACTAAATGAATGGGTGTATTTGGATACACTTTTCTAAGCTCGTTAGCAATTTCTTTTGCTTCTGTATAAAAGAACGAGTAGGTAATCATACATTCGCTAATGTACTTTCCTCTCGATTCTATTTCCTCAAGAAGTGTTTCTTTTACTTCTTGAACCGCTTCAGTGGAAGACAATTTAATACTTTGAAAAGACAAACTGTTTTCTGAAGATATGTTGAAAATTGGAATAATTTGAGAAGTAGATTCCTTAATTAGATTTTCAATGAGGTGCATTTCTTTTTTTGGGGTTATCATAAAGTCTAGGGACTTAAATAAGCCAATTTGGTAAGTTAGTTTTTTAAGTTTATTTATAAGTAAATCAGAGTTTGTGATATTTGGATTGTTTTCGATAGATGTTTGTATTTGAGATATAAATAATCCTAAAGAACTTCCTACCGAGTTACTATTAATAATTTCGATTGTGTTGTTGTGCCTTAGAGTTGAGATGGCCTCTTTAGCAATGGTAGTAATATTTGAATAGGCAGGGCCTGTATGTATGGAATAAATTTTTTGATACCCTTTATCAAGATACATTTTATACTGTGAAATGAGTTCTTTTTTAATTTCAGAATCTAACTGAAAAATTGAAATAACTTGATTCTTTTTGAGTTTATTTTCAGGTAGAATTGCACCAGAATCAGTTATAATTGCAATTAACGTATCCTCTTTTTTTTCAAATAACTTTTCTTTAATTACTTCTAATGGGAGATAGTCTTCTTTTTGTAATTGTCTAATTTGTTTAATGATTTTAATGTCTTCATCGTCAAAAAGACGTACGCCACCACTACTACGTTTCATGTGTGGGAGAAGACCCAATTGATCATAGTATCTAATTGTCCGGTGAGTAACACCAAGTGTTTTAGCTAAGTGCCCAATTTTATAGAGCTTCTTTTCAGTAGTCATAGTCGATATACGATAGCATTTTTATTAAAAAAAACAAAGCTCTCATGGCTAAAGAGGTAGGCTCAAAATGAAATTATTTTACTAGTCTTATACTTAGAGTCAAATACACTAGTTGCGCTTAGTTTAATGTCTAAAAAATTGGGGGCTTCTATTAAAAACTGATGGGTTCCAGATTTCATAAATTCTTTATTTAGAAAGGACTTTCTTCTGTGTTGTTCGTTTAACTCAATAGATACGAGTGAAGGAGAGGTTAGCGTGAAGTGTAAAATACTTGCCGTCTTTTGATTGCTTTTTGAGATAGTATTGAGTGACAATTTAGTAAATTGAGGCGATTCGGCCATTGTCCAAGTGGTTTGTTCGTTGGTAAACACTACTATTCCCAGAGAGTCGTATAAAAAAAAGCCTTCAATACGGTTATCTTTCGTCTTAATTGGAGTGCTAAGTAAAAACTGTCCTTGGCTTGTAAATTGATCAATTTGATTATTAGGCGTTAAGAGGAAAATGTCTTCGTAAAAATTGACGCCTAAATGTGAGTATTTTTTTGATAGTGGAAATTGAGTGATTAAAAACCCATTTTCAGACAAGATATAAAGCATATCATTGGTGAGTATAAATAATGAGTTATGCTGGCTTAATTTAAAATCTATGATTTTTTTGTGATGGAGAGTTCTTTGTATCGTTTTTTCTAGTGGTATATTTCTCTCAAAATGCTTTTCATATACTGTAAAAGTATTGTTTTTACTTAATACATAAAGTTGTTCCTTGGTGTTAAATGCACATTTAGTGGGATAAGTAATAATTAATCTTTTTATAAACGTAGGTTTAAAGAGGACCTGGGTCATTTTAAAGAGGACTACATTATTTTGCTTAGCTTCTGTGATGGCTATAAGCCCGTTTTTGGATCCTGTAATATGAGTTGGTTGTTGCACAATATCTTTAGGAAATGGGTGTAAATTAACACTTAAAAGTGGAAGCAACTGTGAATAAATGGCGGTGTTACTGATGTGATCAATTCCGAGGCCGAGACCATACCCTTTAGGCCACCAAAAAGGACGTAGGGGTGGGCTAATATTTACTCCGCTGATTTGTGTAAGCGTTTTAATATTAGCTTTGAGAAATGTGTCTTTATGATCAGAATAGTTAAATACACGCTCTGTGGTAATTGCATTACTACAAACAGTCAAAATACTTATTAAACCAAGAGTCGCTATTTTAAATGAGGTGATAATTCTTCTTCAAAAGCAGCTTGAGGTTTAAATCCAATAACTCTGTGAACTTCTTTTCCGCCTTTAAATAAAATACAGCAGGGGATACTAGAAATATCAAATTCTTGTGCAATTTCTTGGTTTTCATCAGTATTAAGCTTGTATACATCTAGCTTGTCTTTAAATGTATTGCTTACGGCTTCAATAGTAGGAGCTAGCATTCTACATGGGCCACACCATTCCGCCCAAAAATCTACAAGTACATACTTGTCAGCTTCAAGAACATTAGTTTTAAATTCTGAGGTAGTTACATTATTTACAGCCATTCTTGTTCTCCTTATTTAGCATATGCTTTGTTAACCATTGCTAAGAATATTTTAAAGTTAGGGAGAAATCTTGTCAATCTGGGAGAAAGCATAATTATCCGTCATCCCTGCAATGTAGTCGGTTATAATTCTAGATTTATTTTTGGAGGTGAGATGGTCTTTAAAGGAATCGGGGAGTTTGTTTGTATTGTTTTCGTAATATTTAAAAAGTGAATTAATGGTGTCTTGTCCTTTTTTATTCATATCTTTTACTGAACTATGTTGGTATAGGTGTTGATGTAGATAGGTTCTCAGCTCTTTATTCTTTTCAGCCATTTCAGGTGAAAAACTTATGATTGTGATCTCGTTTTGATATACATCATTTAAAGTCTCTATCTTTTCATTTTTGATATTAGCCTTACTTTTCCAAAATACATCTTCAATTTGCATGGTAATTATAGTGCTATTTATGAGATGTTGGAGTTGATGAGTAGACAAATTACTATATTCTTTCTTTACAATAGCTTTAGCGTCTCTTATCAATGTAATGCTTTCTAGAGTGTTTAGGTTTAAAATTTCTGAGCTAATTCCGTCATCAATATCGTGATTGTTATATGCAATTTCGTCAGCGATATTTGTCACTTGAGACTCTAGAGAATTGTAGTTCTCTACTGGAGAGTCTAAATGTTTCCATAATCGCGCTTTGTGTTTTAGGAGAAGTCCTGCTCTAACTTCAAAACTTAAATTTAGACCAGGAAATGATGGGTATTTATTTTCGATTTTATCTACAACTCTTAAGCTTTGTACATTATGTTCAAAGCCACCGTGATCTTTCATTAAACTATTTAATACACGTTCACCGGCATGACCAAATGGAGAATGGCCTAAATCGTGAGCTAAGGCTATGGCCTCTACTAGATCTTCATTGAGACGTAGCATTCTGGCTAAATTTCTTGAAAGTTGAGAGACCTCAAGGGTATGTGTTAACCGAGATCGATAATGATCTGAAATAGAGATAATAAATACCTGGGTTTTTCGTTTTAAGCGTCTAAATGCTTTTGAATGGATAATTCTGTCTCGATCACGTTGAAAATGAGTTCTTGTTGAAGAAACAGGCTCCTCATGAAGCCTACCAATACTAGTCTTACTTTTACTAGCATAAGGAGCGAGAATAGACTCTTCTAGATTTTCTAAATAGTCTCTCAAGGCTTAGCCAATTGAAAAACGAGTAAAGTCCTCTATAGTTACTTGATTGGGAAGAATTTCTTTAATGGCTTTTTTATCATCCATTATAAAAGGTTGTTCTAGTAAACATACTTCTTTGTAATATTTAGCAATTCGACCTTCAACAATCTTTTCAATGACTTGATCAGGACGGCCTTCGTTTTTAGCTTGCTGTCTAATAATGTCTCTTTCTTTATCAATCTCATCTTTATCAACAGTTGCTGAAGATACATAAGTTGGGTTAGAAGCGGCTACTTGCATAGCTACAGACTTACCAATACCTTCTTCTACACTTCCTGAGAAAGATACGGCTGTTCCAATTTTCCCGTTTGAGTGAATATAGCTATGAATTGGAGCTTCACTAGAAATTCTTTTGAATTTTCCAACGCCAATTTTTTCGCCAAGTTTTACAGTGTATTCAGAAATAAGATCGTCATAGTTTTTTCCGTCGAAAGATATTTCAGAAAGGTCATCACTAGATTTAATGTTGTTGTTTTCGAGAACGCTCTTAGCTACTTTGTTACCAAAGTCTAGGAATTCGTTATTACTAGCTACAAAGTCAGTTTCACAATTTACTTCGATAACTAGTGATTGTTTTTGGTCACTTGCAGATTGAATAAAAATACGACCTTCATTTGCTGAACGATCAGCTTTTTTAGAGGCTGTTGCAAGTCCTTTTTCTCTTAAAAATTTAATAGATTCTTCTATGTTTCCGTTTGATTCTAAAAGTGCCTTTTTACAGTTCATTAAACCTGCACCGGTTTTTTGACGTAACTCTTTTACTAAGGATGCGCTGATGTCCATTTTATAAGCTCCTTTACCTCTGTTGGTTGGAATTATTTGTTGTCTTTTTTATCTTCAGTAACTACTTTAGTAGTCTGATTAGCTTCTGCAGTTTTTAGAGCTGCTTTTGCCATTTGTTCTTCAGCTTGTTTCATAGATTCTTGACTTGAAAGTTTTTGACCATCTAAAACAGCGTTTGCAAAAATTGAACAAAGTAACTTAACGGCTCTAATAGCATCGTCGTTTGCAGGGATTGGAAAATCAACTTCAGTCGGATCAGCATTTGTGTCAACAATACCAATGATAGGAATGTTAAGGATTCTTGCTTCTTGAATTGCTAACTGCTCTTTTTTTGTATCAATTACAAAAATAGCCGATGGAATTTGAATCATGTCTTTAATTCCATTTAAGTAATAAGAGAGTCTAGTATGTTTCTTTGTTTTTTTAGAAGCTTCTTTGTTTGAAAGCTCATTTATTGAACCGTCTTCAATTTGACGCGATAAATCTTTTAATTTGTTTATGCTTTGTCTAATTGTAGCGATATTTGTAAGTGTTCCACCTAACCAACGATGTTGAACATATGGCATTGAACAACGTTCAGCTTCTGATTGAATAGATTCTTGTGCTTGTTTCTTAGTTCCAACGAACAGAACGGTTCCACCTGACTTAACAAGTTCAGTTACAAAATGATACGCTTCCTTTATAAGGACAATTGACTGTTGAAGGTCAATCACGTGAATTCCGTTTCTTGATGTGAAAATATATTTCTTCATTTTTGGGTTCCAACGTTTAGTTTGGTGTCCAAAATGTACACCACATTCTAAAAGTTGGCGCATGCTAACTATATTAGGATTAGCGTTAGTATTTTCTTCTGGTCTATCAGTTCGTCTATCTTTAGTCGCTGTTTCTTTTTCGTTACTCAAGTTTATTACCTCGTGCTTTCATTTTAAGGAAGTGAATTTTAATCCATTACACCCTCAAAGTCAACCCTCAAAGAGAGCAGTATAACGTCGTTATTCTAACTTTCCCTTCTAAGAAGCATATGATAAAGTATTCAGCTATGGCAAAACCACTAGTATTGATTGTTGAAGAGGATGCTATAAAGCGGGCAAATATTGCTTCATTTCTTAGTAATTATAGGATTCTTGAGGCTAGCGATTATTTAGAAGCCAAGCGATTAGTAAAACTAAACTTCTTAAAATTGCGTATTATTCTTTGTAACTATTATATAGATGGTAAACAAGTCCATTCTTTTATTGAGAGTGTTTCAAAAATTAGTCATGTACCAAGAGTGATTGTATTTTCTAACAAGCAACCTGTTGGTGATGTCGTCTCTGTAATAAAAGCAGGCGCCTATGATTATATGGTTCAACCACTAACAGGACAAAAGGTTCAACAAGTTGTGGCCTCTTCTATAGACATCCTTTCATTAATAGAAAAAGAAGACGAATTAGATATCCTTTCACAAATAGGCATTAAGGAGAGAGTACTGAATAATCTTCAAATGGCAAAATGTCATAGAGAAGGCAAAACAGTAAATACAGAAGACATTTTAACGATGTGTCCAAAATTAAAAGAACAATCTAACGTAGATATTAATAACTTCCAAAAAGAAATATTTCAATTTTCAGAAAATAAACTTAAAACATTAAGAAAAGCAAAAGTTTTAATAATAGAAGACGAGTCTATGTACAGATTAATGCTTTCTCAGATATTGAGTGATAAATATGAAGTATTTGAGGCTGGAACAGGTGCTGAGGCAGTTAATGTATTAAAGAAAGAGCATAATATTGATGTTGTTCTTTTAGATATTTTTCTTCCTGATGTTACAGGTGACGAATTAGTTTCACATATTAAATCTTTAAACAAAAAAGCTGAAATTATTATTTTAACTGCTTACGAACGTGTTGATAAAGCTGTTAACTCGTTAAAATCTGGCGCGTTTGAGTATATTAATAAGCCGGTATTGAAGGTTGACTTGATGGATGCTATTTCTAGAGCGCTAGATAGACGATATCAAGATTCAGTTTTCCCTGAATTTAGTAAAAAGTTTTTATTAAACCTTTTGTCTGATGAAGTTAAAATGGGTATGTTACAAAAACATTGTAAAAATAAAGTAGACAGTAAAGAAGTCGTTCTGATGAAAGATATCTATACGTTTTTTCCTAAGCTTAAAGATACTTATATTCCAGATACTTTAGCTGTTCCTAAAAATGTAATTGCCTCTGATATTCAAAAATTTGTTTCAGATCTTCAAAAACAAGTTGTTTCGTTAGACTCTTAATTTAATCTTTGCAGGGCAAGTAGATACTAAATGTAGTTGATTTTCCTTGAACAGACTCGACTTCAATAGTTCCTTCTAAATCATCAATCGTTTTTAGTACAATAGAAAGCCCAAGACCAATATTTCCATACTTTGAAGAATAGAATGGGTCATATATTTTTTCAATAGTGTCGTCGTCCATCCCTGTGCCAGTGTCTTTGATTGATACTTTGACCGCCGACTTAGTTTTAAGTGGATGATTTGTAATAGCTTTTGATGTTGTGATGGTAATGGTGCCGTTGCTGTCTATGGCTTGAATACTATTTAAAATTAGATTTAAGAATACTTGGTGTAAGCTATCCGCATGAGTTGAAATACTTGGAATGTTTTTGGCGTGTTTAATGTCTATTGTGATGTGTCTTTTTTTGCATTCAGCGAAAGCCACTTTAGTAGCGTTATCAACAATGTCACTAATTTTGGAATCCTGTTTCTTTTTAGAAACGAGAGAACCATAGTTAAGCATGGTTGTGGTAATTGATTTTAACCGTAAAATATTTTCTTTAACTAGTTCTGCAAACTTTAGGGTTTGTTTTTTATCATCAATAGTATCTATTATTAGTTCCATTCCAGACAAAATCATAGCCATTGGGTTTTTAATTTCATGGGCAATACCTCTACTTAAAGTCGCGAACGCGTTTTGTTGAGACGCTTTTTCTAACATCATTTTTCTTTCTTGGGCTTCTTTGAGAGCTTTTTTTAATAAAATCTCAGACTTTATATATTCGTTTTTAAACGCTCTGGTTGCAAGAATAATAATTGAAAAAGAAAAGAGAGCCATTGTCGAAAAGATTAGGGTGTAATACCAGTTAATATGTAGATCTATAGGATTGAATTTACTGTAACTGTATTCGGTGAAGAAGTAAGACACTATTGGGAGCGTAATGTTTAACTTTATGTGAATTTGTTGATGTTGTTTGAAAATAACGAAGGGTGTTACTAGCAATGCAAAAAAAACAAGATAAATCCCTGCTTCTTTTCCTAAAATAATTGAGTAAAATATTAATGCTATATTTGATGAAACGAGTAATACATACTTAGCCGTAGTTTCCTTTTTATAATAATTTAAAATAATAGTAGATAAAAAAAGGATATTGAAAGGAATTGTAGATAAGCTTAGTAAGGGTTCAGACATCCATCTAAAAATATATAGATATGGATGTGCGACTATAAAATATAGAAGTGCTATTTCATTTGTAATTTTTGTCTGTCTAACAGAGTTGAATATATATTTCTGATATAGGTGGCTAAAAAAAGTAATCATTATATAAAAAATTATGTAGTCGTAGCGTTAATGTATCTTAAAGACATAAATGGTCTAAGTTCTTCTTTAGTTGTGTTAGGTAAGTCAATATATGGAGGCAGGTCTCCGTACCATATTCGTTGACCTAACATTCCTCTTAAGAGAATAGATCCCAATTGAGGCGCTTTTTCAGGGGTTTTAAGAGTTGATGATGCATAGTGACCGTAACTTTTATTGAAAATATAAAGCGTATTTGCAAACTTCTCTTGAAGTGCCTGAGCCGATAAAGAAAGGGCTCTTTTTGCAGTTGCCCCTTCAAGATTTGAGGCATTAACTAAATTAATAAAGTTATCATACTGTAATGGAGAAAATAATTTTTCTCCAGTACTATCACTATCTCTTGCTCGCTTTAAGAGCCCTCTAAATTCTTGCCCCCACTTTCCACTTATTTGATCCTCCATTGTATCTCTGTGTGCGAGAGCTGTATCTTTACTTACGGCACTTTTGAGGCATTGCATTGCCATCATATATTTAAGTTGAACTTCTTCCGGTAACTTAGAGAAGATAATGGACCACATAACGTTACCATCAAAAGTTCCATCATCAGAATCTTTTTTTAAAGATTTAAAATCATTTGCATAAATATAATCCCAATTTGTGGCTTGAAGCATATTAATAAAAGAAGGGTCTGTTAAGTCTGAATTGTCAATCAGTATCTTGCTATGTGCTAAAATTAGTCCCACGACTGCAATTACGGCGCCCGAGCTTTCTCTATCTTTTAATACATGATCTGCTGATTTTAGAGAAACGCCATTATTGGCAATGTTAGTAGTTCGGTCAGATACTTCAATGGGGTTTATTTTTAGATAGTTTGTAAAGTTATTGTAAGCAAATCTAAGTCTTTGTGTGGTCTTTTCCGGATTGGAATTTTCAGGGTCAATTAAAAGTCTATGTTGGTGTCCATTTTCGGCCCAAAGTTTTATGAGTCGTCCGTATATTCTAATCATTTTATCTTTTTCATTATTATACTTTATTTTAACTGGCTCTAAAGAACTTTCTAGTGGGAATAGATCTTTTTGAACTAGAGTTAGTAACTCGGCCTCGGTATTTGTAAGTTTTTCTTTGCTCTTCTGTTTTGCAACATAAGAGTCGTAGTTTTCTCCGATTAGGCTTTTTTCCCAGTGTTCTATTACCTCCTCTACTTTTTCTCGATAAAAAGACTCCTCTTGCACTTCGCCATCTTGAGTAGAAATAAAAGCTGCTTTGAACTCATCTACTAATTTACGGGTTAAAGAAAAACTATTTCCTTCTATCGTGTCTAGTTTGTCGAATCTATCGTCTCCAATAAATAGTAGTGTTATGGTTGTTGTAACTTCTTTTACGGCCGCTGGATCCATATCTTCAGGACTTATTAAAACGGCAAGTCCTCCAAAATTTGCCTCTCTAATTTTTTGCAATTTACCCGTTCTTTTTGGGTCCTCTGGACTAATAAAATTATCTTCATAATATTTTACGGCGTGTTCATTCATTTTTAATGCTCTATCGCAAGGTTTTAAGCTAGGAATGGGGAAATCGGAGTTTAATTTTGGCCAAGGCATTTGAAAAACCAGTTGACTATTTTTGTTGTATTTTGTTGATACTCTAGTATATGAATATTCAGGTTGTACACCATTAGCTCTTTCAATAGTTTCAGCTTTAGGCGCTATGTCTCTGGTTGTATCAAATGAATACCTTTTTAAAGCATTTCCGGTTCTACTATCTTGGGTATTATTGTATATCCGGTATAAAGAATATAACAGAGGTGCAAATTTCAAACCTTCTGTTAGGGGCGTATAAGAAAAAAAAGGAGCTATGGCAGTGGGCAGCATGGCCAAGGGCAAACCCTTTGTTAATGAAACTGCTGTAGGAATTAAACCAGCAAAAAGTGTGCCTGCATTTTTAAAGGTAACTGTAGCTTCGGCTAGGGTAGGAATATTAGAGCTAAGAAACTTAGCATGAATTCTTTTGGATAGTAATCTTTGAATTAGGTGGAGTAACATTAGGCTGTAAGCGCACTTTAGTGTTGTCTTTGCCTCCATCTTATCTTCTTGTGTTACAAATTTCTCTGCTTTATTTATGATATTTTCTAAAAAGGGATCAGCTCTTAAAACCATTGGTCCTATCGTCTTAAAGTTTAGTGTAGAAGCGTTAGCTGTTGGTTCAGAGAGCAGGTCTTTTAGACTATTAACAGTCGCATCGACTAAATTAGATATAAGTGTGACTTTATTTTTTGAGGGTATATAGAAAGCTGTTAATATGGTATTCAACATAGTATGTAAATATTCTTTACACGCGGGTTGAGATCCAGTAAACCCTTCAAGGGTTGCTTCGCTTAAACCTTTAAAATCAGCCTCAATGTCCCTTTCCTGAGCTCCTGCAGTTTGAGGTACTGCTAAAATTTTATACGCCATGATCACGAGTACTGCGCTGTGTATGCTTAGGATTAGGCTCTAGTCGGTACACTTTCCAGAAGTTAGGCAATTCCAGTGACCTTTGGTGCCCTGCCATTTCCGAAAATAAGATCGCTAAAGTGTCAGGATCTATAGAAGGAGTGTCTCTACCACGAGAGGTTGTGTTTGAACTTTTCGAAGATATTTCTACAAAACGATCTAAAAAACTGTCTGTAGGTGCTGATGAAGCTAAAACCCCAAGTTTCTTAGCTTCATCTGGGGAGTATATTTTATCATTACCTCTAACTCTAAAAGGTATACATGGGCTAGGTTTGGATCTGGGGTCTTTCGAGCGTCTGTGTCTCAGACCTATTCCTGAATCAAAGTGGCTTAAGTCCCCTGTAGGTAAGGAAGAAGGGTTACTTTCAATATTTGCAATGATTTTATACATAAAACTCTGTCTCTTTTTTTATTTTGAAAATGGACTATATCTTACAGTTTTTTCTATGAAAAGTCAAATTTATTGCCATTACAATAAATAAAGTTAATATCGGTATTGTGCAGGTTTATACGGCCCATCTTGTGACACATTAATGTAGTCTGCTTGGTCCTTACTGAGCTTTGTTAAACGTACACCTAATTTGTTTAAATGTAGTCTTGCTACTTCTTCATCTAATTCTTTAGACAATGTGTATACCCCAACTTCATAATCTTTTTGCCATAAGTCAATTTGCGCTAGTACTTGGTTTGTAAATGACGCACTCATAACAAATGAGGGGTGGCCCGTTGCGCAACCTAAGTTTACTAATCGTCCTTCTGCTAATAAGAGTAGTTGCTTTCCATTAGAAAACTCAAACTGATCCACTTGTGGCTTAATGTTTAGTTTCTTTATTCCTGGTAAGTTTTCTAATGCCTCAACTTGTATTTCGTTGTCGAAGTGACCAATGTTACAAACTATGGCTTGGTCTTTCATATTTTGCATATGTTCTACACAAATAATATCTTTGTTTCCTGTAGTTGTTACAAATAAATCAGCTTCGTTAATTACATCTTCGAGGGTTTTAACTTCAAACCCTTCCATAGCAGCTTGTAGTGCACATATTGGGTCAATTTCAGTAACTATAACCCTTGCTCCAAATCCTTTTAACGACTGAGCACATCCTTTTCCGACGTCTCCAAATCCACAAACTACGGCTACTTTTCCTGCGATCATTACGTCAGTCGCTCTTTTAATTCCGTCGGCTAAAGATTCTCTACATCCGTATAAGTTATCAAATTTAGATTTTGTTACAGAGTCGTTGACATTGATAGCTGGAAATAGTAATTCCCCTTTGTCTGCCATTTGATATAAACGATGTACTCCCGTTGTTGTTTCTTCAGAAACACCCTTAATGTTAGGTGTGATTTTTTGCCAACGACCTGGATTCTTGGCTAGTCCTTGTTTGAGTTGTTTTAATACCATCTCTAGTTCTTTGTTGTTGGTTGCTTGATCTGCGACACTTGGGTCTTTTTCAACTTCAAGACCTTTATGTACATATAAGGTAGCGTCGCCGCCATCATCTACTATCATGTCCGGACCAGAACCATCAGGAAATAATAACGATTGTTCTAAACACCACCAGTACTCTTCTAATGTTTCACCTTTCCAAGCAAAAACAGGTACTCCAGTTGTAGCTATTGCTGCTGCTGCGTGGTCTTGTGTTGAGAATATGTTACAAGAGGCCCATCTTACATCTGCTCCTAAAGCGGTTAATGTTTCAATTAGAATGGCTGTCTGAACAGTCATATGCAAAGATCCTGTGATTTTTACATCTTTTAGTGGTTGTTCTTTCCCAAATTTTTCTCTAAGAGCCATAAGTCCTGGCATCTCTTTTTCAGAAATTGTAATTTCTTTTCTTCCAAAGTCTGCAAGTGTTATATCTTTAACTTTAAAATCGTTATTCACTGTGATTGTCATGGTTATAATTCCTTTTATAGTGATGAAAGTTTTTTAAGATTATACCAAAATCTTTCTTAATTTTAAATGATTTTCAAGATCATTATTTAAGTAGAGAGTAATCAGCAATATTTATATTATGATGTGTAAGAGGTAGGTGTTATATGGCATGTCGGATGTTTCTTACAAGATTAACAAGGTAGTGCGTGTTATGAATGCTAAGTAGACTACAAGATAAGAGTTCTTTTGCTTGATATAAATGTCTAAGGTAAGCTCTTGAGAAATGTTTACAAGTGTAGCATGTACAAGAGTCGAGTAAGGGTTTACTATCTGTTTTAAACTCACTTCTTGAAATATTTTTTCGCTCACCCTCTAAAAATACTTGGCCGTGTCTTGCAAGTCTTGTGGGTATTACGCAGTCGAACATGTCGGCTCCTTGATTAATTGCAAACTCAAGGTTTTCGGGTAGTCCTAATCCCATTACATAACGCGGTTTGTTTTCTGGTAGTAGTGGCGTGGTATGCGCTATTAAATCTTCTAAAATATCTGTAGGCTCTCCTACGCTAAGGCCACCAATAGCATAGCCTGGAAAATCAATATCTATTAAGGTCTTTGCACTTTTTTCTCTCAAGTGTTTATACATGCCTCCTTGCACAATCGCAAAAAGCCAATGGTTGTTATGCTTTTTTTCCCAATAGTCTTTTGCCTTTGCTTCCCACTGATGAGTGATGTCTAATTCTTTTCTAATATTTTTCTCAGTACTAGGATATGCAGAACAAATGTCTAGGGGCATCATGATGTCTGAATTAAGCGCTAGTTGTGTGTCGATTACAGACTTAGGAGTAAAGGTATGTTTTCTGCCGTCAATATGAGACTTAAAGGTAACTCCTTCTTCAGTAATTTTTCTAAGTTTGGACAGAGAAAATACTTGGTAACCGCCAGAGTCTGTGAGAATTGGTTTGTCCCAAGCCATAAAATCATGAAGACCGTTGAACTTTTTTATTAAGTCTTCTCCTGGACGTAAATATAAATGATAGGTGTTAGACAAAATAATTTCTGCACCAAGCGCTACTAGCATGTCTGGAGTGAGAGACTTAACAGTGGCTTGCGTACCAACGGGCATAAAGACGGGTGTTTCTATGACGCCATGGTTAGTATGGATTTTTCCACGCCTTGCCTTAGTCGATGATGACTTTTTGATAATTTCAAATTTGAAACTCATAATAAAAACTCCTCAAGTACAGAATTTAATAAGGCCTGTCCTTTTTCAGATGTTTTAATGTGTTTGTTGTCTACAGTAATTAATTGTAGTTGTTGTAGTTTGGATAACTGAGTTTTAAAAAGGGTAGGGAAGTCGTCATTAAATTCAGTTTCGAACTCTTTGAATATAAAGCCTTCTTTTAATCTTAGGTTGGACATTACGAACTCTTCAATTCTTTCTTTTTTGCTGAGCGCTACAAGCGTTTTGCTTTTGGGTAGTTTTTCAGGATTAGACAAATATTTTTCTAAATCAGAAGGGTTTTCGTAGCGACAATTATTATAAAATGAATGACCACTGGGGCCTACACCTATGAACGGTTTGTATTGCCAATAGCGTTTGTTATGCACGCATTGTTTAGTTGATTTAGCGAATGCTGAAATTTCATAGTGGTCGTATTTGTTTTCGGATAGTTTAGTTTTAATTTGATTATATTGGTCTAGTTCGGTATCACTTTCTAGGGGACGTACTTTTTTTCTGTCGAATACAGTTCCATGTTCAATGCTTAGTGCGTATGTAGACAAATGTTCGGGTTCGTACTGAAGCGCTTGATTTAAACTGTATTCTAACGTTTTAGAATTTGAATTGGGGATACTAAATATGAGATCTAAATTTATATTAAAATTTCCATGCTCTCTAATATTCACAAGCGCATTATGAATAGTTTCAGTAGTGTGAGATCTTCCTAAATATTTTAATTCTTCATTATTGAAAGACTGTATTCCTAAACTTAGTCTATTGATTCCCACATTTTTAATTTGATTTAAAAATAACTTATTTACTGACTCAGGGTTTGTCTCCATGGTGATTTCACACTTTGGACTTAGTGTAAACGAGTCCCTAATAGTTTTGAAGAGAAGGTCAAGTGACTTTGGGCTTAATAGACTGGGGGTACCTCCACCTAAAAAAATGGATGGAATTACTAAAGTCTCACATTTTTGTTTGTATGCTTTAATTTCTAAACAAACAGATTCAATAAAAGCCTGTTCTTTATTATCAGTCCAAATTACCTTGTAAAATGCACAGTAGTGACACTTGGTCTTACAAAATGGAATGTGAACGTATAATGATACGGTGTTTTTTTCTTTAGATTCAAACATGCCTACAGTTCTAAACGGTTACGGCATTTTTTGCAAGTTTTTGACGATGTGGCGTTTTCGGTTCCACATTTTGTACATAGAATACCTACTTCGTTTGACTTTTCTTGAAGTAATTTGGGGCTTAATAGCCAATATCCTAAAAGTGCGATTGGAAATACGAGTGTTATAAGTGCAATTACTGCGCCTATTATTGGGCGGCCTTTACTTCTAGCATCCTTAAAGACATACCATGCCCCAGCAATACATAGAGCAAATGCGAATAGTCTAAAGAGCATTTATTGGAATGGTTTTGGAGATTTTTTGAACATTCGAATGACTGTACCAGAGTCTATTTTAGATGAAAACTCAGCATGGTCCATCAAGTTTTTAATAAAGGTGATGCCGAGTCCGAGTCCCATTTTCTTTTCGGAGGCTTCTTTTTGTGGAGCCGTACCGAGTATGCCTAGGTCAAACCCTGTTCCTTTGTCTTCAACTTCAATTTCTAATTCTTCAGGGTGCATTCTAGCGGTTATAAATATTTCATTGTCAGAGCTAGGGTTGTTGCCATAAGCGTGTTGTATGGCGTTTGTGCATGCTTCTGAAACAGAAATTTTAATATCTTCAATGTCTTCAACTGTAAAGTTCATGCGTGCTGCAATTCCTGAAATAGCAAGTCTAATTATACTTACAAATTCAGTAGAGCACGGTATGGTTATTTTCATTTCTAAAGGTGAGTTTGACATTGTTACTCCTGCTTACTTTGTGCAACTTCTGCAATACTATCAAGTAATTCTATATTTTTACTTAAGAGTCCTGAAACTTCAAATATTTTTTTGATCTGTGGTTTATCACACACTACAATTACTTTATGGTTGGCTTTGCCTATTTCTTTTGCGGTATAGGCTATGGTCCCTAATCCAGTACTGTCTATATAGTGAATGTCTTGTAAATTAAGAACAATGTTTGATTTGTTCTTTTCTGTAAATTCTTTTAAAGAATCTTGCAGTTTAGGACATGTATGTATGTCGATCTCACCTTTAATATTTAATATCGGAAGATCTTGATTTAAGTCAAAATTGACTGAAAAGTCTACTACCATCTGTAACCTCACATTTGTTTGGAATTTTAATCAAATTATAAACCCGCCAAAGATAAAACACAAGCAGACGGCAATCACTGAACTCAGGGCTTGACATCATATGGGTATTTGAATTAGGATATCAGCCTATTTGATATTTAAGAGAGTAAAAACATGGCAAAAACTAAAGATAAAAAAGAAAAAAAGAAAAAAGGACTATATACTAGGGAAGACACAGTCCCGTATAAGTCTCTTGTAATTTCATGTGTATGTGGTTCTGAATTCGATTCAGGTTCAACTTTAGAAGAAATTCGTGTAGATATTTGCTCAAACTGTCATCCATTTTTCACCGGCGAGGATAGAATTCTTGACGCTGAGGGTAGAGTAGAGAAGTTTAGAAAAAAATATCAACAAGCTTCTAAGAAAAAATAGTTTTTCTATTTTTCCAGTTCCCCAATGAATTTATTAAGTAAATTTGAAGCAATCGAGTACAAGTTCCAGGATCTTGAACGTAGAATGAGTGATCCTGAGATTATCTCAGACCAAAAAGCATATCAATTAATTGTGAAGCAACACGCTGAATTAGAACAAGGCGTTCTGCTTTTTAGGTCCTATAAAAAAGTGCTTCATGACCTAAAAGACGCCGAAGACTTATTAACTGATCCTGAAATGAAGGAAATGGTTGAAGAAGAAATTCCAAAGTTAAAAAATGAGATTGATACCTTACGCTCTAAAATTGAACAGTTTTTAGTTCCTCCAGACCCCAATGATCATAGAAATGCAGTTGTAGAAATTAGAGCCGGAACCGGTGGGGACGAAGCTTGTTTATTTTCTATGGCACTATTTAGAATGTATAAAAAGTATTCTGAAAATAAAAAATGGAAAGTAGAAATAATCTCTGAGAGTATCACAGGACTAGGTGGGCTCAAGGAAATTTCTTTTGTTATATCTGGGCATAATGTCTATAGACGATTGAAATATGAAAGTGGAACTCATAGAGTACAGAGAGTTCCAGATACCGAATCATCTGGCCGGATTCATACATCGGCTTCAACAGTTGCTATTTTACCAGAGGCCGAAGAAGTAGATGTTAATATCGATACTAAAGACTTAAGAATAGATACTTATAGAGCTAGTGGTGCGGGTGGACAGCATGTTAATAAAACAGACTCAGCTGTAAGAATAACCCATGAGCCAACAGGTATTGTGGTTGCTTGCCAAGACGAGAGGTCACAATTCCAGAATAAAGAAAAATCCATGAGAATGTTACGAACCAAGCTATACGAAAAGCAAGTTGAAGACAAACATAAAGCTGAGTCTGCAGCGAGAAAATTGCAGGTAGGAAGTGGTGATCGATCTCAGAAAATAAGAACCTATAATTATCCTCAAAAAAGAGTTACAGATCATCGGATTAATTTTAGTGCTCATGAACTTCAGTCAATATTAGAGGGTAGCCTAGATATTGTTATTGAACCTTTAATGAAAGCAGATGCTATTGAAAAGCTTAAAGAGTAAACTTTTTTAGAGGAAGTATTATGCAAACATTTTCACAAACATTACATGCCGCAGCTGAAGAAATAAAAGAGTACTCCGAGGAAGCCTCATTATTTGAGGCTCAACAATTACTCTTAGATGCTTTTGACTTAACTAAGCCAGAATTTCTGAGTATATTAAATGAAAAAATACAAAATAAAGGGGCTTTGAGCCTTTTTAATAAACGAATTAGAAAAAGAAAAACGGGAATGCCGTTGTCTTATATTTTGGGGCATACGTCTTTTTTATCTCATAAATATTTATGCTCTTCAGGCGTCCTTATTCCTCGCCCAGAAACAGAAATGGTTGTTCAAAAAATCATTGAATTTATCTCAAGTATAAAACAGGATGTAGTTGTTTTAGAACTTGGATATGGTGCAGGTGTGATACCTATTGAACTTCATTACAAGTTTAAAAATTTAGAATACTATGGCTGGGATATTAATCCATATGCTACAAGTTTAGCTAAGAAAAATGCAAAATATCATCACTGTGATAATTTAAATATTTTAGAAGGTGACTTCTTTGAAGAAGCGCCTAAGATGATTAAGCAAATAAAAAAACCCGTCATTATTGTGAGTAATCCTCCTTATATTCCAAGGAAGGATATAGAAAATTTAGATTTTCAAGTTAAAGAGTTTGAACCTCTTTGCGCACTTGATGGTGGAGAATCAGGAATAGATTTCTATAAGCAATGTTTGAGCATTTTTCAAGATCAACCACTTGCTTATTTTTTTGAAATTGGTATTTCTCAACAGGAGCCACTAGAGTATATTCTGGATCCCTATAATTTTGAAGTGACTGAATTTTATAAAGATATTCATTTAATTCCTAGGCTTTTAGAAATAGTTACAAAGGGTCCAAACTCTCCAGAATAATTACTGTTTCTAGTGCCATTTAACTCTGTAGATTATATTTTTCTATCTTTTTGTATAAGGTTGTTCGTGAAATATTTAATGCTTTTGCAGCTTGTAACATATTGCCATTCTTAATTTCTAATGCATGTTGAATAGCCCGTTTTTCAACACTTTCTAAAGTTTCAATTGACTCTGGGAGTGAAAGTATATTGCTTTTAGGTGTGGCTTGATTTAGTTGTAAGCTCGGCTCAAATTGACCTGGTTTTGTGTCAAGTATAGTGCTTGTTATGTCTTGTCCCTGTGACAGAATTAAACTTCTTTGTATAAGGTTTTCCAGCTCTCTTATATTGCCCTCCCAATATTGATTTAAGAGGTAGCTTTCAGCATCACCTGTCAGGTTAACTTCAGGTAATGAAAATTCGCGAGCATATTTTTTTAGAAAATGTTTAGTAATTGGAATAATGTCTTCTTTTCTCTCTCTAAGTGGAGGCATTTCAATTGGGAATACATTTAGCCTGTAGTATAGGTCTAGTCTAAACTTTTCATCGTCAACCAGTTTTTTTAAGTTTTTATTAGTAGCCGCAATAATTCGTGTATTAATGTTAAGTCTTTGAGTTCCTCCAACACGTTCAATCTCTTTGTTTTGTAGTGCTCGTAAAAGTTTGACTTGTAAATCTAGTGAAAGCTCTCCTATTTCATCTAAAAATAATGTTCCGTTATCTGCTAATTCAAACTTTCCTAGTTTGCGTTCTTCGGCGCCTGTGAAAGATCCTTTTTCGTGCCCAAAAAGTTCTGATTCGATTAAATCTTTAGGAATAGCTCCGCAATTAAGTACTATAAAGGGCTTTGTTTTACGTTTAGAATTATTGTGAATTACAGAGGCAATAAGGTCTTTACCAGTACCACTTTCACCCTCTATTAAAACGGTTATATCGTTTTCAAGTACCAGGCCAATGGCTTTAAATACAGCTTTCATCTTTGAACTAGCACCGATGATATTATCTTCTGTATTTGAACTCGTTTGTAAGTATTGTATTTGATTGTTTTGTCTTGAAATTAATTTTTCTTTTTCAACAGAGTATATTTCAAAAGTTAATATTCCAAGTAGGTCTAATAATTGTTCTAGTTTACCCATGTCTGATTTTTGTAAATTAAATGAGTTGTTTTCTTCTGCTAATTTATTCAAACTAGTTTTTAGTGCATAGATGAGCATGGCTGTTTCTTTTGTTGAAAAGCCTTGGCTGATTTGAGATTGTAAAAGTTCATGCCAAACTGAAATGATTGGAGTTAACTTGCTTTTGTCTAAATCGGGTATGTCGTCTTCTTTAAATGTGGTGACTAATTGCTTTAAAAAGTTTTTTGAATAATTCTTTAGATTATTTTTTTTCTCAAATGTATTCTTGGGAATGTTTGGATTGTTATTAAGTTCAGCTAGCCAGTTATTTAAAACTTGCTCTTGGTTATCATTTACTAATTCTAAAGCTTTATTTTTATTTTTCTTCATATTAATAGTGTCCAATATCTATACAATATAGGCAGGGAAGATCATTTGGTCAAGAGATTATTTAGAGTTATGAATCGATATCCTTTTTTATGCGCACCCTCGATGATAAGAGGTAAGGCTTTATTTGTTTCTCTGGACCCATTATGTAAAAGAATGATACTACCAGGTTTTAACTTTTGGAGAATATAGTCTGCAAGAGGGAGCATGTCTCTTTTGTGGTCATTATTTTCAATTAGTGCTCGGGTATCGCTTCTTAAATAATCTTTGGCATTGATAGTCCAAAAAATGGTTTTTAACCCTAAGTTATTGGCAATTGAATTTACTGTAGAGTTGAATTGACCTCCTGGGGGTCTAAAAAATGTAACTTTTTTTTTAGTAATAGCTTCTAATATCGTATTCGTTCTTATAAGCTCTATTTGGACTTCTCTTGGGCTTATTAAGGTTAAATTAGGGTGAGAGTAAGAATGATTTCCTATGTCGTGATGGCTATCAGAGATTTGTTTTATAAAGTCTTTATGAAGTTTTGCTTGTTTCCCTACTATAAAAAATGTTGCTCTGACATGATATTGATCAAGGAGACGTAACATATGCGTTGTTATTTCAGGTTTTGGCCCATCGTCAAAGGTAAGTGCTATTACGGGTTGGGTCGTGTTTATACTCCATAAAGGTTTTTGATAAATGGTGCTTGCATACAAGGTAGAATAAAGAAGGACTATAGGAAGTAGAACGTACTTACATTTCAATAGTGATTCCTGTGTTTATAGGTAAATATATTTCAGTTTTTAGTGATGGGTATGTATCTTTTAATATATTTTGAATTGTATGACTCTCAGATTCAGAGTCACACTTGATAAAGCAACAAGCTCCGGAACCCGATAAATGGAGGGCCTTATTGAATGAAGTACATGTTTGTTCGAGATGGTGGAATAACTTATGTTTGCCGAAGACGGCCTTCTTAAGTGAATTAGTTCCAATATGGTTTCTATTTATTGTTTCAATGGATTCTTTGTTTGGGAGTTTGGGTTTTAATTGTTTGTCGAATGAGTCATAAATATCTTTAGTATTACAATGTATGTTTGGCATTAATAAGAGCAATGGTTTTAATAGTTTTTGGGGAACACTAGTAACAATGTTTCCGGTTCCAGTAACTATTGCAGTTCCGCCAACTAAAAAAAATGCGATGTCTGATCCAAATAATTTACTAATAGTAATTAATTTATTTGTAGAGAAGTTCCAGTTTTGACTTTTATTTAAGTACTGTAAAAAACCTGCGGCATTACTACTGCCACCACCTAAACCACCGCCCATAGGAATGTTTTTTTTAAGGTGAATTTTAAAGCCAGTACTAAGAATGTTTTTAAAATGAGAGTATATTTTGCTTAAGAGATTAAGATTGTTTGTTGGAACATTTGGGTTACTGCAGGTTATTTGAAAGGTATTTGATTCTGTGATTTCAAGCTCGTCAAATAATGAAATATTTTGAAATATTGAATATATCGGGTGCATCCCCTGATCATTTGGGGGATACACTAATAATGATAAATTTACTTTAGCAAATGTTCTTACTAAATGTGGCGTCAATTTTGAGTTTGTTTGGTCTCTGCCGGTTTAGTGTCGAATCTCTTTATTTTATGCGTTTTTTTAAGAGTATCAACATAGGCAGTAACTGCTTGATTTTGTTTGTATGTTTGCATGCTTTCTTGAATTTGTTTTTTAACTTGAGTGTATGTTTGTGCAGGAACCTTTTTAATATCTGTTAATTTAATAATGTGAAAACCTAAAGGAGTTTGAACTACTTTAGAAATGCTACCCTTCTTTTTTAATTCAAAAATAGCATTTTCTAGAGAAGCTAATTTAACTTGTCCTTTTTTAACCCAACCAATGTCGCCACCTTGTTTTGATGATGGATCTTGTGAAAGTTTTTTTGCAGTAATTTTAAAACTCTGACCATTTTGTACTTTCTTTTGTATTGTTAAGGCTTCTTTTTTTGTAGGCACAAGAATGTGACTTACTCGTCTTAATTGGTAACTCGCGAATAGTCGTTTGTTTTGATTATAAGACTCTTTTATTTCAGCATCGGTTACAGGGTTGAATTTCAACTTGTCTCTAAGCAATAAGTTAATAAGGGTTTCTCTTTTTAGAGTACTTACTTGTTGGTCTATTGCAGTAAGTTGTTTTTGATAGTCAGCATGCTTTTCGTATCCACCCTTTCTAGCTGCACTGAGTAGTACTTCTTCATTAATAAGTTGGTCAAGTATAACGGTTTGATTTACGTTCAAAGGTGCCGTTTTACGGTACTCTTCAGGAAAGCTATTATATCTGTCTTTAACTGTAGTTTCAGTTATTACAATGCTATCAACTTTTGCAAGTTTTGTTTCCTTTGTATTTGACTGAGATAAACATCCACCTAATAGTAGTACTGTTAATATTAAACTTATAGAAACTAAGCCGCTTTTTTTCAACTTATTTATTTTCAATGAAGACCCTCCAGATTTTTATTATTTTACAATTGTAGTATTAATGAAATTAAAATTCAATTTAGATTTAAGCTGTTGCTACTGGAGTAGTTGGAGCTAAAGAGACACGTTTTTGATCGTCTATACTTAGTACTTTAACTTCCATTGGATCCCCAACATTTAGAACATCTTCTACTCGTTCAATCCGTTTATCTGATAATTTAGAAACATGAACGAGTCCTTCTTTACCAGGTAAGTATTCTACGAATGCTCCAAAAGTAACAATCTTAACAACTTTGGCTGCGAATATTTCGCCAACTTCAGGTTCTTTAGTTAGACCGTTTATCATATTTACGGCAATAGTTACTTTTTCTTGGTTTTTAGCAGAAATATTCACTAGACCAGAATTACCATCGGCTACAACTACAGTTGCTCCAGATTCTTCTTCAATCTTTCTAATCATTTTTCCGCCAGGTCCTATTACTAGTCCAACTTTCTCAGGATCTATAGACATGTTATGAATTTTTGGTGCGTTTGGAGAAAGCTCTTCATTTGGTGTAGCGATTGATTGATCCATAATATCTAGAATATGAAAACGACCTGCTTTTGCTTGGCTTAACGCTTGCTGTAGAATCTCTTTTGAAAGGCCAGATACTTTAATGTCTAACTGAAGTGCTGTAATACCCTCTCTAGTTCCTGCTACTTTAAAGTCCATATCTCCGTAGTGATCTTCTAGCCCTTGGATGTCTGAGAGGATAGTGTGGTCATTTTCGTCTAATAAAAGTCCCATAGCGATCCCTGCTACTGATGATTTAATTGGTACACCTGCAGACATTAATGAAAGAGATCCAGAACAAACAGAGGCCATTGATGATGATCCATTAGATTCTAAAATCTCAGATACGATTCTAATTGTGTATGGAAATGTGCCGTCAGCAGGTAAAACATGTCTTAACGCACGTTCTGCTAGGGCGCCATGCCCTAGTTCTCGTCGTCCAGTTCTTAGGAAACCTACTTCACCTACTGAATATGGTGGAAAATTATAGTGGAAAAAATAAGAGCTCTTTTTAGAGTCGGCTAGACCGTCTACAATTTGCTCATCAACACTTGTACCTAAAGTAACGACTCCTAAACTTTGAGTTTCACCTCTAGTAAAAAGTGCAGATCCGTGAACAGATGGGAGTAGATTTGTTCTACATTCAATAGGTCTGATTTCGTCAGTTTTTCGACCGTCTGGTCTGATTTTCTTTTGGATAATTGTATTTCTAATTTGTTGTTTTTTAATTTCATTAAAAGCAGCTTTAACTAATCCTTCGTTTTCACCTTCTGGGTCAACAAACTTTTCAACCACTTTTTCACTTAGTTCACTTAAAAAAACTTCAATATCTTCTTTATTTCCACCTTGAAGATTTTGTTCTACTTCGGTTCCCATAAATGCGGCTACTTCAGATTTAATTCCTTCATATGCAGGATTAGGTCCAGGCACTGTCTTTTTCACTTTAGGTGCTTGGCTCGCTAGGTTTTCTTGTAATGTAATACTTTCTTTAATAGCTTCGTGAGCTAAAATTATAGCTTCTAGAATTGTTTCTTCAGACAACTCACTAGATTGAGACTCAACCATTAATATAGCCTCTTTAGATCCTGATACTATAATTTCTAATTCACTGTTTTCTAATTCTTCAGTTGTAGGATTTACGACTAATTTTTTGTCGATATAACCTATTGTAGCTGCTCCAACTGGTCCGTTGAAAGGAATGTCAGATACTGAAACGGCTGCAGATGCGGCAATTATTGCTAAGTTGTCGTAAGGAATAGTTTCGTCGAAAGATAGAGTTGTAATAATTATTTGTACATCATGAAAGAAGCCTTTTGGAAAACTAGGACGAAGTGGTCGGTCAATTAGTCTTGCTAGTAAAGTAGACTGTGTACTAGGACGTGCTTCTCTTTTAAAAAACCCTCCTGGGATTTTTCCACTTGCGTACATTTTTTCAGCGATTTCGATTGTTAGAGGAAAGAAGTCGATACCTTCTTTTGGTTTTTTAGACATAGTGGCTGTTGCGAGTAGTACGTTGTTTCCACATTCTAAAATTACAGATCCGTTGGCTTGTTTAGCCATTACACCTGTTTTAAGTGTAATTTCTTTTCCTGCTATTGTTTGTTTACTAATATATTCATGATTCATTTTTGAAGACCCTTTCTTCTGTGGAGATATATCCAAGTTAAATTATTTTATTTTGATTTTAAGATCTGCTGCTAGTTTTGCCAGTAATTCTGGATTTTTCTTTTTCATGTAGTTGATGAATTTACGTCGTCTTCCTACAAGAATTAATAGTCCTCTTCTAGTGTGATGATCTTTTTTGTGATTTTTTAAATGTTCTACAAGATGGTTGATACGTTCTGTTAAAAGTGCAATTTGTACATGTGACGATCCAGTGTCAGATACGTGTACTTTAAAGTTTTCAATAATCTCTTTTTTTTCTTTTTCACCTATTAATGCCATGTCTTAATCTCCTTAATATATACCTCTAGTTAAGGTATATGAGAAAAATATCCTAGCATATCTCAGCCTAGAGAGGCAAGAACTTTGTGTTGAGTATATGGACTTTAGTAAGTAGAGGGTGCTTTATGTAAGTTTACTCTTTAAATGTGGGTAGGATTTGGTTATAATAGTACGCTTAGTTCTTGAGGCTCATTTTGAGAGGAAATTATGGCAATTGTAGACATTTTAGAATATCCCCATCCAGTTCTTAGACAGAAGTCTGAGATAGTTACGCAATTTGATGATGGTCTTACGTCATTAATAGTAGATATGTTTGATACGATGGATAGTATGAAAGGGATTGGTCTTGCCGCTCCACAAGTTGGGGTTCTTCAGCAAATAATCATAATTTCTTTTGAATCCCAAAGTTTTGAGTTAATTAACCCTAAAATTCTAGAGTTTTCTGGAAAACGAGATATTCAGGAAGAAGGTTGTTTAAGTATGCCGGAAGTGCATGTGGATGTTGTAAGACATAACACTATAAAAGTTAGAGCGCAAAAAAGGGACGGCAAATCTATAGAGTTTGAATCTGATGGAATGATTGCTAGAATCATACAACATGAAGTAGACCACTTAGATGGGATATTAATTACAGATAAAGGTTTACCAAAATAAAGCACTTAGGAGATAAGCATGTTAATAACTTTATTAAAGTCAAAAATTACATACGCTACCATTGATGATAGTAATCTTTATTATGAGGGTAGTGTGACCATAGATAAAGATATTATGGAAAAAGTGAATATTAAGGTTAACGAAGAAGTTCAAATTTTAAATATCAATAACGGAGAACGTTTTACAACTTATTGTATTTGTGGAGAACGTGGTTCAAAAAAGTTTGTTTTGAATGGTCCGGCTGCTAGACGAGGGTGCCATGGCGACCAAATTATGATTTTAAGCTTCGCTCAAATTGACCCTGAAAAAGAGAGTTTAGAGCCTATAGTTCTTGATATGAGAAAGTAGTTTTTTTGCATGTCTATTTATCCCAACTTATTTAAGCTTAATTCTAATAACAAGTATACAGTTGGTGACGTTTCAATTGAGTCATTAGTTTTGGAGTATGGAAGTCCCTTATATATTTTAGATCATCAAACAATTGCTTCAAACGTTGCTTCTTATCGTGATGCATTAGCTGAACATTGTCCTAACAGCAGATTAATTTATGCCGGGAAAGCTAATTTAACAGTTGGGTTAGTGAATTTGCTTTCTGATATGGGAATGGGGCTTGATGTTGTTTCTGGGGGAGAATTACATACGGCTCTTCAATCTAAAATTGATCCTAAAAATATTTATTTTCACGGTAATAATAAATCTGAACTTGAATTAGAAATGGCCATCAAGCATCAGATATACATTATTGTAGATAATATTACTGAATTAAATAGAATATTTAATATTTCTCAAAAAGAGAATAAACATGTCAATATTTTGGTTAGAGTTAAACCAGGGATAGAGGCTCATACTCATGAGTATATAAAGACAGGACAAGAGGATTCTAAGTTTGGTGTTGGTATTGAAGAGTTCTATTCAATGGTAGCTAAAATAGCCAGAGAAAAATTGGTGGATTTAGTGGGTATTCACAGTCACATTGGGTCACAAATATTCCAGACTACTCCCTTTTTAGATCTTGTTG
Source organism: Candidatus Marinamargulisbacteria bacterium SCGC AAA071-K20 (assembly GCA_003265975.1). Classification (GTDB taxonomy): domain Bacteria; phylum Margulisbacteria; class Marinamargulisbacteria; family AAA071-K20; genus AAA071-K20. The sequence goes on from QFBU01000002.1 coordinate 38,752, forward strand.
ATATTCATTGTTCAATAATTAAAAAAGTGAAAGATGATCATGGGATAGATTTAAAAATCAGCAATATTGGTGGCGGTATTGGAATTCGCTATACTGAGGATGATGCCCCTCCAGAAATCTCAAAATTTATAGAATCAGTTTCTAAGCAGCTTAAGATGAAGTCTGCAGAGCTGGGGATTGCTGAGCCTACGTTATTATTAGAACCTGGCCGATCAATTATAGGGAATGCTGGCATGACAGTATATAAAATTGGAACAATTAAAAAAGTAACTGACGATAGAACATATCTTTTTGTAGATGGTGGGATGGCGGATAATCCTAGACCTATGATGTATCAGGCTTTACATACCTTTGGCTTGTCTTATAGATCGGATCGTCCAAAACAAAAATATGTAATAGCTGGTAAATATTGTGAATCTGGAGATATTTTAGCTGAAGATGTAGAACTTAGTGAGCCTAAAGTAGATGATTTATTGATGGTTTTTGGTACAGGGGCTTATAACTATTCTATGGCTTCTAATTATAATCGATCCTGTAAGCCAGCGGTTGTCTTAGTAAAAGACGGGGCTACAAAATTGTTAGTTGAAAGAGAAACTTTTGGTGATGTAATCGCGCGAGATATAGTGTAGTGGAACTAACTTTTGGTATTGTAAAAATATTATACTTAAGACTTAGTTTGGTGGTTGATTTTGTCTGTGTATATTTTTTGGTCTATCGCATATTGTCGTGGTTAAAACAAAATCAAACTTATAATGTAATTAAGGGGTTTGTTTTAATTTTTCTTTTCTTTTTGTTTAGTTATTTACTCAAACTTACCACAATTTCTTGGGTACTGGATAAGTTTACTACTGTTTTTATTATTTTAATTATTATTGTCTTTCAGCCTGAATTACGCCGATTCTTAGAACGGCTAGGGAGTTCAGGTTTGTTTTTATCTTCTTTACAAGCGGAAACCCAGAATGTGGCTGTGGTTAAACATATTGTAAGGGCTGTCGAAAATTTATCTAAAGAACATATCGGCGCCATTATAGCTATTGAGCAAGCTACTAATTTAGATGAATATATTTCTACAGGGATTCTTATCAATGGAGAAATGTCCTCAGACTTGCTTTCTACTTTATTTTGGAAGGGCGTTCCCACTCATGATGGCGCTGTTATTATTAGGAAGAGTAGAGTTGAGGCAGCTGGATGTTTTCTACCCTTAACTAAGCAAACGTTTTCAGATCGACGATTAGGTACGCGGCACCGGGCTTGTTTAGGACTTTCTGAAGTGAGTGACGCTATTATAATTGTTATTTCAGAAGAAAATGGTGTGATTTCACTTGTGGAAAGAGGGTCTATTACTAGGTACCTTAATCGGGAAGCTTTAGAAACTAGATTATTTAATTTATATAAAGAAGAGAGCCCGAAAGCTAATTAAGTAGTATGAAAAAAAATATTTATCCCTCCTCAATGATTGATAAGAAACGTGCAAACGAAAAGTTTGTTATTTTAACAGCCTATGATTGTTTAACCGCTCAATTGCTAGAAAAATCAGGTGTTGAGTATATTTTAGTTGGAGATTCTCTTGGTAATATGTTTGCAGGATACGATAACACGCTACCGGTTACCGTAGAGCAGATGATTTATCACGGAAAAGCTGTATGTGCAGGAACTGAAGAGGCATTAGTGATTATGGATATGCCGTATATGAGTTATCAAGTGTCTAATGAAGATGCCATTTTAAATGCAGGTCGTCTTATTAAAGAAGCGGGCGGGAAAGCTGTAAAAATTGAAGTTAATCCGAATCAGATAGACAGGGTAAAAGCGGTTGTTGATTCTGGAATTGAAGTGATAGGTCATATTGGACTTACTCCTCAAACCGTATATCAATTAGGTGGGTATGGATTACAAGGAAAAGATCAAGAAGTATCCGACAAGCTTTCTCAATTGGCTTTAGCCTTAGAAAAAGCGGGATGTTTTTCGGTGTTGTTTGAAAAAATTCCTTCAGCCTTAGCTGCTAAATTAACGTCGGAGTTAACTATTCCAACTCTTGGTATAGGCGCAGGCGTAGACTGTGATGGCCAAATATTGGTGACTCAAGATGTTCTTGGGGCAACAGAAGGAAAGCCTTTAAAGTTTGTAAAACAATATGCCTCAGTTTTTGATGCGTCTAAAAAAGCACTTGAATATTTTATTGAAGACGTTAAAACATCACAATTTCCTGGAGAAGCGCACTCCTTTTAGCATTATGGAACACATAAAGATTTACAACACATTAAGTAAACAAAAAGAAATTTTTTCGCCGATAAATGAAAATAGTGTGAGTTTTTATTTGTGTGGGGTGACTGTATATGATGATTGTCATATTGGCCATGCTCGTGCGTATGTGTCTTTTGATGTTGTTAGACGGTTTCTTGAGTATTCGAATTATGATGTGACTTTTGTCCAGAATTTTACTGATGTTGATGACAAAATAATTAAACGAGCGAATGAGCTCAAGATTTCTAGTGATGAGCTTACTCAAAAGTATATTCAACATTATTATAGAGATATGGACAAATTGGGTGTTAAAAGAGCTCATAAATATCCAAGGGCAACTAAATACATTGGGGAAATGATAAAGTTGATATCGACCCTTATTCAAAAAGAGATTGCCTATGAACTTCATGGGGATGTTTGTTTTTCTATTGATAAATTTCCAGACTATGGAAAACTTTCAAAAAAAGTACTTGAGGATTTAGAGTCTGGGACTAGGGTTGAAGTGGATCAAGAAAAGAGAAACCCTCTTGATTTTGTCCTTTGGAAAAAAGCCAAACCTGAAGAACCTTCTTGGGATAGTCCTTGGGGAAAAGGTCGTCCGGGGTGGCATATAGAATGTTCGGCGATGGCTATTAAAGAGCTAGGGCCGTCAATTGACATTCATGCTGGTGGGATTGATTTGATTTTTCCTCATCATGAAAATGAAATAGCTCAGTCGGAGTCTTGTACAGGAAAGCCATTTTCGAAGTATTGGATGCATAATGGGTTTGTGAATATTAAAAATCAAAAAATGTCTAAATCTTTAGGTAATTTTATTACGCTTCAAGAAATACTCACGCAATATCCTGGAGAGGTTTTGAGGTTCTACCTAATAAAGTCACACTATCGTTCGATGTTGAATTTTTCTCCTGATGGGATTGATGAATCAAAGCAAGCATTACAACGTTTACATCAAACACTTAAAACTGTTACAAACCTTGATATTCCAAAAGATAAAGTTGAGGAGTTTGCACGACTAGAGACACGGTTTATTGAAGCTATGAAAGATGATTTTAATACCCCCGAAGCGATAGGTGTTCTTTTTGATTTAAATAAATTAATAAACAGTTCTAAGGCGGGCGTTGGATTGTTGAGAAAACTTGGAGGAATTTTAGGATTATTTTATGACGATGTGATTGATGATGATATTGAAATGACTGAAGAGCTTCAACTTTTATTAGAGAAACGAAATAAAGCTAAACAAGAAAAAGATTTTAAAACTTCTGATGAAGTTAGAGATTTTTTATTGACTGAATACCAACTAAAAATTGAAGACACTCGCGAAGGTGTTCGTCTTAGACGAGCATAGATTTAGTTCTCTTCAAGCCTTACTCTAATAACGCTACTTACTTCTTTAACTTCCTTTGAGTCTTTTAAATAAGAAATTGCTGTATTCAAGTCTTTTTCTTTTGTCATATGAGTGACAATGACTAAAGAGGCTAGATTATCTTTTGTTTCTTTTTGTAAGATCTTTAAAATACTAATATTGTTGGCACCTAAAGTTCCTGAAATCTTTTCGAGTACGTTTGAACTATCTTCTACTTCTAATCTAATAAAAAATTGTGAGCTTGTGTCTTCGACTGGAATTAGTTCAACTTTGTTAAGATTTGTCTCTAAATTACGTCTAGATGTTTTATTCGTCGAATCAAAAGCGATGTCTATAATATCTGAAATTACTGCAGATCCAGTTGGCGATCCACCGGCACCTTTGCCTGTTAACATCGATTCACCTACTGCATTTCCTGTAATATAGACCGCATTGAATTCATTTTTTATCCCGCTTAATAAATGACTCTTCGGAATCATGGTGGGGTGTACTTTGAAACTCATTTTTCCGTTATCAAATCGCTTTCCAATGGCTAATAATTTTATACAGTAATCTAACTCTTCTGCGTACTTGATATCTTTTAAGCTTATATTTTCTATTCCTTCGTAGTAAAGATCTTCGAGTTGGATGTCTACTTTAAAGGCTACAGCGGCAAGTATTACAAGTTTGTGAGCGGCGTCTGTCCCTGCTACATCCATTGTAGGATCTGCTTCGGCGAGCCCTAGTTCTTGGGCTTTTTTAAGGACGTCTTTAAACTCTGCTTGGTTTTCTTCAATTTTGGTTAGAATGTAGTTAGTCGTTCCGTTTAATATGCCATAGAGTGACTGAATTTTATTGGCAGAGTATCCTACTTTTAAAGATCTAATGATGGGAATTCCTCCCGCTACTGCGGCTTCAAAATAAATATCCACGTTGTTTTCTTTTGCTAATTTAAAGAATGTACTTTTATGTTTTGAAACGACTTCTTTATTAGCTGTTACAACAAATTTACCGTGTTCTAAAGATTTGCAAATATAGTCGTATGCGGGATCAATTCCACCTATAAGCTCTACAATGATACTAATTTCGTCGTCATTTATAAGGTCGTCAAAATTTGTTGTTAATTTAGTTCCTGGTTTAACTAAGGGGGTGTATTTTTCAATATTTCTAATTAGTACTGTTTTAATTCGAATTTTTTGACCAATTCTTTCTTCTAGAAGCGCTTGGTTTTCAGAGATGATGTCTTGAACACCTTTTCCTACATTTCCTAAGCCAATTAAACCTATATTTATCATGTTTGTTCCTTTTACATTGTAGTGTGGAACTTTTAATAGTTCCGGAGTAGTAAATTTTACCAAGTAAAGTACAATGGTTAAAGGTAAATAGAAAATGAGTAAGAAAAAAAATATTTGTTTATTATCGTTAAATAGAGAGCATAGTGCCGTTTATTTGATGGACAAAAAAGGTGATATTGTAGGGGAAGCCGTACAAACCTTAAGTCCTACAAACGAGAATGGTTACATTGAGTATGACCCTTTGGAAATTGTGTATAGTGTTCGATCATGTTTTCATCAACTCTTTCAAAAATTTAAATTAACTAAAGACAATGTTGAGGCTATTAGTATTGTTAGCTCTAGTTACGCAGTTATGGGATGGAGCAAAAAAAGTAGTATGGCATTGTCGCCTGCTATTTCTACCAAATGTAAGCGAGCCTATTTATGTAAAACCTTATTAAGTTCAAAAGGGCAACGCCAAATAGTATATGAAAAAACGGGGCTCCACCCTCAAGACTCTTCTAGATTGTCTTTAATGAATTGGTTAAGTCATCATAATACCGATATTAAAGAAGCTCAAAAAAATGGAGATTTAGCGCTAGCCCCAGTTGAGTCTTGGGTCTTATGGAATTTGACCGGATTAAAAGAAATTGAAATTGATGACACCAACGCCTCTCAAACTATGTTTTATAATATTTATGATAGATGTTGGGATGATTATATCTGTAGAGACTTTGAAATTGATAGTTCAGTGTTACCCACTGTAAAACCAGCTGATAGTATATTTGGCTCTACAAACGGATTTCTTCCTGTTCCAGATGGCATTCCTATTTGCGGGATGCTTCATCGTATTCATAGTCGCTTACTTTCTTCGATGGATACTCAGTTTAGAACGGCTCATGTCTTTTTGAACTCCCAAAAATTTTCTTTGGTAGTTAATATTGGCCAAGACTTTACAACTGCTCACCCTGATTTGAAAACTCTTATTGTACCTACTAGCTCGCAAATTCGTTTTGCGCTTGACGCTGTTATAGATTTTCCAAGGATACCTTCGCTTATGAGTTCAACAGAATTTGAAGATATTTCTCCTGAAATCTTTGAGAGACTTGCCCAATCAGAGTCTCTTTTATTGTTTCCATCTAAGACTAAGAATAATAAAGATGGCTCACCGATGGTTCATTTGTTTAATATGTCAGACGATATTTCTGAAGAGGTATTGTTTAGAGCTTATTATAAAAGCTTGGTGTTTCAGGTAAAATATTTTATTAATCATTTTGAACAACTTACAGGTATTTCTTTAAAAGAAATTACTATTTCTGGGCGACTTTCTAGAAATGAGCTCCTTCGGCAATTTTTGTCAGATATACTTCAAACCCCTGTAAAACGACTTTACGAAAGTCATACTTATTTAAGAGGGGTATTCTTTTTAGTGGCAAAAAGGCTTGGGTTTTTACCTGAATCACAATTGAATAAAAAATCTGTTTTCAAGCAACATATTCCTAATATGGACCCGATAAGTAGTTATGCTCAATACAACCAATGGTTGCAAGTATTTGATAAAATTTGACTTAATCCCCTATAATAATAGGTATGGAATTAGGAGTAAATTTAGCTGTTGAAGATTTTTCGATAGCCTTAACTGAAGAAGGCAGTCATGTGGCTAGCATGTCTTTAGCTAAGGCCTACTTATTTTCTGAAAACCTTATGCATTATATAGACTTACTTTGTACCAATGTTGGGAAATCTTATACAGATATAAAGGCTATTGGTGTTGTAAATGGTCCTGGGTCTTATACAGGCTTAAGGCTTTCGGTTGCGCAATGTAAAACGATAGCAAGTATTTTGAACTGTCCCCTTTATGGTATTGATACCTTTGACGTGATCTTGGATCAGGCCCCAAAATTAACTTCATTAATTGCCGTGATTATTCCTGCACGTAAGCGAGAAGTAAATCTTAAATTAGCAAAAACTATTGATTGCCCAGAATGGTTAACAGATGAGTTTATGTCTGTGAAATATGACAAGTTAGAGCAGTTTTTTTTAGATTTTTCTGAGCCTATAACTGTTGTTGGGGCATTGGATGGGATTGACTCTATTTCAGGCAAACATACCTTGTTACCAGCGTCTGTTTCGGCCGAATTTGTTTCTAAGCGTGCTTATAGATATTTAGAGCAGGGTGAAAAAGGCAACTACTTAAAGGTTCTTCCTAAATACTCTCACCAGGCCGTTTAAAGCGTGTCTCAAAAGTACCAATTTTGTAACATTGACAAGACGTTTTAATTGACCAAACATGGGTACTTTATATAAATAATTATTTTTTGGGAGAGATATGAAAAACTTTGTTTCTTTTGTTATGTTTTTAATACTTGTTTTTTCTCTTGGTTCTATTGTTTTTGCTGAGCGTAATTTTGTGGAAACAACCTTACAAGATGGGTTTCAGGTACGAGCAATGAGTATGGGTAACGCATATACGTCTATTGCTGAGGCAGACGGTGCTATTTATTACAATCCAGCTGGGCTTTCTATAGAAGGGGCACAGTATTCATACCAAAAATTTGATGTCAAAAATACTGTCTATCAAGACTTTTCATCCCATACTGTTTATAAATCACCAGTTGGGTATAGCTTTTGGACTAAAAAGAGTAAGGATGGAGATCATGTAGATGTTAATGCTATTGGATATGGACACAAAGGGAAAACAGTAAGTTGGGGGGTAAATTATAAAACAATACGTTATAAATTAAATGATGAAGAATCTGTAAACGGACAAAGTACAGATATTGGGGTCTTGTTTAATTTGTTTCCTGCAATGAGAGTGGGTGTGATGGCTAAGGACTTTTTTACTAAAGATCTGGATAACGTTGGCGCTTCTATTATTACGGGTGTTTCTTTTCATATGAAAAAACGTTTAATTTTGTCTACTGACGTGGCTATTCAAGAAAACGAAGAGAGTGAAAAAGACTATTTTAGTCGATATGGGATGGAGTTTAAATTAGCAGAAGGCTTAACTTTGAGAAGTGGTTATAATGACCGTGTTTTGTCAGGTGGCGTAAGTGTGATTTTACCATTTGCACAAATTGATTACGGAATAATGACGTCTCAATATGACGAACATGATAGTCAATATATGATTGCAATGAAGTTAGGTCGGGGACTTAAGGCCTCTAGGTTACGACGTAGATATAGTTTATTTAAACCAAAGGCCTTTGCTGAGTTTAGTATTGGAAATAATTTAACAGAGGGTAAATCGGAAGTGAGTCTTTTTGGGGGCTATAAAATTGGGTCAAACGATTTACTACCTCTTATACACTACGCTAAACAAGACAAGAGTTGTGAAGGGTATATCATCCGAGTGGGGTCTATGTCGTCTAGTTTATCCTCTATTGGGCTTATCCAAGAAATTAGAACCTCTTTAAAACAAGCCAAAAAAGACGGGAAAAAAGTAATCGTGTATCTAGAAAACTGGGCCACGCTTCCTGAATACTATTTAGCCTCAGTAGCCGACACCATTATTATTCCTGAATTAGGAAGTATTAGCCATCTAGGAATTGAAGTGCAGGTCAAAAAAACAAAAAAGTTACTTAATAACTTTGGGCTTGAAAAAGTAATCGTGTCTTCGGGCGTCCATAAAGACTTACTTATGCCGGCTTCTGATAAACTAACCGCCTTTGACCGTGGTTATATCGAAGATGTGGTCGATTCTTTATATCAGCAAGTACTCAAAGAAATTCAAGAGGATAGACACTTAGAGATTGATGATCTTATGAAAGCGTTTGACGGACGTATGATTGCAGCTAGGCAAGCTAAAGAGATGGGTCTTGTTGATGAGCTTGCTTATTGGAGTGATGTTGACGAGATTATAGTAGGAAAAGGGACTAAAGATGCCCCTCCTAGAGAGTTAAATACAGTGAGTATTTTAGAGTTTATGCCTGAAGCACCAAAAATGTCCTTGTTACATCCATTTAATAGAATTGCAGTGATGGAAGTTGACGGAGCTATACAGCTTGGGAACAACTCTAGTTCATTTTTATTTGGTGGAAAATCTACTGGTGCTGATCAGTTTGATCAAATCGTGAGTTTATTAGAGAAAGATTGGTCAATCAGGGCCGTTATCATAAGGGTAAATAGTCCTGGTGGAGGAATGTTAGCTTCTGACAGAATATATCAGGCCATTCATCGTTTAAAGGTTTCGGGTAAGCGTGTGTATACCTCTATGGGTAATATTGCGGCTTCTGGGGGTTATTACGTGGCCCTGAATTCGGATAAGATATTGGCAAACCCTGGTACTTTAACTGGAAGTGCGGGTATTATATCGTCCTATATGAATTTTGAAGATTTTGATGAGATTTTGGGAATTGATTATGAAGTAATAAAAACTGGAAAGTATATGGATATAATGAGTTCACATCGAAAACTTTCTGATGATGAAAAACGTTTGCTTCAGGCGCATCAAGACCAATACTACAATACTTTTGTTACTAGAATTATGACGAATAGAAACTTGACCTTAGAAGAAGCAATGGACGTCGCTCAAGGCCAAATTGTTACTGGCAAGGATGCTGTTGATATGAAAATGATTGATAAGGTGGGTGGGCTTTATGATGCAGTGGATGATATATCTAAGGAAATGAAAATTAAAGAGCCACAAGTTGTTTTTGTTCGTCCGGCTTCTGATATGGCCTTACCGAACTTGAACTTAGGTTTTTTAGCTAAGTTAAATTCATTGTTTAGTAGTCAAACAAAAACTCATCTTTATCGATAAGGTTTTTCCTTAAGCAGAACCGTCTTCAATTCCTTCAATTTCGTCATCTGAACTTGTAAATAAGTTGTTTTCGTCTTTAGTTATGCCTGTGGGGGTGTCTACTTCTACAAAGTCTTTCCCTGATTTTCCGAATGGATTAGGGTCCGTTTCTTTTGGTTTAGTCGTTGGGCTAGCTTTACCTGAAAAAAGCGAGAAAAACGATGAAAATAAGTCTCCAAGAAAATTAAACATAACTAACTCCTTTTTATTAATTTTAACATGTGAAGATATTTTAAAAAACAGAATGTTTGAAAAATGCTCATTTTGGGAAAAAATAATTAAAGAATATTCAAAAGGTGGGGAAAATGCACTTCAAGTCTTTTCTAGTTATATTAATGTCTCTAACAATACCTGTATTTGGAGGGATTCAGACCATTCCAATTGACAAGGATGTAGCTTCGTTAGTGACTAAGGAGATGTCACGTGTAAAACCTGCTAAAAAATATACTAAATATGAGTATCGATCCTCGGGGAAAACTAAAGACTTACTAACTATTATTACCCTTCAAAAAAAAGAAATTAAGTCGCTTCAAAAAAATCTTCGATTGTCTATGTTTGAGATAAAAAAGTTAGAGGCTCGGGTTCAAGTTGTAGAAAATAGAATGCAGCAAAAATATACGTATGTTGAGTATAAATGATGGGGAATTATGTTTAATTTAGATCATTATGACAGCTTGTCTACTCAATTAGTTATTATTCAAAATGACTATTCATTTTCTTGTTCAGGGCATATAGATTGTAGGAATAAGTCAGAGATTGAATCTGAATTTTTGATACTTAAGTCGTATATAGACCTGTCCCCTTCTCGTATAGTGATTGATATTGCCAATTTAGAGTTTATTAATTCGATAGGGTTATGTGTACTACAGGATCTAGTAACAAGCATAAGTAAAAAAAGTATCTTTTTGACTTTATGTGTTGATTCTAAATGCAAGTCTCAAGAAAAACTTCTCTCAGCTTTTAATACACAGATAAATTTAAAAAAACTCACACTAAAAGATATTCGTGGAGTCATTAATTTACCGTTATCTTCTTTTTCGTCTGACACATTTGAGATTAAGGCAGCGGATACTTTTGTCCCTTTTTTAAGTAATGACATTGAAACTAAAGAGCAGCTGCATTATGCCCTTGATATGGCAGACAATAATTTAACTATTTTGATTACTGGCGAAACAGGCACTGGAAAAGAAGCGTTGGTCAGAGCTATATTTCAGGCATCAAATAGGGCAGGGAAGTCTACGATTACGCAGGTATCTACACTTGATAATGGAGACTTGTTTTTTGCAGAACTGTTTGGATATAAGAAAGGCGCGTTTACCGATGCTACTGAAAGTAAGAATGGGAAAGTAAGTGAATGTGATAAAGGTATGTTAGCTATTGATGAGTTTGGAGAACTTAATCCTTCAATGCAGGCAAAATTATTGCAATTTACCTCTGACAAACGATATGAGCCCCTAGGCCAAATTGGAGAGGATCCCCTACATTCAGATGTTAAGTTGTTACTTCTAACTAATAAAGATCTAGAGCTTGAGGTTAGAGCCGGTCGGTTTAGGCAAGATTTATACGAACGGATTAAGACATGTAATATTCATCTTAAGCCATTAAGAGAAAGAAAAGACGATATTGAGCTTTTGTTTAGATATTATGTTAGTAAGTATTTAAAGGAAAGCGGAAAAGTCACACTAAAAGTTCAAACGGATGTTCTTGTATTGTTGCAAGGATATAACTGGCCAGGAAATATACGTGAGCTTGAAAACATTACTAGGCTACTTGTGTACTCCAATAAAACGGGGTGTATTATGGTTAATGACTTTAACGGAAAACTCACACAAAAAGAGCAGCTAGATACAGAGGATGCTTTTAATTATTTTGATATGGAACAGATGAAAAAGGAATATTTAGTAATGAGGTCTTTAAAGGAATTAGTGTGGGATTCGTATATAGAGAAATATGATCATTTTATGGCAGAGGCTCATGGCGATAAAAAGCAAGTTGCGTCTATTATGGATGTGAGTTTGCGGCAAGTTTATGAAATTGAAAAAATTAAACGTGATCGTTCTGCAAGTTAATAAGGTATTATTCTTTTATGAGTTTAATAAGTAAAAAAGAAACCATTCTAAAAAACTTTAACTGTCAGCAGAGTGGTAATTGTTGTAAATGTCCTGGGTATGTTTATGTTGAAGAGAGTGATATCTCTAACATGGCTGAAATCAAAAAAGAATCTGTAAGTGACTTCAAGAAGAATTATGTTCAAAGACAAAAGTCTTGGCAGTTGATTGCTAGCCCTAATTTTAGACCTAATTGCTTCTTAGATGACAATAATGGGTGTTCTGTTTATGAAGCTCGACCTAAGGCATGTCGAACGTATCCGAATTGGCCTGAGATTTGGGTGTCTGATGAGGCTCTTTTACAAGAAATGAAGGTTTGTCCCGCTCTAAAGAAGTCTGTTCAGAGTATAGAAAACTCAGATGACTAGCTATTTTTTTGAATTGGTCTAATTGCAGAGACTGTTTATGGAACTTTATATAGATGGAATGTGTCCACTCGGTGTTTGTTATTGGAATGGCGCCAATGGAGCTTGGAAGGGACGCTATATAGCTTTTTGGTAGGATACTTAACCATCCGCTGTTTTCAATAAATTGTAGCAATGAGTCTAGGGTATGCGTATTATTTAGTTCTTTTTTGTTTTTGTGCTTTTTTAGCCACGTATAGGGGGCTGACCCTCTAAACTCATCAAGAATGAGAATAGACTCTCCTAGGAGTAGCTTTTGCTTGCTTTCTTTAAATTGTGATAGGTAATGATTCTTTGGAAATATTATATAAAAAGGGTCTTGGATTACTTTAATGTGGTCGGTCTGTTTTTGACTTTTAGTTGATGTGCTTATTATTAGGTCTAAATTTAAATTATTTAAGTCTTTATCTAGACTAGTGTCATCGTTTTCTAATATGGCGATGTTTTCTGAAATTAAATGCTTAATGAGTTGTTTCTTTATACTTGGCGCAATGCAGTTGTCTAGTCCGCATTTAAGAGATGTGTCTTTGATTAATTTTTCAGCATAACTAGTAAAGGTTTTGTGTCTGAGTACTACCTGCTTGGCTTTATTTAGTAAAAGTTGTCCGTAGGGACTTAATTTTACTGATCGTTTTGTCCTATGAAATAAATCTAACCCTAATTTTCTTTCTAATAATTTTATTTGTGCACTAAGTGTTGGTTGAGTAACCCCACAACGCTGGGCAGCCTCGTGAAAGTTTAGGGTTTCTGATAACTCTATAAAATATTTTAGATGTTTTATGTCACTCATATAATAGATAATAACACTTAAAGATATAAAAATAATAGAGAAAAGCTATTAATATATTATTAATAAATTTTCTTTGTTGTACTTTTAGTACGAAGATTATAAAAATGTAAAATATTATCGAAATATAAAGTTTTAAGGGGTGTTGTAATGAATAAAAAAAATTATTTCTGGTTTAGGAAAGACATCGGAAGCGACGTCTATAGTGGGTGTTTTTTTTAATGGGATATTAACGCCAAGGGACGATGAAAACGTAGTTAGAAAATTCTTTGTTGAGTTAATGCCTCGAATAAAATCATTAAGCAATGCAATTGGAAGGCAACTATTAAATTTAGCTGAGGGGGCTCCAGTACAATTGCAAATTCCACTCACTGCTAGTACTCGTGCTTTTTTGGATTTGGTTGATGAAGCGGATGAGCTAGCACAAATTATAGAAGTTGCAGAAAGGTTTAATGTGACGGTGGTTAGTGACTCTACTTACACCAATTTTGTTTATGAAGGTAAGTGAGTTTGTTTACTTACTGAAATTGTAGGTACTGAAGCTTACCAGAATGTGGTTGATATTACCTCGTTTTCAAAATCGGGTGGGGCGATTATGTATAGAACAGGAATAACTATTACTAGGGATGAAGAAATTATGATTCAGTTAGAAGATAGGGTCGCTCATATTGCGGCTAGTCCTCCCGTGGTGAGTCAAAAAGCGGCTGAGTATGTGATGAACAATTTTCAGGATCTATTGAGTCCAGCTCTTGATGAGTTAACTGCTAATAGAGAAATTATGTGTAGAGGATTAGAAGAACAGGGGTTTGATTTTAAGAGTCCAGATGGAGGTGTTTATGTGTGGGTTGATTTAAAGGATCACTTTGATGGTACTGCGTTACAGTTTTTAGAAAAATCGTTGTCTGAGGGCTTGGTAATTATGCCTGGTGAGTATTTTTATGAAAATGATCACTTTACTAAGGCAGGGTCTGAAGCGGATACCACTAGGGTGAGATTGTCTTTTTGTAATAGGGAAGCGAGTGAACAAGAGCTAGCTTTGTTAAGAGGGGTTTTGGATAAGATTAGTGCTGGGGCTTAGCTTTCTTCAAATAATTTAAGTTTATTTTCTGCAATTGCTGTTGATATCTTAATTAGTTTCTTGAAGAACTTTTCTATTTCTAGTGGGTCTTCGATGGGTGTTTTGTTTTTGGAAATTTCTCCACTATCAAATTTATAGATGGTTTCTTTTTTATTCAGCGAGCCTTCTTCTAAATAGAGGATTTCTTCTTTGGTTATTTTTACTATGAAGTAGTCTTCTTTATTTGGAGACTGGTTTGTTGTTAAGAAGCTTCTTTCGTTGTCTTTGAATAGTTTGTGGAATTCTTCAGACACTGTAAATCCTTCTGTTTGTTTGGGTGCTTCAGTTTTTGGTGCTTCTGAGGTGGGTTGAGTTTCGTTTTTGGTTTCGCCTTCATCTTTTTCTTGGGTTGGGGGTATGAAAGACATTTCTTGTCTTAAAGTTACGTCTATTGTTTTGAATTGTTGTTTTTTGTCTTCGTTCATTAGACTGGGTTGCTTAGTTCATTAGCTGCACTTGATATGTCTTGGAATAAATATGCTAGATCACCAGCAATGGCGGTTGAGTTTCCCCCATGAACATTTAATGCTCTATCGATGCTAGTAAGCGTATCTAAAATACTTGAAGCATCAGGGCTTCCTAATTCAGTTAAAGTATTTAGCATGTCTTTAGCTCCGTCTAAATAACGTGGTACATTTACTTCGGCTTTTTTATTATCTCCCCTCAAAGCAATGTCTTGAAGTGCCTCAAAGGCACTTGAAGAGCAGGTGGATACTATGGTTAATTGATCTTTTCGAGGAGTAGTTTGCTTTTGAGGGCTTGCTTCTGATTTATCTGTAGAAGCTACACTTGAAGCACCACCACCACTCAATGCTATAACAACCCGACTTATTGCTCTTCCAATAGACGAAAACCTCGAAGATTTTGCTGGAGAACTTGGTTTTGCATCAGGAGCGTCAACTTTACTACTGAATAATTTACTAAATCTAGATGCTAGATTGCTAACTCCATTACTTATATTTCTACCCGCTGATCCCATTGCCTGCATAAAATACACTCACTTTTTTCCTTATGCAGTGTATATACCCAAAAATAAATTTAGATAAACAATTTGATATACTGTAAGAATGAACTATCAAGAAATAATTGAATTTTGGTTTGAAGATATAGAAACCAAGCAGTGGTATAAAAAAGACGATGTTTTTGACGATCTGTTACGGACTCGGTTTTTAGAGATTCATAAACAAATATCTGAGGGTAACTGTAGCGAATGGCGTAAGTATAGCGAAGGGACGTTGGCCGAAATTATTGTATTAGATCAGTTTTCGAGAAATATGTTCAGAGGGTCGGGAGACTCCTTTGCCTACGACAGTTTAGCTCTAGACCTCGCCAAAGACGCCGTTTTAAGAAAAGTAGACTTAGACCTAACCATCACCAAGCGATCTTTTTTGTATATGCCGTATATGCATAGTGAGGTATTGAAAGATCACGATGAAGCGTTGGTGTTGTTTAGCCAGACAGGAATGGAGGCAAATTTGTCTTTTGAGCACGCTCACAGAGCTATTATTGAGAAGTTTGGACGATTTCCTCACCGTAATGCAGTTTTGTGTAGAGCGTCTACTGACGAAGAAATAATGTTTTTGGAGACAAATTCTGGGTTTTGAGTGTAGAAAAAGTTTTCACGTGAAAACATTGGAGTATTTATGAAATATTTACATACTATGGTTAGGGTTAAAGACTTGGAGGAATCGCTCCATTTTTATTCGACTATTTTAGGATTGAAAGAAGTAAGACGAAAAGAAAGTGAAAAGGGGCGGTTTACCTTAGTATTTTTGGTCGCGCCTGATGATTTTGAGCGAGCTCAAAGTGAGGCAGCTCCTGTTTTGGAATTAACTTATAACTGGGATTCTGAAGACTATGAGGGTGGACGAAATTTTGGGCATTTGGCTTTTCAGGTTGATGATATCTATGATTTTTGCGAACAGTTACAATCTAAAGAAGTGACGATTAATCGACCTCCTAGAGATGGGTATATGGCGTTTATAAAATCTCCTGATGGAATTTCTATTGAGCTTTTACAGGCGGGGGACAGGAAAAGTCCTGCGGAGCCTTGGGTTTCTATGAAAAACACTGGGGACTGGTGATTTTTTGAGGGTTCTCGTTATGAGAAGCATAACGACGAAAAAGGTCTTATAGAGATAAGTGAGTTTATAAGTATGTTATGTTGTTATAATCCCCGTCGGGGATTAATCTCTCTAAATTAAAATAATCCCTAAAATAGTTAAGGCAGATATTAACCATAATGAAATTGCGAATAGAAACGCTTTTGTGTCTAGGTTCTTTATCATGTCTTTTGAAATCATCGATCCAATTAAAAACAAAATAAATACTAGACCTTGTTTAGAGTAGCCTCCAATTATTTCGCCAAGCGGCTTTAATTGAGGAAAATACCAAGTGATGGCAATCATAGCTACAAACCCAATAATGAACCAAGGACAGCTTAGTTTAGATGTGGCAGCGCCGTCTGTATCTTTACGGTTAACCATACTAATAACTAGAGTAACGGGAATGATAAATAGGGCTCTTGTTAGTTTGATTGTGGTTCCAATTTCTAATGCCTCTTGGCTAAATTGCATGGTAGCTCCTACCACCGAACTAGTGTCGTGTATGGCAAGTGCTGCCCATAAGCCAAATTGGTAACTTGATAGTTCTATTAACTGACCAATTAGTGGAAAAATACATAGGGCAATAGCGTTTAAAATAAATACTGTAGTTAAGGCATAGGTGATGTCTTTTTTTTTTGGATTAAGCGTTGGAATTACAGCGGCAATAGCGCTTCCCCCGCATATGGCTGTACCTACAGAAATTAGTAGGAATAGTTTTTTATCGACTCCAAATGCACGTCCTAAAATTGATCCCACTGTGAGAATGAATGCGATTGATCCAGTGATTATTCCAATTTGAGTGATAGAAAGCCCGCTTATTATAGACAAATTA
This sequence comes from Candidatus Marinamargulisbacteria bacterium SCGC AAA071-K20, assembly GCA_003265975.1. Lineage (GTDB taxonomy): Bacteria > Margulisbacteria > Marinamargulisbacteria > AAA071-K20 > AAA071-K20. Next base: position 55,766 of record QFBU01000002.1, read on the forward strand.
ATATTGGCACCTAGGCCTATAATTGAAAGTCCGAGTAGGATAGGGATCCACTTATTTGTTATTTTTGGTAGTGGGTTTGTTAATGTTAGTCCAAAGACTGCACCAACTACTAGGGCTATTATTGCCGATGGACTAATTATCAAGATGGCCAAAGAGATGAACACAAATGCTAGTTTTTTTGGCTCCAATAATGTAGGTATTAAAAGTGTTTTTTTACTTCTCATAGTTGTATTATTCCCATATTTCATAAAATTTAATAATAGTAAAAATTAATATAGTATAAATATATTTTATATTATGATAGACTTCTCCCATAATTGAAAGGAATTTCTATGAATGGTTTAAATGCTTCGTTGTTGTCTACATTTGTATGTGTTGTTGAGCAAAAGAAAGTTTTAACAGCCTCAAAGGTTCTGAATTTAACGCAACCAGCAGTTACTACTCAAATTAGACAATTGGAGTCTCACTTAGGGGTCGTGTTGTTTACAAGATCAGTGAAAGGGATGGTTGTAACTTCTGCTGGAGAAACCTTATATAGTTATGCTAAAGACATACTATTATTGGTAGACGAAGCTGTCACTGAGGTGTCGAAGGGGTCTAAACTAAAAGGAACGCTTTCAATTATCGCTAGTTCTACTATTGGTTCTTATGTTTTACCGTCTATTTTGCATCAATTCTCGCTAGAGTATCCAGACCTAAAAATCACCCTTGAGTTAGGAAATACCCAAGATGTTATTGGGAGTATTTTAAAGGGCAAGCACTTTATGGGATTTATTGAAGGGGTCTCTAATCATCCACCGTTAACATTTAAGCCGTTTTTAGAAGACGAGCTTATTATGGTGTCATCTCCATTATTTCGTAAGAAAGTTAAGACTATTAAAGATTTGGAAAAGCTACCTATTATTTCTCGTGAATATGGGTCAGGGACAAGAGCCATTATTGAGCAACGCCTTAAAGATTTGGGACTGAGTATTAAAAAAATGAAGTCGCAATTTGAGTTTGGTGGGACTGAGGCTATTAAGTCTGCGGTGATGGACAACTTAGGGGTGTCTATTTTGTCTAAATTTGCGGTGAGGTCTGAACTTCAGTCTGGTCGATTGGTAGCTCTCCCTTTTAAAGGATTGATATTGAGCCGTGACTTTCAATGGGTGATGAACTCAAAAGACTTAACAGGTATCAATAAGTTGTTTTTTGAATTTACCACGAAATTTGTTAAGACCGAAGACAGGTATGTCTCTTTTTATTCAATTTAACTGGTCTTTTTAAGCCGATTCTAAACCAGTAGAAATAGCGCCAATTGCGCCTAGTGCCAATGATTCCTTGGCGGTACTTTTTTGAAATGTAGTAGTAATTTTGTCACAATAATTACTCCTTTGACTTTGTTGAAGGTTGGCTGCAGTAGGTGAGTGCATAGGGTTTCTCCTTATTTACAGTTAATCTTACTAGTTATCGTTATATAGGTGTATAAATTTCATTACTTATTAAGTTTTCGATTAATTGCGTTAAACGGGGATTTAAAATGCTTTCTTGGTGTGCCCAGAGAGATTCGAACTCCCGACCTCGACATTCGTAGTGTCGCATTCTATCCAGCTGAACTATGGGCACCCAGACCAAGAATAGTACCAAATTAAGTGCGTTTGTTAAATCTCAAAGACTTTTTAGCTCAACGATAGTGTGCATTTTATGCTTAAAAAAAGTTCAAATGGAACCCGTTCCTTTTGGAGGTAGTTCAATTACTGGTGAACATAACATAAATTAAAGTAAAGTATTCGGTTTTTTCAACTTACTTCAAGACACAAGTGCAGATTTGATAAATTCCGAAACAGGTGAGAATTTATAATTCTCGTGAATTGAGTGTTTAAACATGAGGGGGCTCTAGAATTTATACCTCAAATTCTCTTGTTTGGATTTATTTAGTTGAGTAAGGGTCTAATAAACGGGTTGTTTGTTTTTTCATGACCAATCGTAGTGTTTTTTCCATGACCAGGCAAAATCAGCGTATCTTCAGGAAGCGTATATAGTTTTTCCTGAACACTTTTCACCAAATCTTGAGGGTTACTTAGTGGTAGGTCGGTTCGTCCCACAGACTCTCTAAAAAGAGCATCTCCAGAAAGACAAATATTAGAAGGCGCCTCCTGAGAAAAATCACCTAATAAGGTTGCATTTAGATTTTCAAAGTACATCGCGATATGACCTGGTGCGTGACCTGGTGTAAACAATAGTTTGGCGGAAATGGATCCAATATTAAATGTGTCCATATCGTCTAAATTAACATCAGCATTAGGAATATTAAAATAGGAGCCCTCATCAAAGCCACTTTGTTTGGCATAATTTTCAATATTTTTACCTACGATCCATTCTTTAGAATGGTAATAAAGAGTGGGCGTTGGTTTCCCTTTTTTCTCTAGAAGTTCAAGTAAGGGCTTAACTGCCCCGCCATGGTCAATATGACAGTGAGTTAGAAAAATACTCTCAACGGTATAATTATCTAAATCGACAGACTCTAAAATTAACTCTAGATCGGCTCCGGGGTCCACAAAGCAAATTATTTTTTCATCAACATTAATTAGTACTCTAGCGTTTTGTCCAAAGTGACTGACTGTTTTGGTGATAATTTGTAAATTATTCAAGAGCCATAGACCTCAAGTATTTTATCAATGATGGTGCTAGTTGAGAGGCCATCGACAAAAGGAAGAATCTTAACTTCTCCACCATAACCAATTACTACGGGGTATTCGGGAAGTGTGTCAAAGCTATAGTCTCCACCTTTAACGAAAATATTTGGCTTGAGAGTGTTAATTGTTGAAATGGGTGTGTCTTCATCAAATAGAACAATTAGGTCAATGCTTTCTAGTGCAGAAAGAGTTTTAGCACGATATTTCTCAGCAACTATGGGTCGTTTGGGGCCTTTAATCGATTGTACAGATTTATCTGAATTGAGTCCCAACACTAAAAAATCGCCACAGCTTTTTGCATCTTGTAGGTAACTAGTGTGTCCTGCATGTAGGATGTCAAAGCATCCGTTTGTAAATACAATTTTTTTACCAAGCTCCTGCTGGTCTTTAATAATTGATTTAGCTTTTTCTAGAGTTTTAAGTTTAGGCATTATTTACTATCGCGTTTAATCACTTTTTTAATTTCTTCTAAAGTTGTCGTGGATGTACCTAATTTTCCTACAACAACACTTGCTGCGTAATTGGCAATTCTTGCTGCGTCTTCAAAAGTACATTTTGCGGCTAGTGCTTGGGCTAGCGTTGCAATAACGGTGTCACCGGCTCCAGTAATATCAAATACTTCCTTAGCCATTGTTGGTATATCTATTTTCTCTTTTTCAGTGATCAAAGACATTCCTTTTTCAGAACGAGTCACAAGTAACGCTTTTAATTGAAGTTTTTTAATCAGACGTTTTCCTTCAATTTCGATGTCTTTTTCTTTCGTAACTTTCTTTTTGATAACAGTAGTAAATTCAGAAAAATTTGGAGTAAGTATAGTGGCGCCTTTATATTTTAAATAGTCATCGCCTTTAGGGTCTACTATTACGGTTTTTTTATGTTTTTTGGCAAGTTCAATAACACGTTTTAAAAAGGACCTGGTCATGGTGCCTTTTTGATAGTCAGATAGAAGTACCGACCCAATTCCCTTGATTTCCTCTTCAATTTTTGAAAAAAGTTTGTTTCGAGTTGCTAGTCTAACGTCGCTACTGTTTTCTCGGTCTACTCGAGCAACATGTTGTTGGTTGGCTATAATACGTGATTTTAAAATAGTAGGCTTTTCGAAATCTTGAACAATTCCTGAAATTTGAATTCCGGTTTGATTTAATATGCTGATGAGTTTTTCGCCGGAGCTGTCTTGGCCAACGGTACCAATTAGAATTGGCCTTCCTTGAAGGTGGTCGATATTAAAAGCGACGTTGCTGGCGCCACCAGGAACAAGTGTTGTTTTTGTTACTTTACATACAGGAACCGGGGCTTCGGGAGAGATTCTCTTAACTTCACACCAATGATACTCGTCGAGCATGATGTCGCCGATAACCAGTATGGACTGTTTTTTGAGTGTATCACATTTATCTAGGAGTTTTTTTGACATATTTTAATTATATCAAATTAGTAAATGGCGTACTAGGTAATAAGCTAAATCGTCAATAAATAAGGTGCTAAGCGGCTCCAGAACCGGTTCTTAGACTGAAGTGATTGAATGCTTTTCGAACGTTTTGGAAACCCTTGTATTCTGGGGCATGTCCTGTTGTGGTAGGGTCAAACATTCCCTGACCTACATAACCAGTTTCTTGTTTGAAAAATAGTATGTTGTATATCAGAGCCGTCAAAAGTTATTACTCTAACTAGTCCATCTTCGTTTTTTTCTGTATTAAATAAAGGGTCAAGGGTGATTGCAAAGGCGTCTATAATTTTCTAAGAACATAGCCTTAGACCTATAGAGTCTGATAGAATATCCAGTCCAATGGCTAAAATGAGAAATTTTTGTATAATCGCCCACATTGACCACGGTAAATCTACCTTGTCAGATAGACTGATCCAAGAAACAAACACAGTCGCCGACAGAGACATGAAAGACCAGCTTCTAGACACCATGGACATTGAACGAGAGCGTGGTATTACCATTAAAATGCAAGCAGTTCGAATGGACTACAAGGCCAAAGACGGCGAAACATACATCTTAAATTTGATAGATACCCCTGGCCATGTTGACTTTAGCTACGAAGTATCTCGCTCACTTAACGCATGTGAAGGAGCACTCCTACTAGTAGACGCTGCTCAGGGCATTGAAGCTCAAACACTAGCCAATTTTTATCTGGCGCTTGAACACGATCTGGAAATTATCCCAGTAATCAATAAAATTGACTTGCCTAACGCTGATGTTAAAAAGGTATCTGAAGAAATTGAACAGGTATTAGGAATCCCAGCAAATGAATGTATTTTGTCTAGTGCTAAGAATGGAATTGGAATGGAAGATATTCTTGAAGCAGTAATTAAAAAAGTGCCTGCACCAAAATTGTCAGATAATGATGTACTAAAAGCACTTATCTACGACGCTCATTATGACTCATACCGAGGTGTAATAAGTTATGTTCGTGTAAAAAGTGGATCCATAAAAAAAGGGCAACGCATTAAAATGATGTCCTTTGACAAGTCTATTGAAGTTTTAGAATGTGGTGTTTTTCGTCCTAAAATGACGCCACAACCTGAACTTAAAGATGGTTCTGTTGGATACGTAATATCTAGTATTAAAAATGTATCCGAAGCTAGGGTAGGAGACACTATTACAGACGCAGTTCGTCCTGCTACTGAACCGTTACCTGGGTACAAAGAAGCCAAGCCTATGGTTTATTGTGGCTTTTACCCAATAGACACAGACCTACACATTGAACTAAAAGATGCACTAGAAAAATTAAAGCTCAATGATGCCTCCTTACAATATGTTCCAGAATCATCTGCAGCATTGGGAAATGGTTTCAGATGTGGATTTTTAGGCTTACTTCATATGGAAATTATCCAAGAACGTATAGAACGAGAATTTAATATAGATATCGTTGTAACTAGCCCAAACGTAACTTATAAAGTAACAAAAACAAACGGTGAAGAATTAGAAATCGACAGTCCTAGCCAGTTTCCAGATGCATCAGAAATTGAAATTTCTTACGAGCCTTATGTTGGTCTTTCGGTAATTATGCCAAATGACTATATTGGTGTTGTAATGAAATTAGGCCAAGAGCATAGAGCCGAATACAAAAAGACAGAATATATTGATGCCGACAGACAAATGATAACCTTTTCTGTGCCTCTTAATGAACTAATGCTTCAATTCTTTGATAAATTAAAATCGGGTACTAAAGGGTATGCCAGTATGGATTATTGGTTTGAAGACTATCGCGCATCAAAACTAGTTAAAGTAAATATGATGATTAATTTAGAGCCTATTGATGCGTTATCGTTTATAGCGCATGTCGACAAGGCACCTATGTTTGGTCGGCAAATTGCTAAAAAATTAAAAGAAGTTATTCCTCGTCAAATGTTTGAAGTGGCTATTCAGGGGGCTATAGGCGGGAAAATTATTTGTAGAGAATCGATAGGGGCGCTTAGAAAAAACGTAACGGCAAAGTGTTATGGTGGCGATATTTCACGTAAAAGAAAACTTCTTGAAAAACAAAAAGAAGGTAAAAAGAAAATGAAACAATTGGGTTCTGTAAGTGTTCCCAAAGACGCCTTTTTGTCAATTTTAAAACTGGATTAATTGTGACTTCTGTTCAGCAGAAATATAAGTGTGATTTTAATTACCTCTCACTTTTGGAAAGTTTTTGTGATGACCCGTATCTAGTTTGTTTAGATAGTTCCAGTGATGATTCCAAATATAGTCAGTTTTCATATATCGCCTTTGACCCATTTATGAAGATAGTGGTTGAAAACAAAACAACTAATATCATAAAAAAAAATCAATCCCCAGAGTCTTCACTAGAAAATCCATTTGACTTAATTAACACCTATTTAAAAAAATATAATGACTCCTCTTTAATCCCTTTTACCGCAGGAGCCATTGGCTATTTTTCTTATGAAGCAGCGCAGTATTTAAACGACTTTACAGTCAAAAACAGGTCATTGGATTGCCCGGAAATTAACCTCGGATTTTACGACAAAGTATTTGTGTTTGATCATAAAAAAAATGAGTTATTTTTGTATGTCACCCAATTTTCTGAGCACTCATCCAACTTTGATATTAATGATTTTTTGTCAGATCTATCAATATCAAGTGCTAAGACTCAGCCTTATAAAATTGAGGCCATAGAGTCAGAAACATCAAAAGAGTCATACTCCAAAAAAGTTAAAAGTATTAAGCAATACATTGAAAATGGCGATATATATCAAGCCAATTTAACCTGTAAATATTCAGGGGCTTTTTCTGGATCAATCCTTGGCTTGTACAAGATCTTAAGAAAGGTGTCCCCAGCGCCGTATTCTGCCTTTTTAAACACTGGTTTTGGATCCATACTATCAAGCTCGCCAGAACTACTTTTAAGCTTAGAAGGCTCAACCCTAACTACGCGACCTATTAAAGGAACAATTTCTCGCGGGAGTACATTCAATGAAGATGAAAAGAATAAACAAACTCTAAAGTCATCACTAAAAGACAGGGCTGAACTATTAATGATAATAGACTTAGAACGAAATGATTTATCGAAGGTGTGTTGTACTGGTTCCGTTAAAGTTTCCGAACTAATGAGTTTAGAGTCATACAAATATTTACATCATTTAGTATCCACTATTTCTGGTCGTTTAAAGTCAGAGTTATCGCAGATTGATGCTTTTAAAGCCGTATTTCCGGGGGGATCAATAACAGGTGCCCCAAAAATTAGAGCGACTGAAATCATTCAAGATCTGGAAGAAACTAGTCGAAATAGTTATACTGGTTCAATAGGTTTTTTTAGTTTTGATGGTTCATTGAAATGTAACATTGCAATTAGGACCATGTATAAACATAATGAATCGATAAACTTTCATGTAGGTGGTGGCATTGTAGCCGACTCAAATGTCGACTCAGAATGGCAAGAGACGATAACGAAAGCAGAGGGTATGTTAATTGCCCTTAAGCAAGCAGAAAGGACAAACCAATGAGCGCAGTTTACCAAAAAATAGCAGTTAATTTAGAGGTTAAAGACAATACAGAGCTTTCATTTCCATTTTCAGATTTTGGATTTTTATACGGATACGGTTTATTTGAGAGTATACGTGTACAAAACGGGAAGCCTATTTTGTTACAAGAACATATTGCTCGTCTAAAACGTGGCGCAATAATTTTAGATATCCCTTTAGAGTATGACGCAGAGAAAATTTCTGATGTTGTCACAAAGCTAGTTAACGAAAATAATGTGGAAGACGCCATTCTTAATGTCTACCTTACGCCTGGCGATCGAGGTCCTGATCCGGCGAAACTTACCATTTCAAATCCTTTCTTTTTAATGGTATTACGTCAATGGCCTAGCTATGACAAAAATAAAAAAGTAACTTTAGATGTTAGACAAGAATCCTTTCAAAAAACACAATTAGATCGTTTTAAGACTTTGTCTTGGATGAAAAATGTCTTGGAAAAAAATTTGGCGAGTACCGATCATGTCTTGTTATATGACAGGGAACAAAGGGTACTAGAAGCGGCTAATGCAAATGTGTTTTTTGTAAAAGGAAAGACTCTTATTACTCCTAAATCAAATGTAGTATTAAATGGAATTACTCGTCAGTTCCTTATTGATCATGCCCGAGACTTTGACTCTGAAGTAATAATGCAAGATGTATTTTTAGACGAATTGGTTAATTTTGATGAGATTTTCTTAACTAACTCTATTAGAGGGGTAATTCAAATTGGAGAAACAAAAACTTTTCCAAATTTGTCATCAAAGAGTGTAACTAAATCGATTCAAGATAAGTATTTCCAATTAACCACACCTAGTGTGTACTCGCATTGATTTGGGAATTAATTTTAAGTAGGATAAATAGTAGAGAGGGTCTCCAATGGATGGAATAAATTTTGGAACAGGTTCAAAGCGAAATTCAAGTTCGCAAAATGTTAAGCCAAGCTCAAGTGTTGAAGAAGCTCAAGGTAGAAATACATTTTCTAAGTCAATTGACTCTGCCGAAAATGTAGCTCCTCCTAAGTCTATTGAAGCACCTGCCGCTGCAGAAAAAGCGGTTGAAACGCCTAAGATAGAAACAAAAGTAGAACCTTTAAGTGGTAAACACATCGTAGATATTTTATTTGACTTACAGCTCCCACCCACAAAAGAATTTAAAGACATTATCACTACAATGATTAAATATGGCATTCCAGCAACTGCCGAAGGTGTGGAAATTGTTAATACGCTTACTAAGGGCAAGAAGAAAGGGAGTTTGCTTGAATCTGCTGTTGTGTCTTTGTCTAAGGGTATTTCAGATAATGCTAAAAGTGTAGATTTACTCTCATCATTCTTTTCGTCCCAACTTCAGTTTTCGGAGCAATTGAGTGAATTGAGAGGAAGTATTTTAAGGTTTCAAAGTGGATTAGGGAAATTTAAGTCTCTATTTGATTCTGGTTTATTTTCAGGCCTCTCGTCAATTGTGTCCGATTTAGATGAAGAACTTAAAAAGTTTAGTAAAAAGGGATCTAATAAGGGAGTTGAAATTAGCAGGTTTAGCAGGCAGGGCTTTCTTGCAGATATGAAAGGAATGTTTGGTTTTTTGGCAGGGATTGGGAAGAAATTAGAACGCCAACACCCTACGTCTCAATTGTTTCAACAATTTAGAAATGAGCTTCAGGGATTTAGAAAATCAATTTCAGGAATGATAAATGCATTAGCTACTCAAGTAATACTCTCCAAATCTTCAAAATTTCATAATTTAGACGACTTCGCCTTTTTTCAGGTCCCTAACCCTTTAGCCACTGACCAATCTAAGAAGAATATAAATTTGTTGATACGAAAGAATAAAAAAGGAAAAGAGTCTAAAATTGACCCCGGTAAGACACGTATGGTTATTAAATTTGAAACTCCAGAATTAGGAGAAGTTGCTGTTGTTATTGATGTATCAGAAAAAAAGCTATGGTATACCTTCCAAACAAAAGAGGGCAAAACCAAAAAATATATTATGTCTATGCAAAAGGACCTCATAGATCGCATGGAGACTTTGGACTATAACGTACAAGGAATTAAGACCTTACTCAAAAAGTTAGATTTAAAGAGCTTATTATTACCTACATTAGACTTAGACAAACTGTCTAGAGTTCAGGCGGAAGCGTAACATGGCTAAAAAAAAGAAAATAAATTTAAAACGAAATATAGATGATTTAGATCTTGAAAGTAAAAAATCCTTACGGGCTATTGCAGTTAAGTATGACGTTGAAAAAGGCACTGCTCCAAAAATTATAGCTACAGGTAAAGGGCGAATTGCTGAAAAAATACTAGAAGTAGCCGAAGAACATCGAATTCCATTTTATGAAGACCAAACGCTTTCTGACCTGTTAGAAAAGCTTGAGATTGACGACGAAATTCCTCCAGAACTATATACATTAGTTGCTGAAGTACTGGCATTTGTTTACCAATTAGACAAACTAGCTAAGAAACGTCAGCTTGTTAAAAAACGACAGAAAAAGAACTAATAACGGTTAAATAGAAAACCTGTCTTCATTTATTACTAGTAGGCGCTATGTTAGTATATAGATTAGAGATCACCTATGAAACGCCTATACATTGCACTTATCATAATGCTGTTTGCTACCAACAGCCTATATTCTTGGGAGGATTTCCAAGAAATTCAAGATCCTGGAGTACGAACTACTCTTGACGGTCTACATGCCTATATTGTTCATTACCAAAATTGGCTTTTCTATACTATCAACACACATACACCGGGATATATAGAGACGGGTGTTTACAATACTCGGACAGTTGAAGGAAATACAGAAATTCGACCTTTTTTTAGGTGGAGAGCTGGTCCAGTAATAGAAACTGGCCGTGATCTTGATTTTTACTTAGATGCTGCAAGTCGTGGTTTTTTTGCCGTCCAAATGCCAACTAGTTTGGCTTATACTCGAGACGGTCGTTTTATCTTAGATTCTCAACGACGTATGGTAACAATGTCAGGTAATTACCCTTTATTGGGTGAAAATGGCCATATTTATCTTCCAGAGGGCGAAAGTATATCTGTGTCACGTGCTGGTCTGATTTATGTAGACGGCGAGCCTATTGATCGAATGAAAATAGTTGTATTTAAACGAAAATCTGATATGACGTACGACAATATTGAGTCTCTCAATGGATCATTTTTTGTGCTAACTCGTGAAATAGAAACGATATCAGGGCCTCAATATTATCTTATCAAGCAAGGAATGCTCGAAGAAAATAACGTATTAAAAGCCATCACAGGTGACATTGGTATGGCCAAAAATTCTTATGATGCTACTGTCAAAACCGCTCACATGATTAACAAAGCCTTAGGTACAGCCGCCTCCATCGCAAATCCTTAATTTTTCCCTGGACAGCATTTTGTTTTTTTTGTAATTATTTGTTTTCTTTCTTGCTTAAATTGTTTGATTGTGTGAAGATATTAACTCCTATCTATCGCACCTCCAATTAATACCTACACTTATTTTGCCTACGACATTGGAGATTATTCTTTGAACTTTTTTGTTCGTGTTTTTTTAATTTCACTTCTTTTTGTAGGTCCCTCTTTTGCATGGGACGATCATGAAGAAATTCAGGATGAAGCCATGAAAACTGTTTTGAACGGGCTTCATGCGTATATCGTTCATTATACTAACTATATGTTCTATACAATCAATATCGGTACCCCCGGGTTTATGGAAACTGGTGTTTATAACTCCCGAACAGCTGACGGCAGGATAATTAATCGTCCCTTTTATAGATGGAGACCAGGTCCCATTGTTACTACTGACCGTGATCTTGATTTTTACTTAGACGCAGCTGGTCGTGGCTTTTTTGTTGTTCAAATGCCAACGTCTTTAGCTTATACAAGAGATGGTCGATTTGTATTAGACTCTAAGAGGCGTCTAGTATCTATGTCTGGAGGGTATCCCGTATTAGGTCAAAATGGACAAATTTTTCTTCCAGAATATGAAGAGTTAGCGGTTTCTCGTGCAGGTCTGCTTTATGCAGATGGCGAGCCTATCGATAGAATTCAAGCGATTGTTTTTAATAGTAAAGCCGACATGACTTTTGATAATTTAGAAAGTTTAAATGGTTCTTTCTGGGTTCTTACAAAAGAAATCCCTTATTCCACCGATCCAAAAAATTTCATAATAGTTCAAGGTATGCTTGAAGAGAATAACGTTCTTAAAGCGATCAACGGTGATATCGGCATGGCAAAAAATTCGTTTGATGCCACTATAAAATCTGGCCACATGATTAATAAGGCCATAGGGACCTCCGCCACCCTCGCAAGTCCTTAATTCTTTCCTGGGAAGCATTTTGATTTTTATTTTGACCACTTGTGTATATGACTACACGGCGTGTCCTAAATAAACATCAGAAATACGGCCCATAAAATAATTAAGAACTTGAAGTTTGTGGTGTTTGTATTCGCTTTCTTTCAGGGCTTGGAGTACTCGAAAGTAAAGAAATGTGCTACAATTCAGATTGTATGTTTAGTCTTCCGATAAGTGCGGTATAAACAATACAATTAGTTATTCAAGCTTACATTGCCTACTTACTAAGTAAATTTTAAGGGGCAATATAGTGAAGGGAGTGAAAAGCTAAATGTTATCACAATTATTTATGGCGAAGTCCGCCTTTTTCTCGTTCGAAAGAAAAATGCAGGTCATAGCCAATAACATCCATAATGCCCAAACGGTAGGATTTAAAAAACGTCGTCTCGAAATGGAAAGTTTATTTCCATTAATCCTTGAAAGAGCCTACACAGAATTTGAAGACCAGGTTTCAGGATCTGGAAGAAAACGAAAACGTTATATGGAATATGGACAAGGTGTTCGTATTGTGGACGTTACTAAAGATTTTTCAAACGGAACTATATCTATTACTAACCAACCTTTCGATGTTGCTATTGAAGGTGGCGGAATGCTTCAGTTTAGAATGCCTGATGGTACTAGGGGCTTTAGTAGAGCCGGTAACTTACATCAGGACGCGGAAGGAAACGTTTTAAATCCAAACGGTCATCCGCTTGAGCCTTCATTGAGAATTCCTAGAAATGTTACTGAGGTTGTTATTAATGAAGAGGGGCGAGTTTTTGTTCAAGTGGCCGGAGATGATCAGCCACGTGAAGTTGGTCAAATATTATTGGCGAAATTTCCTAATGCTCCTGGTTTAAAAGATATAGGTCAAAACTTATTTCTTGAAACAGTTGCGTCTGGCGAACCTTCTTTTGAAATTCCTGGACGAAACGGAACAGGTTCTATGAGACAACGAGCTTTGGAATTTTCTAACGTGAATATCATTGAAGAGATGATGGATATGTTAACGACTCAACGTACGTTTGAGCTTGTAACAAAAACCATTAAATCGGCAGATGATATGTTGAAAATTGCGAGTGATCTTAAGTAGATTCTTCCTTTTAGCTTTAGTGCTTACTACTACAGTATTCGCAGGATCACTGTCTTTTTTAGACATTGATATCGCAGTGAAAACCAAATTAGAAAGTAAGGTGCAATTAGACTATCCCATGATAAGTAAAAATGATATTGAAGCCAATATTCTTAACAAGGATATTCTGAGTGATATAACGCCAAAAGCTGTTGGCTTTACCTATGATATTCCTGAAAAATCAAATGTATTAGGCCGGACGGTAATTCCGTTAAAGCTATTAGACTCGCAAGGCCATATTATTGAAACTAAACAGGTTCTTTCTGAAGTAAAGGCCTTTACTCTATTTCATAAATCAAAGCGTTTAGTTAAACGTGGCGAAGTTATTGATGAAAATGATTTGAATTCTGTTAAGCTTAATATGGCCAATTATTCTAAACGCCAGTTAATGCAAAAAGAAGATATAATTGGAAAAGAAACGAAATCTTCCATAGCTAAAGATACTATTTTCGGGTCTTGGATGATCAGAGATGTTCCTACAATCCGGCAAGGTGCTATGGTTAATTTGATTTTTTCTGAAAATGGTTTACATCTAAAAGCAAAAGGTCGCGCTTTAGATGATGGATTTATTGGGGGTTTTATACGGGTGCAGAGTTCGTATAAAGCGAATAAAATAATTATTGGGGAGGTTCTAAATGAAACGAACGTTAAAGTCTCTATTCTTAATTAGTATCGCTTTTATGATGTTTTCATCAGGGTGTTACGCTGATTCTCTTTGGGAGAATTCTCGAGGCGCTTATTATGGAAGCGCAAAACGACAAATTAGAGTAGGGGATATTATTACAGTTTATATTTCTGAAGCTACATCGGCGGTTCAGGAAGCTACAACTACTACAAAAAAAGATTCTTCAATGGGTACCAGTATTCAAAATAACTGGGATCAAGTTGCCAATCTTTTAGGTAATGAAACAATTAGAAAGACATTTGATTTTGGTTTTAGTGGAGAAGACGAATATCAAGGTTCAGGTCAAACCTCCAGAAAAAGTAAGGTAAAAGCAATTGTAACCTCGATTGTCACTGAAATTTTGGATTCTGGTAATTTATTTATTGTTGGTGAACATAATGTTAAAGTTAACAATGAAATAGAAACTATCCATGTTTCTGGGGTAGTTCGCCCACAAGATATTTCTGCTAAAAATAGTGTTTTTTCGTACCAAATTGCAAAAGCACAAGTAAGTGTTAATGGTGAGGGCGTCGTAGGTGCAAAACAAACACCTGGAATGATGACTAAAATGTTTAATTGGTTGTTTTAATATGAAAAAAATAATTGCGTCACTTTTATGTATACTCTTTTTATCTAGTTCAATGACTATGGCTATTCCAGTTCGTCTCAAGGATATTAGTAAAATAATTGAAGCCAGAGACAACGAACTTCTCGGATTTGGATTAGTTGTGGGTCTTAGAAATACTGGCGATACTAAAGGAACTGGCTTTACTCATGTTGCCCTTAGAAACATCTTAGGAAAACTGGGTGTTTCAGCAGGAGAAATGAATTCAAGAAACGTAGCTGCGGTTATGGTGACGGCTACACTTCCTCCATTTTCAAAAAAAGGACAGCGTATATCAGTGACAGTGTCTTCCTTAGGAGATAGTAGAAGCCTAATCGGCGGAACTTTACTGCTAACGCAGTTACAAGGGCCTGATTTAAGAACATATGCCGTTGCTCAAGGAAATGTGGTGGTTAGTGGTATTCAAGAGCAGTCGTCTGCGTCATCTTTTTCTCAAAACCAAACAACCGTTGGGTTAATTCCTGAGGGTGCTATTGTTGAAGATGAAGTCCCCGTTACTTTTATAGATCAACATAATATTACAGTGGTTATGAATGAGTCTAATTTTATAACAGTATCAAGGGCAACTGAAGCTATTCAGGATGCTGGGTTTCTTGGTGCCAAAGCTATTGATGCTAATACAGTAAAAATTCCTTTAAGTGATTTAGACTCATCTGACTTAGTTAAGACATTAGCCGAAATAGAAAATATAACGCTTGAACCAGATACCTCAGCAAAAATTGTCATAAATGCACGGACAGGAACAGTAGTTATTGGTGAAATGGTAAGGCTGTTTCCGGTTGCTCTTACCCACGGTAGTTTGTCAATTAGAATTGATGAAGAAGCTGCTGGTGGTGGTGGATTTGGAGCTGTTCAACAATCTCAGGCTATTCAAATTGATGAAAACGACTCTAAAATTGTTTTTTTAAATCCTACGGCTACATTGTCTAGTTTGGTGAACGCATTGAATGAAATTGGTGCTTCTCCAAAAGATTTGATTGCCATTATTCAGGCTCTTAAAGAATCTGGAGCATTAATAGCTGATCTAGAAATTCTTTAATGAGTTTTAAACTGATTGAGTTTGCATTAGTTTTGATACTATATTTAGGGACACTAGTTTATGGATATTCAGGAGTGAACACGGGTTTGCCGATATCTGAACTTATGAATCCAATAAACAGGAATGGCATTAAAGATGAACAAGCGATTGAGCAAATGCAAACGATGTTTATAAAAAAACTATTCACTGACCAATTAATGAAAACACAGTCAGTCATTTTTGATGAAGATGATGAAGAATTTATGTCAAATAAGGCGCAGAATGATATGATGAATGATATGATGTCTTATCAATTGGCCAGGCAACTTGCCAAGCAGGATATAATGAATCTAAAGCCACTTTTTGAGCAACAAGGGTGGATAAGAGAGAAATAGAAGTAGAGGGTTATTCTGAAAGAAAAAAAAACAGATCTAAATATTAATAACATGCAACAGCAACTTATTCTGGAAGAAAAGAAAGGCCAGAGTGTTACTGATGATTTTATAAAAGACCATATGCCTCTTGTTGAGTCTCTTGCGTCTAATATGATTGGTGGAGGAAAAATTCCTCCAGGTATCGAATTTAATGACCTTGTTAACTGGGGGGTTGAAGGGTTAATTAAAGCCAAAAATAATTTTAAGTCGGATAAAAAAATAACATTTAATACATATGCATACTATAGAGTTCGAGGCGAAATGTTGGATAAAGTTCGCTCAGAATGGCAATATAGAAACCCTTCAGATTATGACTCATATCGTAAAAAAGTACGTGAACGTATTGCGGATATGGCCGAGCAAAGTGCTAAATTGCAAGGTGGGAAAAGCACTGGGGAAAATATTAAAGGACTTATTGAAAATTCAGCAATGATTTATATGTTAAGTTCTGATGATATTGAAATAGTATCGGAAATGAAAGGGTCTAAAAATCCTGAAGTTGAAATTATTGATGAGAACAAGACCGTATTATGGGAAGAGGTTAATAAATTACCTCTTGAAGAGAAGCAAATTGTTGAATTATTTTATAAACAAGAAATGAAACAAATTGAAATTGCTGATCATCTAGACTATTCTCGAAGTAAGGTTTGCCGTTTACATATGCAAATTTTAGAAAAACTAAAATCCAGACTTACCAAACGATATCAAGAATAAATAAAGGAGGTTCTTTATGAAATTTAGCATCGTATTTAAATTAGTAATATTACTATTTACCTTCCTAACTTTATCAGAGCCTGTTTATTCACAGGCTCAATTTGATAGCTCTAAAGAGGCCTACAAAGAAATGTTTGAAAGTATGGTTTTTGATAGCTCTGCCAAAACTTTAGAAGGCGCAATTATGGATGTAGGTAGGCGACATGCTATTTACAGTTATAACCTTGTTAATGCATCTACTCCTGGTTTTACACCTTATTTATTCCCAGATGATAGCCGGGAATTAGCAAACATGGCACCTACTGACATGAAATACTTTTCTAAGGTTCTTGTTGAGCATATGACAACAAAAATGGCAGAAAATAGTAAACGTCAATCTGCTTATTATGCGTTATACAGAAAAAAAATGGACAACTATCGAATGGTTGTAACTTTTGGTAAGAAGTAGTTTGATTGTTAAAAAAAAGGGTACATTAATTATGGAGGAGATCATATGAGTAAGCTTTTTTTTAAGATAGTCGTAACTTTATTATTTCTTTTACCACTTACTATAGTTTCTCAAACTTTAGATGACGCTTTTGATATTAACACCTCAGGAGTTATTGCTGAACGTTTTCGGATGACCATTATTGCTGAAAATCTAGCGAATAATATGACTCTTAAAGATGAGGAAACAGGTCTGCCTTACCAAAAAAAGTATTTAAATCTAGTTGCCGGAGAAAAAGGGGTTAAGATTGATAGTATTGGCAGAAGTACTGAACCTTTTGGACGTTACTTTGACCCTGCTGCTCCACAGTCTGATGAAAATGGTTATTTTTATGTACCCAATGTTCATATGCCCCATGAGATGATTACACTTAAACATACTGAGGCTTTATTTGATGCTAATATTAGTGCGTTTAAATTGACTAAAGCGATGTATCAAACATCTATAGATTTACTAAAATAGCTAAGGCTAAGGAGACAAAAGTATTATGAGCTATGTAGATAAATTAAGAGGAAAAACAACAGCGGCTATGAACAGTAGTGCTAGTACTTCAGCCTCAAAAATTGATGTTCCTTTTCAATTGCTATTGGACCAAGCTCAGCAACAACCATCGCAGGGTATTGGACAAGTTGGAAATATGCCCAATCCAAATATGATTATTCCTCAAGACCCTCGTCAAGCGCCATTAATTGCTCAGGCTTTTTCTGCTGAAGAGCTTGAACGGATCGAAAAACGTCGACGACAAGACAGAACACAAGACAATCAAGCACTTAGTGAAGATATATTAAATGAATTGAATTTACGATCAGACAGGCTTGATGTGACACCATTTCAGTTGTTTATGGAGCGAGCAGTAGAAGTTCTTGAAAATATCAGTCAAATGGAAGTTCGAGTTAATGAAATGACCGAAGGTTATGTAAGAGGGGAAATCTCTATTGATGAAGTGTCAATGGAGATGACAAAATTAAACCTGGCAATGTCGTTCGCGACAACGGTATTATCTACATCTTCCCAAACATTGAAAGAGCTGACGCAGCTAGCAATATAGTTATCTCTCTTTTATTTTAAACTTACCCTAATTTAGAGTATAATAAT
Organism: Candidatus Marinamargulisbacteria bacterium SCGC AAA071-K20; assembly: GCA_003265975.1. Lineage (GTDB taxonomy): Bacteria > Margulisbacteria > Marinamargulisbacteria > AAA071-K20 > AAA071-K20. Next base: position 73,893 of record QFBU01000002.1, read on the forward strand.
TAATGCGTATTAATATCCATTTTGAAAGGGTTGTATGGCAGAAGAAGAATTTAATTTAGATGACGACCTTGGCGACTTTGGAGAAGACGAAGCTGTTGAAGGCGGCGGGAGTGAACTTCCTGAAGGTTCTGTTTCTGCTGACTCGGCAAGTTCTGCTGCTGCAGGCTTAAGTAGAAGAAATAAGATTATTATTGGTGCAGTTATTTCTGTAGTATTTATAATAGGTGCTGTACTGTTTGGTATGCGCTTTTTTGGAGATGATGAGCCTCGTTCAAATAATCCAAATCAATCAATTCACCAAGGTCAAACTATGAGTTCTAATGGCGAACCAGCCCCACTTCCTAAGAAAAAAAAGAAAAAGAAAAAGATAAAATATATACAGCTATTTGCAAAAGTTGATGGTGACAATGCAGCAAGTATTTTAAAAGAATTAAGTTTTGCGGATATTTCGTTTAAGACGAATCAGAATGGTCAAAACTTTGCCATAGAAGTAGATGAAGAAAATATTGACGATGCTAGAAATTTATTGGCTATTAAACAATTACCTTCTACAAAAGCTAGAGGGTATGAATTATTAGACGATGCTCAAACCTTGGGAGTGACTGAATTTGATAAGCGAATTAGATTTTTAAGAGCTCTTTCTGGAGAACTAGAAAAAGCAATTGTTCAATTTAACCTAATTGAAGATGCAACAGTTCAGATTGTTCTTCCTGAGCAAAGACTGTTTGCTGTTACGCAACCACCTGTAACTTCATCAATACTAATTAGAAAATCTTACGGAGCTATTTTAACTGACGAAATAGTCTTTGGTATTATTCAACTAGTTTCCAATGCAGTGGAGAATCTTCAACAAGAAAATGTCTCTGTTATTGATACTGAAGGAAATGTTCTTTCAGAGGGGATTTTTGAAAGAATGGCGGCTAAACGTCTTGGAATTGAAGAAGACGAGGAAGAAGAAGATTTAGGGGATCCTAGCGAAGATGCTAAAGGACAACCAGTTATTCCTAACTTTGTGAGAATTAAGGAATGGTTTGATATTAAATGGGGCTTTGAGAAGCAGTTAGTTGAGCGTGCAACAAAACAATTATTGGGTGTACTTCCTCTGGGTTCTTTTAAAATAGCCATTACTTCTGATATTGGTGCTATAGAAAACGGTGAGATTGCCGAAGTGAAGAGACTTACTATTAGTATTGTAGTAGACAACTTAAGTGAAGAAATAGTATTAGACGCCATCACTAAACGACAAATATTTTCTACGATTGCGGGTGCTACGGGGTATGTTAAAGGTAGAGATACTATACAACTTTCTAAGGCAGACTTTATGCTATTAACCGATGAAGAAAAAGAAGCGCTTGAAGACTTAAGAAATGGTGATAAACCTAGTGCTATTACCTGGGTTCTAAGAGCATTGGGTGTGGCTGCAGTTTTTAGTTTTGGTTTCTTTGGTTTTAAATTTATACAACGACGACGAAAACTTGCTTCAGGAGAGATTATTGAAACTGATCGTGATACTGATTTTTCTGATATTCAAGAAGAATTAGAAGGCGAAAAAAA
>QFBU01000020.1 GCA_003265975.1 Candidatus Marinamargulisbacteria bacterium SCGC AAA071-K20
GGCCAACAAAAATACAAGGCTACTTCAATCGGTAATTCCGTCCCGATATGCAGTTAGACCCGATTTTCCTCTTCTGATTTCCAGTTTGTTTCGTTTTCCTTATCGATTGTTGGGGATGATGGTCTTACGTACACCTTTGCTTCTCAAACGGATATGGACAGTAGTCCATTTTTAGATGGTTCAGGGAGTACCAGTTGGCGTAACGCTCCTGGCTATAACCGAATAGAAACAGATGGCGGTTATTATCAGTTCAGGTTAAATTTTTCCGCTGGCACTCTTTGGGATGGGCAAACTCCTAGTCTCGCAAACTCTAGAGTAACCTTTATTGCTAAAGTCATTAAAAAGTAACTTAGTCTTGAACGGTAAACGAAACAGTAATCGACTCGTCACCAGTTAATCCTAAATCTGATGCAGAAATTGGAATAGAAACAACAGTACCATCTGTTGTTTCTACAACTGTTGGCGTAATAACAATGAAGTTTGCACTAACCGCTTCTTCTGATTCAAACGTAGTCTGAATGAGAGAACTTCCCTCTTGATATGTTCGTCCATCTACTTCTATTTGGCTTACTGTAGATTGATCAGTCTGAGGATCGTCTGAAGACGAATTACTACTCGATGCTTTTCCACAAGAAGAAATGGTTCTGTCGCATCTAAAACGCAAATTCCAAAAAAGCCTAAAAACAGACAGGAATGTGCGTGATATTTAAGCGGCTAATAAAGATACAAATTGCCCATAGACGGTCACGTCATTTGAGTGAGAGAGCTGCCCTTTTCTAATCATATGAACGGTTTCAATTAGCGACAGTGTACGTCTGGCGGAGTTAAACGTTTTGAATCCCAGCATGGGGCGAGTGAGTCGTTTGATAAAGCGATGATCTTGTTCGATGCGATTATTCATATATTTATTTTGCCTGATTATAATAGCAGTGTCATTCTCTTTGTTAATAGCTTTAATACCGGCTGTATTTGAGCCACTTTTATCGATATTAATCTTCTCGGGAACACCATTGTTTTTGATTGCTTTTCTGAAGAATCGTTTGGCCGCTTGTGTGTCTCGTTTTTTACGAAGTAAAAAGTCAATAGTCTGCCCATCTTGATCAACAGCACGATACAAATAGACCCATTTGCCATTCACTTTAATATAGGTTTCATCCATTCGCCAACTCGTTCCTACACGCTTCTTTCGTTTTCTAAATTCCTGTTCTAAAATGTGTAAAAATGAAATTACCCATCTCTGTAAAGTAGCATGATCAATTGTTTTCAACCCTCTGATCTTCAATATTTCTTCAATATCTCGATAGCTCAGTGAAAATCGACAATATAAATACACTGCATGGATAATAAGCTCAGGTGGATAATGGTAATTTTTGAATAGGCTTTTCATTTTTTGACTTATCTTCATCTGACACCTCTGTTTTGGTAGAAGTTTATCAATTTGTGCTTAACTGTGCGACAGAACCTAAAAAACATTCTCACTTGATACTCAAGTCTAAATCAATTATTATTTAATTATATGTTTTCAAGATTTACAGAAAAAGCCATTCAGGCGATTATGCTAGCCCAAGAAGAAGCGAAACGGTTTCATCATAGTTACGTTGGTACCGAGCATATTCTTTTAGGAATTATTGGAGAAGGCGACAACATTGTCGTAAAGTCTTTGCAAGAGCTGGGCTTTACTACTGAGCAAATAAAGTCGTCCATAGAAGACCGTCTAGAATATGGCGGCCTTTCTTCAGAATATGGTAATATCCCGTTTACACAGCAAGCCAAACAGGTACTAACCTACGCTTGGGACGAAGCAAGAAAGCTAGGTCATAATTACGTTAATGTAGAACATTTATTTCTATCCATTTTTAGAGACCCCACAAGTATAGCTGCACGAGTGCTTGCTGAGTTAGGGGTAAACATTACTTCTTACAAAAATACGCTTTTCAAACACCTAGGCGGCAGAATCCCCATCGAACAAAAAGTACAAACATCTATGCCAACACCAACACTCGACCTATTTGGAAGAGACCTTACTTGGCTAGCCAAAGAGCAAACTCTAGACCCAGTGGTAGGCAGAAACAAAGAAATTGAACGTATTATTCAAATATTATGTCGTCGTTCAAAAAACAACCCCGTACTAACAGGTGAGCCTGGCGTAGGTAAAACGGCCATTGTAGAAGGCCTAGCTCAGCGTATAATCAAAGGTGATATTCCTGAAAAATTAAGCGGAAAACGCGTTATTACACTCGACCTTGGTTTACTAGTTGCCGGAACCAAATATCGTGGTGAATTTGAAGATAGAGTTAAAAAAGTGATGGAAGAGGCAAGAAAAGCAGGTAACATCATTATTTTTGTTGACGAGCTGCACACTATCATTGGAACAGGCGGCTCAGAGGGCAGTTTAGACGCGGCCAATCTATTTAAGCCGGCTCTTGCAAGGGGTGAGCTCCAAGTTATAGGAGCAACCACTTTAGAGGAGTATCGTAAGCATATTGAAGGCGACGGAGCACTTGAGCGTAGATTTCAGTCTATATTGGTTGAAGAGCCTTCAAAAGAAGAAACCTTATGCATACTTAAAGGTATCAGATCACGTTATGAAGAATTTCACGGCGTAAAAATTACTGATGCGGCTCTTGAAGAAGCTGTAGACCTAGCCACGCGGTATATTTCTGACCGATTTCTACCAGACAAGGCTGTAGACGTTATTGACGAAGCCGCGGCAAAAGTGATGCTAGACGCCTCGAAATTACCGGAAGATCTACAGGATTTATCAAAACAAATAGAAAAAGTAGGCAAAGAAAAAGAGCTTGCTCAGTCAAAGAAAGACCTGGACTTAGTAAAATTATTAGAAATTCAAGAAAAAGACCTTACTAAAAAGAAAAAAAGCTTCACTCGGGCACAGTTACGGTCACTTAAAAAAGTAGTAGACGAAGAAGCCGTGGCCAGTGTAGTGTCTTTATGGACAGGTGTTCCGGTCACAAAAATGACAGCAGAAGAAACAAAGCGCTTATTGAAAATGGAACAAACCATAAAAGAGCGTATCGTAGGGCAAGGCAACGCTATCGAAGCACTTGCTCGTGCCGTAAAACGAGCAAAAGTTGGCTTAAAAGACCCAAACCGCCCTACCGGCTCCTTCTTATTTTTAGGGCCAACAGGTGTAGGTAAATCGGAATTGGCTAAAAACCTAGCCGACTTTTTATTTGGGTCACCCGACGCACTTATTAGAATAGATATGTCAGAGTTTATGGAAAAACATACCGTTTCAAGGCTAATCGGCTCACCTCCAGGTTATGTTGGGTTTAACGACGGTGGACAGTTAACCGAACCTATTAGACGAAAACCTTACTCGGTAGTGCTTTTTGACGAACTAGAAAAGGCGTCCCCAGATGTCATTAATATTCTCTTACAAATATTAGACGACGGTCGACTTACAGACTCAACAGGCCGCGTTGTTAACTTTAAAAATACGATTATTATTATGACAAGTAATGTAGGTAGTAAATACATTCACTCTCAAACGTCTTTTGGATTTGTTGACTCTGGTAAAGCAGAAGAAACAAAAGATGAAGTAATTAAACAAAAACTTGGAGAAGAGCTTAAGAAAGAATTTAAGCCTGAATTTTTAAACAGAATCGACGACACCATTATTTTTAGAGCCTTAAACAAAGGACATATCCATGAAATTGTAGACATTATGTTGGGTGATGTTAAAAAGAGACTTGAAGATAAAGAAATATTTATTCACTACGACAAAAAAGTGAGAGATCATTTAGTAGAAAATGGTTTTGACGAACGAAATGGAGCTCGCCCTTTACGACGTTCTATTCAAAAATACTTTGAAGACAAGTTAGCAGACGCTATTTTACGAGAACAAATTAAAGGGGCGATGGACGTTAAAGCCACTTGTAAAAAAGACGGAGTCGTTTTTGATATTAAACAGATTCCAAAGCCTAAAAAAATCGCCAACAAAACAAAAGAAAAAAAATCGCCAGAACTCGTTAATTAGAGGTACGTATGGCTAAACTAGAAACCATATTTGAATGTCAAGAATGTGGCAGCTCACACCCTCGCTGGCAAGGTCAATGTACACAATGCCAAGCCTGGAACTCTCTAGTAGAAATGACCCAAGAAAAACTCAAGAAATCGTCAACTTTCAACCCTACAAAAAAAAGTAAAGCCACACCACTAGCCCAAGTAGAGATAAGCGAACATCATAGTATTAAGACTGATATCTCAGAATTAGATCACGTTTTAGGAAACGGATTTGTAAAAGGGTCAGTAACATTAATTGGTGGAGAGCCTGGTATTGGAAAGTCTACCCTCAGTTTGCAGTTAGCCATACAATTGGCAAAAACAGGCCAAAAAGTATTGTATATCACGGCTGAAGAGTCTGAAACTCAAATTCTTTTACGGTCAAAACGACTTGGAACTGTGCCTCCATCCTTACTTGTATTGGCAGACACCAACATGCTGAACTGTTTAGAACAGTGTAACTCGTTAAATGCAGACGTTGTTATTTTAGACTCCATTCAAACTGTTTCTCACCCTGACCTTTCGGCCACAAGTGGAAGCGTAAGCCAGGTTAAGTATTGTGCCGCTCAGTTAATTGCTTGGACAAAATCTAGCAATGCTATTTCAATCCTAATAGGTCACATTACAAAAGACGGAATGATCGCAGGGCCAAAAATATTAGAGCACATGGTAGACGTAATATTATATGTAGAAGGCGAGCGTAACCAACGGTATCGCTTATTAAGATCGTACAAAAACCGTTATTTTCATACAGACGAAATTGGAATATTCCAGATGGAAGAATGTGGTTTAGTGCCTGTAGACCAAGCCTCAGAACTGTTTATTGAGGCCTCCAGTTTGAAAAACCCTGGCACTGCAGTGTCTGCCATTATTGAAGGAAGCCGGGCCTTTTTAGTAGAAGTACAAGCACTTGTCGTAGAAACAGGCTACGGTATGGCAAAACGCAATTTTCTAGGTGTAAATGCAAATCGAGCAAACTTAGTAATAGCAGGCATTGAAAAAATACTTGGAAAAAAATTGTTTTCAAAAGACATGTTTTTAAATATTATCGGAGGACTTAAGGTTGATGAGCCAGCCTGTGATTTAGCCATTTTAATGGCCATTATTAGTTCAAATGAAGACTTAAGATTTAAACGTAGAGTCGCTTTTATTGGTGAAATAGGATTGTCTGGAGAAATACGATCGGTACCCTTAATAGCAAAACGACTTAACGAATGTGAGAAAATGGGTTTTGAGGCGTGCTTCATCCCAAAAACAAACGCTAAAAACTGCCCGGAGCTAAAGCAACTAAGTGTGATCCCCGTATCAGACTTAAGAGATTTGATGGCCTCAGTAGTAAAGGAGTTTCAAAGTGAACATCTCGTCCAAACTTGATGCAATAATTTTAAAACTTCGTAAAGAAAGCACCCGTTGGGACGCCATTTTAGAATTAAAATTACTTAAAGACCCTGCCTTTATTCCACCCTTAATTATGCTATTAAAAGACCGAGACTGGGTAGTTAGATGGTCGGTTGCAGAAAAACTAGGCGATATGAAAGACCTAAGAGCCATGGACCCTCTCTTAGACAGTTTAGGTGACAGCGATTTTCATGTTATAAAAAATGTTCAAAAAGGGCTCGTAAAGTTTGGTCCCATTGTAATTGCTTCAGGAATTAAGCGGTTGAAGAACAGAAACAGTTTGCTCAGAAGCAACATCATGATGCTAATAGAAACATTTGGAAAAGAAAGTTTAAGTTATTTAAAAGCCGAATTAGACTCAAATGATCCCATTATTCTGAATAGGGTTATACATCTCATCTGGAAAATAGGAAAAGTAGAATCGGAAGATATATTAGTTGAAAATCTTAAAAATAAAGACATTCAAAAAAATGTAATTGTAATGTTAGGCACTTTAAAAAGTGTCATTGCCATCCCTCGTTTAATAAAACTATACGAAAAAAAATCACACAGACGACTAATTTTATATGCCATGAAACTCATTGGCGCAAAAACAGCCTTCCCTGTCATTATTCAGTCACTTAAAAATGTGAATATTAAGCCCCTCTCAGAAGCTATCATTTTAAGAATTGGCCCAGCAATGCTTCCTTATTTAGTGGCCACACTTCCCAAAAAAAATCAGGCACGAATAGCTTGTGTTAGACTCATTGAAAAAATAGGGCCAGAAAAAGTAATTAACGACATTAAAAAACTGGCAAAAACAAACTCTGAAGTAAGGCTGTTAACTCAAGATATACTCAAAAAAAGCGCTGCAAAATTACAAACAAAGACCAAGAAAAAGGGCTTTTTCTCTTCTTTCTTTGGTGGCTAACTATTTATAAAATAGTTTTCTATAAACAACTAAAAACACGACGTACACATTACTAATCCCTAAAAAATAAACAATGGCAAGTAGTGGTGATTTCAGTAGTATAAAAATAATTATAGCTAATAACTGAATCCCCAAACCGAACACCGAAACAGCACAAAGAAACCCCTTACTAAGTGAGTCGCCTTTAACATTAGAGTCAAAACAATGAACAATAAGGTCCTGCCAGCCATAAAAAAATAAATATACTTTATGCAAAACGTTAACCCAAAATTGGCTTTCGTAGTCAAAGGCTTTAGGGGCTTTAAATTCAAAAACACGGCTGGTGGTATCCCCGTTTGTGGCCGCTCTTTTTACAACATAATAATAGTTGTATAACGAACATTGTAAGCTCAAGCTTAGGAAACTAAGTGTGTAGAGCCAAAAATGTGAACCGTCTATTAAATAGAAACTATAAAAAAAACTGGCATTTAATACTAAGTCGCAATTTGAGTCTAAATATCTCCCAGTGTACCTAGGTTCATTACTCAAACGAGCAATTTCTCCATCAACCGTATCAAACAAAATTTTTAAAAGTAGACACAGTACCGCAAAAAAAGGTCTTTCCTGAACAATAAAGTAACAAGATAGTAACCCACAGATAAAAAATAACCAGGTGAATGTAATGGCCCTAAAAGGTGTGGGTAGAAACCAGGTCGCCACTACTCTAGCTGGGTTACGCATATAGTCACTGAGATCTAAAAACTGATGTTCTTTTTTTAATTTTGACATACGAATACAGCCTTTTTCATTTATAAAGCCAACTTACCCCATTGTCCTCGGCTCCACAGAATTAAGTACAACAGAGAATGACACAAGTTATACCCAATAATTGCGAGCCAAATACCTAAAAGACCGTAACCAAGGGTAATTCCACACACATAAATTAATGGTATTTTAATGAGCCATTCACCAAGTGTAGAAATAATCATCACCTGTTTAGTATCACCCGTCCCATACAACGAGTCAATTATAACCAAGCCGGCTACTTCAGCCCAAATGGTTATGGCGTCTAGCCGGAGTAGGGGGATGGCCCTAGCCACAGTGTCTGGATTATGGATAAATATGCCGAGTATAAGTTTAGGAATAAGGACAATAATCAAGCCAACAGAAAATATACTAATACAGGCTAACTTTATAACGTCCCACGCCCATAATTTGGCGGCGGCTTTATCGCCTTCACCTAAAGAATAACTTACCAAAGTGTGTGCCGCTAATCCAAAACCTACGCCCGGTAATAATAAAAACAAAAGTAAATTTATAAGCACGTTTGCAATAGCTAGTTCGGTTGTTCCGAGTAAGCCAATCGTCCAATAAATCATTAATAAACTAAAGGCAAACAACAGTTGTCTAATACTTATAGGAACGCCTAACTTAATTAATAAACAAGTGGTTCTCTTTAATCCCCAAATCCGTTTTAAAAAGCCCTGATCTTTAATAAGAACCAAGCCAGAGCTTATATAAAGAACGGTACCCAGCACAATTGAAATGGCACTGGCTAGCCCGGCCCCTTTAACACCCATTTCTGGGGCTCCCAAGTGACCAAATATCAAAACCCAATTTAAAAATCCATTACAAAGATGAGTCGTAATTAATATACGTAAGTACACTAACGGTTGTTTAGCGCCATTCCAATAGCCTCGAAACAAAAAATTAATTCCAAAAAATACGAGCGCTAAAACACGGTATCTAAAATAAGGCGTAGAAATAGCAATAACTTTAGGGTCGTCAATGAGCCAAGAAAAAATAAAAGGCGCTCCAAGATAACCCACAACAGAAAGTAGCCCGCCCCATAGAAAAATTACTTTAAATGAGGCTGTTAACGCATCAGCTAATTCGCTAAACTTTTTTTCACCGAGTCGTCGTGCCGTAATGGTTTGAACCGCTGAGGAAATTCCAATGAGTGAAGACATAAAAAAGAAGGTTAAACATCCAGCTAGCCCTACTGCCGCTAAAGCGACTTCGCCTTTTGTACCGACCATGGCAATATCCACGAGGTCTATTAAGTTATGGCTCAACATGCCCAATATAATCGGGCTGGCTAGTGCTAGTATTTGCTTGGTTCTTGTCAGACTTGGTAACAGTTTAAACATAAGGGGCAGTATAACTTACCGCACAAAAATCGTATATAAACCTATTCGTTGAACAGATCCACAATAATTTCCACCTCTTAGTCCCTTGGATAGATGACTTTAGTTTGCCCAAAAAAGCTCCTTAAATAAGTGTCTATTTTTTGGCAGCACCCTGGATCAGGTGTAGTTCTTGGTAAAGGTGTTTCTCTGCTGGGCGCGGGGCTTGCTCCTCTATGAGTTGGTCTTGCAGCGGCAGGTGCTTCCATGATAATGCTCCTTTATTTTTGTAAAATATTTATTGGAACTAAAATTCCTCAGAAGCACATTGCGAATTCAAAGAAAATACAGGGCAGGTTTCACAAACAGACGGTTTAGGCGGGACAAAAAAACGAGACATAATTTGCCCAGGGATTTTGCTTAGCCTTTCTTCAATGTCTTTAGTTCTTTCAGCGGTTAAATCAAAGGTAAAAGTAGTCCCCAATTTGGTGTAATACAATTTTAATTTTATAGGAAACTGAACTGGAGCCGTTACTATTTTACTAAGCGCAAGACCATAAAGTTCTAACTGATATTTATAGTCTTGATAGTGTTGGTCAGACCCACTAGTTTTAAAATCTACAAGCGTCCATTCCTCTTCATTTAAAAAAGCTAAATCAAAACGACCTTGGAGTATCAATGACCCAAAAGATAAAGAGAATGACTGTTCAACAAGCGTAGTTAGGGCACTCTCAGAGTGGGCCCACAAGTCATCAGACTTAAAGCGTTGAGTTTCTTCTGACAACCTTTCTTGAAATGGCTCAGGGACAGTGGGTTTGGCGCAACTGTCATCTAAAAGTGATGAGAAGCTTGCGTGTAAAAGTGAGCCATAGTCAGAACTATGTTGAGTAATGTCCTCAGTTTGAGCCATGTGCTTTAAAAGAGGAGACAAATAAAACTGCTTGGAGCATGTTAAAAAGCGTTCTACTTGTGACACAGACAGAACGCGATTTTCAGGACCACTAGCAGGCGCTTTAGACACTGGAATTGGCGTTTCAATTACCATCTTGCTTGGACTACTTGGCTCAGCAAATAAAGTCTCTGCTTTAAAATAGGGGCGTACTGTTGTTGGTTTAAGGTCAGAACACCCTCTTAAAAAATCAAGATAAGAGTTATACCCGGGCTTTTCTGCTTTATGTTTCCCAAAAAAATATAATTTGTCTTTAGCTCTTGTACACGCCACATAAAACAATCGCCGCTCCTCTTTTAAAGAATCGTCTTTTATTTTAGACAATATGTGAGATCTATAAGGCGAGCTGTCCTTGTGGTCAGTAATATTAAATTGTAGCCCGTGTTTTGAAATTAAGAGAGGATCAGAGCTAGAGAAATTAAATTTGCTATGAATATCTGTAAAAATAACGATAGGAAACTCCAGCCCTTTTGCCGCATGGATTGTTAATAATTTTGCGCCTTGCTCAGGTCCTGCTATCGCTCCACTTGGCGCCTGGTTATGGTCAATATACGAAGCCAGCAACTGTAAAAATTGATAACGAGCGCCTCTAGCTTGGTCAAAACACTTCTCCAACCAGTCTAAAGTGGTATCAATGTCCCGAGGAGCTTGTTCACTTAATCCTTGATAAGCCTTCCACGATTGAGTGTGAAGTAAAATATCTCGTATCACAAAAAGCGGAGACTCGTTTTTAGCTCGGTTCACCCACGTTGGCAATGAGTCCAAGCCCATTTTATTTAGTATGGCTGGCTCATATCCATCAATGGCGCCAGGCCATAGGGCCCCTGAAACATACAAAGAAAAAAGGTGGTCAGTCGTTAAACCAAAAATAGGAGAAAGTAGAACTCGTGTCCAAGAGAGTTGGTCGGAGGGATTAATTAACCCTTTGAGTAGGGCAAGAATATCCAATACCGCGTCTTTCTGAAAAAATCCGGTGTCAGACAAAAGGGTCGCCTGCAGCCCTCTTTCGTCCAAGACTTTTTTGACAGCTTTCAAAGGGCTTTTACGTCTAGAAAGTATAGCAATGTCATTAATAGTATAGTGTGGCTGTTCTCTTAAAATTTCTTCAACAAGACACGCTAATCCATCAGCAATACCCGCTACCGAACTGTCCTCATCTGCTAATACAAACGACACAGGATCAGAAATTTCGTCGGTTCTATTAGCAATTAATGGGCTGTAAGAAGTGGCGTCAAAAAGGCGTTCAAAAAGTGGATTTAAAAAATCAATTAAACATTTTTGAGTTCTATAATTATCAGCCAAAATAACATGCTTAGACTCATCAGAAGCGGCTTCAAATTGTTTTAACACGTCATCAAACAGGTCAAAGTCAGCGCCTCTAAACGAATAAATAGATTGTTTAACATCACCCACAATAAACAGTTTTTTAGCGTCGAGTGGACGATAAGCATCACAAAGTTTTTGAATAATGTTCCATTGAATAGGGTCGGTGTCTTGAAACTCATCAACCATGATAAAAGAATATGTTTTTTGAAGCGCCGCTAAAGGAACGGGATGTGTGATGAGCGACTGCGTTTGGCTTAAGAGGTCGTGATAATCTAAAAAGCCACGACTTTGCTTTAAACGATTGTAATGAGTATTGGCGCAGTTAAAAATAGTACATAAGTCTTCTGTGTAATTTAATGATGGATCTTCTAGAGAAACATCTTCGGGGATAAATTGTTTGAATGGTGTTTCAGTAAATTTTCTAGCCCACTCCAAACTAATGTCTTTCTTGAGATATAAGTTATACAAATGAGTTAACAGACGAGACTTACTAATACTTACAAGTACACGTTTTAAAGGGATTGGATTATTTTTAATTAAATCTTCTAAGGCTGTTTCAACGGCCTCCATAAACAAGAGTTGGGCTTCTTGAGGGTCTACAATTCTAAAGTCAGGGTCAAGTTCAGCATGTAGAGGAAACTGTCGAAGGACCATATTACAAAACCCGTGGATAGTTGTAATGGCCAGTGTATTAAATTGAGAGAGGGTTTTTTCTAAAAGAAAATCAGCCCCTTCTTGAGATTGTAGCCGATTGATAATTCGTTCTTTTAATTCGTTGGCAGCTAAATTTGTAAAGGTAATTGTTAATATAGAACTGGGGTCTAAGTCGGGGTATTCTTGCAATAATCTAATGAAGCGCTCAGCCATCACAGTCGTTTTACCTGAGCCTGCGTTGGCTTGCACTAAAATATTTTTATTTAGTTCTAGGGCAGCTTCTTGAGCTGTACTTAATTTCATAATGGGTGTCTCTTGTCTCTATAGTATAATCAACACCCTATAAAATCTATGCTGGTTTAGCGACCCAATCAAGCGCGACGTTTCTAATACCTTCAAAGGTGTCAATTATTTTCGACTCAGTCTTATCACTAGTCATGAACGCTTCAACTCTATTGGTAATACTTAACTCATTTAATTCCTCTAGTTTATAACCCTCAATTAGTGTCGGTGGGCTAAAATGAGACCAGCCTCTTCATTTCTGTACTACCTTTCTCTGCGTCTGCCAAATAAATTAGAGGCAGGTGTTAAAGCGAGTGAAGCAAGAAATGACATATAGGTTCTCCTAAATTAATTTTTGAAAATTAAGCAGAAAAACGACCATCGTAAGAACAAGCGTCGCTATAGGCACAATACTTACAAGTACTTTGTCTTTTGCTAGTTAAGTGACTCAGTTCCTCATAAGGTTCATACGAAAACTTACCATCACTCATCATTTGTTTAAGGGTGGAAATAGTTAATGTAAGCTCCTCAAAATAAGACTCAGAAAACGCATATGGTCGTGACCGCCCTGTTTTTAAACCGTCGTCTTTAGCTTGTTTGCTGACGGCCATCATTTTTTTCCCAAATCGTTTTTGATCTTTCATATGATAAAAATAAGCACTGTCTACTCGGTAGCCTTTATTGTGTAGAGCCAACATATAAAGAGGCAGTTGAAGCGATCGTTTTTCTTTAATGTCCGCAATGGAGGGGAGCGCGGCTCCTGTTTTAAAATCAACAACACTCATCGCCCCATTACTAAGCTTTAAAATCATGTCAATTTTACCTTTAATTTTAACGGACTCTGCCAGCACATCATCAAATGCCATTTCAAAAGTATCAGGAGTTCCCTGCAAGGGTGAGTTATGTTCGTCCTTCATAAATAATTGGAGAAGCCCAGGTTTAGACGGACTACCAAATAAAGCTTCCTCTTTAATGTTCCAATAAAAAGAGTCTTGAGAATAGGACTTAAAGACGCGCCTAGCGATGGCAAATAACAATTGAGAGGGATCAGAATTGGGGTCCGAAAACGCGTCGGGCATATAAGGTGAGTCGTTCTTTTTTAAAGTCATAAAAAACTGATAAAAAATATCGTGGATTAAGGTTCCCCAAAGAGACCCTTTTACTTCGTCTATCCATTCTCGTTGATCTCTAAGTTTTAAACCATACGCAAAAAAATGTTGTCTGGGACATTGATTATAAGTATCAAGTTCGGTCGCAGAAAACGAATGATTAGACAACCGCTCGTTAAAATACTGGCGGTTTTGTTGTGAGAGGCCCATGTCTTTTTTCGGGGAACCTTCTGAAAGACCCTCATGTTTTTGGATGTCTATTTGGTGATGAATGTGATGATTAGGTGGCTCAACAAAGGAGGCCGGTTGATTAAAGTTTTCACGTGAAAACTCTTGAAACACAGAGCTAGGCATGGATTTTTTGGAGTCCTCATCGCTATAGGTGAAAGTGAGTGATTTACAGCTAGTAGAGGCACTTGTGAGCAATAGTTTAAGAGCGGTTCTTAAGGATTTACTATGGTGATGAATTAAACGCTTTTGTATGGACTCAGGAACAAAAAGCGACGAATTAACAGGCTCAGGCCAAACGCCTTCAATGGTATTAACTACGTAAAGTTGAGGGATATTTCGAGCAAGGGCTTGGTTTAAAGAACACAGTGAAATCCCTATGGTTGCGGGTTTTGGAATTTGATAATAAATACCAGAAAGAAAAAGCTTGAATTGGCTAAATGCGTGGTCGAAACGGAATAGTTTAAAGAGGCTGTCGTAGTCAGTAGAAAATCGTTTAAGGGCGTCGGTAAACGAATAGTATGAAGTAACCGCAGAAAAACTAGCGTGTTCATTTTGTTTTAAAAATAGAGGTTTAAGTTGAAAGAGATCCAGTATGTTTTTTAATTGCTTAGAAAATCCGATTGTATCTTGGGCACGCTTAAGTAGTTGCAGCTCTTGATCTAATAACGTAAAAAATAGTATGTGATTTTTAATGGATGTAATTTTCTCAGAATCTGGATCAAGGCGACATAAACTGGGTTCAAGTACTTTGAGTTGAGAAATCCAATGTTGAGCTGACTCTAAGACACTCGCGTTTGCCGCAATATTTTGAATTAAGTCCATGTCTAAGATCAGTAGTTGGTCGCTGTATTTAAATCGTTCAACATGTGGACAAAGAAATAAGGCTTTTACTTCGGCTCTTAAAAATCCATTTAACGCTAACGCACAACATTGAAGAGCCAATTGGCTTGGCGAAGATTGAAGCAGCGATTGAGGCCGGTCGCTGTCTATGTCTAAACAAAACAAAGTGGCTAAATGAGATATTTTTCTAATGTCAGAATCGGCAAAAGACTTAGCACAAACAATAGCAAAGTCGGTTTGAGGAGCGCCTTTGTCTACACGGCACTTAATGTCTTTTATAACCCATTCTAATTCGCAAGACTCAGTATTATAAAAGAGAGGATTACCGACTCTTTGAATGGGCGAATCTATGACATTTTGAAAGTCTATTTCAGACTCATTTAACCAGTCTTTTATAGAATTAGCCGACTCGTAAACAGAGCAAGAAAGCGAACTAGACAGAATCGTTTTAAACAGGTTTTTTTGAAAAGGTAGAAGTGTAGAAAACCCAAGAATAAAAACAGATTTACTTTTTAATGTCTGGGTTAATTGGTTAAAGTGCGGGAGTGATTGTTTATAGTGAGTAAACCAAGTAGGGCATTGTTTTTTTTGAAGTGCCTCAAAGCTGTCTTTAATATCCCAAATATCGTTTATGAGAGCCGTGTCTCTTTCAAGATGCTTTACTAAAAAATCTTGTCTTCTAAGTCTATTTTCTTCAACAGTATTTAAGAATTTAAAAAAATGACGACGAAAGCCAGGGGTATGTTTAATGCTATCTAAAACTGGAAGCGAAAGTGAGTTAAGTACAGAATGGAGCAACATGGTTTGAGTTTCTGGTTTTGAGTCAACACTTTTGCCAAGGCTTTCCAAGAGAAGTTCTTCGAGAGTAACAATATTTGGAAACTGGGTAAGCAAAAAGTGTGTACTCAAAAATTGAATAATCCCTTTTTTATAGTCGGCACTAGGAACAATGCAAAGCGGCGGGAGTTTATAGTTAATCAGATCAACAATAGATTTCCAAAATAGAGAGTCCGGCGAATAAAGTGTTGGGGATGAATAAAAAAAAATTGAGCTCATAAAAGTAGTGTATCAATCCGAAGAAAATCCAGCTAGAGGGGCAGCGAAAAAAGGGGCTAAATTTGGGTGTTTTGAGTAACCTGAATCAGGCTCATTTAAAAATATTATGTTATCTACCATACCTACTAGACCAGTCTAGTGTGAGTCATGCCTTAAAAGAAATGCGGCCTATCTTGAACGACCCCTTATTTATCCAAAGAGCTATTCACATTGGTAAAATGTTAGTTAAGGGCCCACACACCTGAACATTTTGACCCTAACCAGGACGATATAAGTTTTTCAATTATCGCACCAGACTTCTTAAACTAAGCAAAGTTTTTTAGTATTAAAAGCGCCGCAATCATCACTACAAACGCCACCAAATACACCCATTTCTTTTTTTCTTTTCTGAGTTCTTGATTCAGCCATTGTAGTCCAAGAGGCGTAATTGTATAGTCAGCGGTTCCACCACGTTTATTAAATTTAGTAACGGCCCCAATTTCTTCAAAGTATTTGCCAAATTTAGCGACTGTTTTATAGTCGACTTTTAATTCAGCCTCCATACTAGTGCTAGACATCGACACCGCATGAGAGAGCGAAAGCAACTTTAAAAATTTAGATGATTTACTATTCATAAGGTAATAATACCATAGATTAGGTACCTAGGATCCAAGCCTCTAATCTGCTATCATACTAGGCAATGTTTAAGCAATTTCTCATAGCAACACTGCTACTATCACTCTCCCTTTCAGCCATGCAAACAAAGTCTGTTGGCGAGTCATCTGTCACCTTAATATCACCCAGCCCTTACGAAGTGATGACCAAGGGTAAAATATTATTTAAAGGCAGAGTAAACCACATAAAGTCTATCGAAATTAATGGTGTAAAGGTACCGATAAAAAAAAGTAAGTTCTATACCGTTTTAGAGCTTCAAAACCAAGGGGATTATCACAACTATGAAGTGACTGCCTTAACTAAATCAGGTGAAAAAATAATGTTCAGCAGAAATATATTTTGGTTAGACAAACCTCTTCAAGAAAAAAATATTACAGAAAAAAGAGACCATATCCAAAAAGCCTCTCTCGACTTAGGGTGGACGCCGCTGTCATTAAACAACGAGTTTATTCATAACATAAACAGAGACTTTCCAGAAGCTGCAAAACGGTTTGAGTTGCCCGTAAATGTTAATCACGTTTACGTAGAAAAACAGAGTCAATTTATGTTAAACAGAGCGCTCGTATTATATAAAAATCAAGAACTAGTAATGGTTATTCCTTGGGCCACTCGCTTAACGCATTTAACCTTATTTTCTCAGTTTTTTGCAAAGTCACTTTTTCAAAATGGAGTGTTTAATATCAATAGCGTGACTATTTTCTTTTATAACAAAAAAATGGATATACTAGAATTATACTATCCAAGCCTCGCCCAACTCCCAGCACCCAAATGGGTTTTAAACGACAAGGTAGTAAAAAAACCAGGTCAAAAACAAGGTAAAGAGCTTATTAAAGACTTTATTCGTGAGCATTTTGTAGCTTATTAGCCTCAATTGTGGTCTCTATTATTTCAATCACAGTCTCCAAGCAAGCCCTGCTTCTTTTTTAAAATTAAGAGGAGGTACTATGTCATGATATCAATGTATTTAAACATATAAAGGCAGATGGTTACTTAACCGACCGAATTAACTTCTGAATAGTCTCGTTTTCAGGGTCAAGTTGCCGAGCGACTTCCCACGACTCAAGCGCCAATCCAGGGGCATCCATTTTGTAGTAAATAGACCCCATACGCATATAAAGCATCGCCGAATTCTTTTCGATTCTCACGGCTTTCGAAATATACCCAAGAGCTTTTTTGTATTGCCGGTTGCTATAAGCGTCAAACGACTTAGAATATAAGTCCATCACCAATTCATCTTTTTTCTGTTTGTAATCTTCGCTGTTGGGCTTCATTTTAAGGTCAATCGCTTTGCCTACATCTTCTGTTAATCGTTGTACATCAGCTTCTAACATGGTGCGAGTTACGCGTAGCTTTTCAATTTCTAACTCATATTCAAGTTTCAACGCATCCAGATTTTTATTATGTCGTCTAAGGCTTTTTTCGACACGTTTAACTTCTTCAACTTTTTTGTAGTAACCAGTCTTTCGATTATATCGATAGTTAAAAGCGAATGAAATAAACTGAGTAGGTGCAAAATTATATTCTTCATTGGTTTCAGCCTTACCAAGTTGAGTATAGGCAAGTGCAAAGTCTGTATTAGGACCGGTTTCAAACCTAAACCCGGCATTAATGTCCTTCCCGTCATGTTCGATCATGTACCGAGTCCCCAAAAAGCGGACTTCAAGTCCACCAAATGGCGTTTGGTTTTCTTCAATAAAAATAGTCTCAAACCCTTCTCCACCTATACCAAAATGCAGTTTAAATGGCCCAAGTGCTAAATAACTAGTGAGGTAAGGCGAGTATGTATTGTGTTGGTTGTCTGGGTATTCTTGTTGGCTAGACACCGACTCTTTACTCTTAATATTTCTGATACCAGTGGCTACGCCTAAATTCTTAAATTTATAAAAAGTAGTGTGTATATTAAATACAACATTGTCTTGATTCAAATAAGTCATCCCAAATTTGAACCGGTCGGTAGGCGAGTAGTTAAGCATATAATCAAAGTCATATTGATAGTCTTTGTCTGCAGAAATCGCCGTTCCAAATTCAATATCACCTGGACGAAAGTCTTCGGCCACAGGCACATTAATTAGTGTAGAAAAATGTCCAAAAGGGTTTGCCACTAAACTGGTACAAACCAAACAGAATAAACACAGCCGTGTGACTATTTTCATTGATCAAGCTCAGGACTTGGTAGTGGTCGCTGGTCTGGCAACTGTTTAACAAAGCGTTTTAACTCTAAATTATCAGGATCTATTTTTATTGCCATTTCCCAATAACGTCTAGCGTTGTCAAAGTCTTTTAACTGAAAGTAAATAGACCCCAATCTCTTATAAGCAGTAGACGAATGAGGCATGATTTCGGTAACCGTTTTGTATTCGCCAAGCGCTTCTTGATAGTTTCCTGCATAATAAGCTTCTAAGCCTTTTTGCATATGCATAAACGCACGCTTTATGGGCAGTCGTTCGCTTTTCTTGTTTTTCCCATTCATCGCATCAATCATAGATTTTTGTAGATCTTCTAAGAACTGACTACCTCTAACAAGCGACTCTAATTCGTCTTGCTGTTCTAATCTAGACATTCTAAACTCAACGTCGCTCATAGCCGAATTAAACTCTTTCTTAGTAACGAGAGACTCACGAATGCTATCAAGTATATTAGTTGAATAACTAATACCAACAGAAAACAAACGATCCACACGCTCACTAACCGCATTAACAGGTTTTCCTGTCTGCCAAGAAAAATACAAATTGGCGTGCTTAAAGTTATATTTCAATCCAACATTGGTAGCTTTTCCATTCCACTCCGCTGCCATGGTTCCAAATAAGAATCGTTTTTCAAGTCCAAATAGTATAAGTGCTTGAGTAGGGTTCATCATGTCATTTGCTACTCCAAGATGATATCCACTTCCAGTGATAGGCGAATTAATGGAGTAAACCATAAAAAGATTCATCACTAAGTAATTCGTTTTATTCTCCTCATCTAATAAGGTCACATTTTTCCAACCTAGGTTTTTAACTCCCAGCCCAAAATTATGGTGTGTTTTTTTCTTGCTAGTTCTAGAAAAAACGCTGGCATGAAAATTATGATAACTACTCATATTATTGTTAACAATAAGATCATATTCAAAGTTATTGGTAAGTGCGGTACGTAAAAAGAAACTAGGATTTAAGTACTGTACCTTGTCGCCTGTAGTCCCGCTTTGGCCTTTTAGTTCGTAATCAAAAAAAGTACCAAATTCAACGTAACCTATTTTTTGCATGTACGCAGAAGGTACAGTGATCAGCTCGTTGGACCCTTCATAAGCCCACACTGGCAATGTTAATAATAAAAAAAGTGTTAGTGCTCGTTTCACTATTGCCCAGACCTTTGTGCACTGCAGATATAAACAGACCCTATAGACTTTTCGCCCAAAAAGCAGGCTGCCTTTAATTGATAAACCAATTGCTCTTTAAAAAATGGTTGAGACTGATTTTCAGTACTTTCAGAGCGTAACAGAGTCACGTCTTTTCCAAGCGTTGTATAGTGACGTTTAATTCCTTCAAAAAATGCAGTGACAAAAAACGACTCGGCTTCTGTAAATAATTTCTGAGGCCTTGTTTCAATATGTCCATCGCCACCCAACATTCTATTTGAAAGTGCATAAATAATTTTGGCATCCGTTAAAATAAAGTAACGTTCTTGATGGTATTCAAATAAGGCTGACACAAATAATTTAGGAAACTCAGCTGCACAAATTTCAAAAGGTTGCTCTTTGCCCTGATCAGACACAGTCGTGAATGCTGATTTAAGTTCATTTGAAACATCCATAGCAAAATCTAGTAATAACTGTTTGTGAAAAAGTAAAAAGTTAATCATGGGTTTATCTCCTCTAAAATATGCGTGTCCATATTTGGCTCAAGTGTAATTCTAATACGTCTATTTCGAGCTCTATTTTCAGAACTATCGTTAGGTACCAATGGGCGATAAGGCCCATACCCAACAATTTTCATGCGTTTAGGGTTTAGTTCGTTCCTCTGTAAATATCGCGCAACAGACGCCGCTCTAGACGTCGAGAGCTCCCAGTTTGACGGGAACTCAACGGTATTAATAGGCACGTCGTCGGTATGTCCCTCAACCACTACGAACCCCTGATTTTTCTTAAAAATTTCAGTCATAGTACCAAGTAGTGGCTTAATCTCGTCTTTTAGTTCAGCAGACCCTGTATTAAAGGCCACCTGAGTGCCCAGTCGTATATCTAAATAATCATCTACTTGTGATACAAATACCATTTCATTTAGTCCTTGTTCATTAATCATTTCAATCAACGATGCCGTCATTGCCTGTAACTGTTCTTGCTTGGCTTCGTAGCTTGACTGAGTACTTGGCCCAGTTTGAATACTAAATTGCTCGTTTAACGAGTCCTTTGCCTGTAAAAATTTTGATATATCCAGTTTCGAAATTGAAAAAAGATATATAAAAAATACCAATAAAAGCGTGATCATGTCCGCCCAAAAAATTATATAGTCGTTATTACTTCCTCTTCTAAGCATTTTTCTTTGCGGATGGCTTTTGTTTACTATCTCCAACCTTTTTACGTTCTTTGTCTGGTAAGCACATCGTCATTTTTTCAAACACCATATAGTTGGTTTCGTTATTAGCCATGGCGTAAATACCTTCAATATACATTTTTTTCTGAACCACTTCTTCGTTACTTACAATTCTCAATCGTCCTGCCAGTGGCAAAAATATTAAATTGGCTAACAAAATTCCATAGAAAGTAGTGACAAGCGCAGTAGACATGCTCGGCCCCAAGTTTTCAGGGTTTTCAAGTTCAGAGAGCAGCATAACCAATCCTATTAAGGTTCCCATAAATCCAAATCCAGGAGCGTACTGTGCCATAGTGTCAAAAAAGTGGATCCCCTGTTCGTGTCTAATTTCAATAAAAGACAAATTCTTTTCTAACATGTTTTTAATTTCATCAGGATCAACATTATCTATTAAAAGTTCCAGCCCATGTTTTAAAAAGTGGTCATTAATTTTTGGGAGTTCTTTTTCTAATGCTAAACGGGATTCCTGGCGATATGTATTTGAAAGTTTCATAATGTGATCGATATCTTTTTTATAGTTAATAGCCGACGGTTTAAAGACAACCTTAAGCCGACCATATAATTTAAATAACTGTGTTACCGGAAAATGAACCAGCGTGGCACAAACAGTTCCACCTAATACGATTAACATAGACGCCGGATGATAAAATAATTTCATACCCGTTTCTATTCCAATAGCCGTTAGAAGTAAGTAACATCCAGAAATAATCCCTATAAATACTGATACATCAATCATGGCTGTTTTTCTCCTCATTTAACTCAATATTTAATTTTAGTGATGCTTTTTTTATTGACGAAAGAGCCCCTATCTTTCCATTTTTCTCAAGTTGTCTAGCTAAACTAACAACCAAATGTTGAGCTTGTTGTATGTCTTTTTGATCTGGGTCTTTAATCATTGCAATTTCTTCATCTAAAATAGACTGAAGACGTGCCGATACATTTACCTTAACCAATTCTTGAGTGGCGTTACTACTGGCCACCAATGCCATTGCTAAGTCTGGCATAGACTCTATTTCATAAAGGATAGTTTGTAAGTCTTCTTCTGGTATTGCAACAAGATCGTCAAAGGTAAGCATTCTTGATTTGATTTGATCAGCCACAGATTTCTGTGAACGATCAAGGTAAGTCATAATATCTGCTCTATCGGTGTCATTCATCAACTCAAAACTTCTAGCCAGTTTGTCTACTGGTGAGTCAACGTCTTTAGATTTTTCTTTTTGATCATTAAAGTAATCACTGATGTGATAGTGTAAATTCCACATTAATCGCATAGACGGAATGTCGGTTTTTAGTAAGCTCTCAGAAATAATAATAACCCGCTCTTTAGACAGCTTAGAAAGCACTTGAGAGACAGACTCTTCGTCCATAAACGTTAAAATAGCGGCTACCAGCTGGGGTGATTCCGCTTCTAAAAAAGGAAGTAATTTGTCTTCAGGAACACGTTTCATAAAACTAAAGAGCTCAGACTTTTTATCAAATAATAATCTGCCACCACCACCATTAAAGGTATTTTTATAGATGGCATTAGGAATAGTCTTCCCACCGTAAAATTCTTTGTCACCGTCCATAATGGCGTGAAACTCTTGTATGACTTCGTCGGAGTCCTGTGAGTCTACTACTTGTAACGCAGACATCTCATGCAAAATATCTTTAGACACTTCTTCGCCTAATAGGTCGAATACTTTTTGAGAGGCCCCAGGAGACTCCATCTCAATATTCATCATAAATATAGCTACCTTTTTTAAGGCATTTGAAGTCTTACTCATTTTCTTTATCCCTTTGCCCTGTTGATGTTAATAAACCTAAGATGGTGTGGGCCAATGCTTGTGGTTTGGTTTCGGCAATCACAGAAAGTTCGGTTCGTTGTTTCTTGATACGTAATTTACGACGCTCAATTTCGAGTTGTTGTTTTTCTTCCAGCACTTTGTGTTCTTCTTCTACTTTAAGAATTCTGTCTTTACGACGTCTGAAATAGGCCGTAATTAGGCCAAAGCAGGCGACAATAGTTAACCAAATAAGACAGAGTGTAATAATGATCAGATCATATTTAACAAAGAAAGCTTGAATACTACTAAAGGCCTCAGTGTGTCTAAACAGGAACCGTTGGAAAACAAAAAAGGTCCCCTGAAAATACTCGTATTCAACTTGTATAATGTCATCACGACTAATCTGAAATCCAATACTATTTTTAATATAAGACTCGAGTCCTTCTTTAGACAGAGGCCTAAGTTTAGCGGTCGTTTCGTCAATAACAATTTGTATCCGTAATTGGTCAATTTTAGTTTTAGACTGTGCTGTCACTTCTTTTCTTTGATTGTAATAAACTTCTTCAGTTTCTTTAGAAATAGAAAATTCAGGCTCACCATCATCACCTGAGGCTAGCTCTTGCGCTAAGCTTGGGTTGGCAGCCAATTCGTCCATGCTCGGAAAGCCAGGTAATCGTTCAGTTGGAGGTCCAGATCCCTCACTTACAAGTCCTGGGAGATCTAAGTCTTGTTGCTGTAATTTGTTTAGAAGGCCAAACGAAGGACGTCCACTAAACACTTCTCCCAAATTACCATCGTAGTCTTCTTTTCGAATAGACTTGGCTTGTTTAGGATCTAGTTCAATAGACTCCGTTTTTTTATGGTCAGGAGAGATCACCTTAACGGCTACAAAAAAAGCTTTTTTGGAATAGAATTTAGAAAGAAGCGACTCAATACTTGCTTTAAGTTTTTCTTCGTGACGTTCTTCAAAGGTGAGTGTTGTGGTATCTACTTTTGTTTGAAATATAGGACTATTTCCAAGCATCCAAATGCCTAGAAGAATAAAGATTCCAAGAAGTACTGTTTTAAAAATAGACTGTTTTTCACTCATAATAACTACCTTTTTTATTTCCCGTAATATACGTTTTCAAACATGCCTTACTGGTTGTTAAAGACTTGTACACGATTATTTCCTGAATCAACTACTAATAATGTACCACCTTTATAATAAACTGCAGTAGGTCTATCAAATTCGCCAGCGTCAGTGCCTGCAATTCCCCAATTTGCAATGAGCGTTCCACTATAATTAAACACCTGAATTCTATTATTTCCGGTATCTGCAACATAAATTTCGTTGTTCACAGTATCAACAGCGATTCCTGTTGGCGCATTAAGTTTTCCAAGAGCCGTTCCAAACGACCCAATTACAGACTGAATGGCACCGGCTGTACTATAAACAGCTACACGGGCGTTGCCTTTGTCTAAAACAAATACATTAGAACCATCACTGACCGCCGCTTGAGGCCCTTGAAACTGAGTAGATCCACTTCCAAACGACCCAAACTTAACCCAAGTACTTCCGTCTACAGTGAGTTGAATTTTATTGCTATTTTGGTCAGTAACTACAATGGCGCCAGTTCCTTGGTCAATGGCCACATCTGAAGGATAGTTGAAAGTGGTTCCGGTACTCACGGCTTGAAAACTTCCCGAACTGGCTTGAGACGGTTTGAAAAATACCACTCGATCATTATTAGAATCAGCGACATACATCGTATCGTCGCTTTTAATATCTATGCCTCGAGGTAAACTAAAATTCCAGTTCCCATTACCTTGTGTTCCAAATGCCTTTATAAATGTACCCGAGCTATTAAACTGCGAAATCCGATGGTTTTCGGTGTCGGCTACAAATATATTTCCAGAATCTGAAATAGCCGCTCCTTGAGGATTTTTTAACGCATCATCTCCAGAGGGTGAAATAGTACCCACGTGATTTAAATGCCCGGTATAAGTAACCGATTTTATATTGGAGGCACTCCCAGGTGACAAGTCATAATAGGCCTGAACTCTAAAGCTATAAGACGCAAATCCGTCTGTTAACTTTGTAGCAGTTGTATAAGTTACTGAGTTTGCTGTAGAGACAATATCT
>QFBU01000021.1 GCA_003265975.1 Candidatus Marinamargulisbacteria bacterium SCGC AAA071-K20
TTGTGTAGATTTAACTATGAACTTCTTCCTTAATTTCTTGAGGGTTTTCTTCGATTTGATCGAATGGTTCCGCGTCACTTTCTAGACCTACATTTTTGTAAAATGAAAGACCCGTTCCTGCTGGAATTAAGTTTCCAATAATTACATTTTCTTTTAAACCTTTCATTGGGTCATGCTGACCTTCAATAGCAGCTTTAGTTAAAACACTAGCTGTTTGTTGGAAAGAAGAAGCAGAAACAAAACTTTCAGTACTTAGTGATGCTCTGGTAATTCCTAAAAGAACACGCTTTCCGTCAGCTTTTTCTTTTCCTTCAGCTTCAAGTTTTTTATTTACCATTTTCAAACGCCTACCTTCTATCATTTCATTTAGAAGTAATGAGCTATCACCCATTTCGGTAATCGTCACTTTTCTTGTCATCTGTCTAACAATAACCTCAATATGCTTGCTGTTGATTTGCACGCCTTGAGAAGTGTAAACTTGCTGAACGCTTTCACTTAGATATTGCTGTGTATCTTCAATATTTTTTGTGATAGCAATATCATGAGGATTTTTAGAACCAGTATTTAATTGGTCGCCTGTTTTTATTTCTTCCCCACTGCTTATTAGAAGTCTAGAATCTTTTGGAATTTTATATTCCTTCTTAGTACCTTCTTCAGTATTAATAATAACTCTCCAATAATATTGAGTATTCTCAATTTCAACTAAACCATCAAATTCAGAAAGAACGGCTGCATCTTTAGGTTTTCTAGCTTCAAATAACTCCTCAACCTTAGGAAGTCCTTGAACTATATCTTCTGTTTTAGAAACCTGAGAGCTTTCAAGTCTTTCTTTAAGTATGAAATCACCAGCATTAATTTTCTCTTTATCTTTTACAAGAATTCTGTCACCTGGAAGAACTAAATATGCTCTTCCTTGATAAATTTCAACTTCGAAACTACTGTTTTTTTTCCGTTTCTCTGTAATAGCAGGTGGGTTAATCTTAGTGATAACACCACCGACTGTAATTGAATCATCATTTATTTGTTCACCGATTAGTCTATCTCCAACTTTAATTGAATCTTTTACATCTGATGAAACTAAAACTTTAATTGAATCTTTAGGATTATAAATAAATATTTCACCTTCGTTTTGAGCAATTTCTCCAATTACTTTTCCAGATTCAGTTTTGTCAGAAGAAAGATCACAATTAAGTTTGACTACACCTTCAATTTTTGAACATCTATAAACATCAAAGGGATCAAAAGCTGCGATTACATCACCTTTACTAATCTTTTGTTTGTCTTTTACAAGTAATTGGCCCAGTTCAGGAATTAAATATTCACGAGTTTTATCTTTAGATGTTAAAACAATATTACCGTTATTTATACAAACCCATCTTGTTCTACCCTCATCATCAATTTTTCTCATTTCAAGTTTTTTATCAATTTCAATTGTAGCGTCAAAATCAGCTTTAATTTCAACTCTAGATGCTTTTCTTAAATCAACACCACCGGTATGGAACGTTCTCATAGTTAACTGCGTTCCAGGCTCGCCAATTGACTGAGCAGCAATTATTCCGACAGCTTCACCAAGATTAATTTCTCTGGTTGTGGCCAAATCTAAACCATAGCATTTTTGGCATAAACCTTTTTCAGCATTACATTGATATACACTTCGTGTAGATACTTTTTTAATCCCAGCATCCTCAACCTCTTTTGCAAGTTCACGAGTGATCATATCACCTTCAGAAACAATAATTCTTTTAGAAATTGGGTCCTTAAGCGTTTCAATAGTAAATCTACCTTCAATAATTCCGGATAATGGGACTACAGTTTTTAATCCGGATGTAATTGCATAAAGCTCCATCCCTTTATCTGTTCCACAATCCTCAATAGTAATCATCACATCTTGTGCAACATCAACTAGTCGACGAGTTAAATACCCAGAGTCAGCAGTACGTAAAGCGGTATCAACTAATCCTTTTCTAGCTCCGTACGCAGAAATAAAATACTCTGTTAATGAAAGCCCCTCTTTAAAGTTTGATCTAATTGGAATCTCAACTGTTCTACCCTGAGAATCAGACATAAGCCCCCTCATCCCAGCAAGCTGTCTAACTTGATCCATATTACCCCTAGCACCAGAGTTAGCCATAATATATACATTATTTAGCTCGCCCATAGCTTCAGTTAAAGCAGATGAAACTTTTTGTGTAGCATTTCTCCAAACATCATGGCCAAGCAATAATCTATCAGATGCAGATATAGCACCTTTTTTCTCCATTTTCTCTAGTTTTTCAACTTCAAGCCTTGCATCTTCAAGGATTTTAGCTTTAGACTCAGGTACAGTTAAGTCATCTATAGAAATTGATAGACCTGAAAGCGTAGAGTGTTTAAATCCAATTGTTTTTAGTCTGTTAATAATGTGAGCTGTAACTTCATTTCCATAATCTTTAAACCAATAGTATACAAGTTCATTTAATGATTTTTTCCCAATGACCTCATTAATAAATGGTTCATGCTTTACATCATTCTCAGTCATAATCTCTCTTACATTTTCATTAAAAATAATTCGACCCATTGTCGTATCAATTTTTAGACCATCAATTCTAACTTTAATATTACTTTGTAAGTTTATTGATTTATTTTGGTAAGCTCTCCATGCCTCATTAGTGTCTGAAAAGCAAGCACTGGAGGATTCTTGAACATTAGGATTATTAATAGTTAAAAAATAAAGCCCAAGAATCATATCCTGTGTAGGAGTAACAATAGATCTTCCGCTTGAAGGGGATAGAATATTATTATTAGCCTGAATTAATAACTTACATTCACTTTGTGCTTCTACACTAAGTGGAACGTGTACGGCCATTTGGTCTCCATCAAAGTCAGCATTAAAAGCTGTACAAACTAAAGGATGGATTTGGATTGCGGAGCCCTCAACAAGTATTGGTTCAAATGCTTGAATACCAAGCCTATGAAGTGTAGGCGCACGATTGAGAAGAATTGATTGTCCTTTAATAACACCCTCAAGTATTTCCCAAACAACTACATCTCTTTTCTCAATTTTTCTTTTAGCACTTTTTACATTAGAAACAATTCCAAATTCAACAAGTTTTCTAATTACAAATGGCTTAAATAACTCAAGTGCCATTTCTTTCGGTAGACCACATTGATGTAATTGTAAATATGGCCCAACAACGATTACAGAACGAGCTGAATAATCAACACGCTTACCAAGTAAGTTTTGTCTAAATCGCCCCTGCTTACCTTCTATTATATTCCCAAGAGACTTTAGAGGTCTGCCATTTGATCCGGTTACTGACCGACCTCTTTTTCCGTTTGAAATGAGGACGTCTACAGCTTCCTGTAACATTCTTTTTTCGTTTCTAACAATCATGTCTGGAGCACCAATATCCATTAAACGCTTCAGTCTGTTATTTCTATTTACAACACGTCGATAAAGATCATTTAAGTCTGAAGTAGCAAATCTTCCACCTTCAAGTTGAACCATTGGTCTAAGATCTGGTGGCATAATAGGTACAACATCAAGAACTAACCATTCTGGTCTGTTTCCAGATTTAAAAATAGCTTCAATCACTCTCAATCTTTTTGTTACCTTGATTCTCTTTTGACCTTTTACTTCAAACATTTCTTTACGAAGTTTTTTAATTAACTTATCAAGATTTATTTTAGTAAGAATTGATTTAATAGCAGAAGCACCAATTTCAATAGATACTTTATCTCCATATTTTTCTTTAATTTCAAAATAATCAGATGTAGATACTATCTGGTTTACTTTAAATTCTTTAACAGAATCTTCAAGGTCAGTTACAATATAAGAATCATAATATATAACTTCTTCAAGACTTCTTGTTGTCATATCTAAAATGAGTCCAAGGTAACCAGGTATACCTTTAAGAAACCATATATGAGTAACAGGTGCTGCTAGTTCGAGATGCCCCATACGCTCACGTCTAACTTTTGAGTGAGTAACTTCAACACCACAACGTTCACAAACAATTCCTCTATATCTTACTCTTCTATATTTTCCACAAGAACATTCCCAATCTTTAACAGGACCAAATATCTTTTCACAGAAAAGTCCTTTTCTTTCAGGCTTAAAAGTACGGTAGTTAATCGTTTCTGGTTTTTCAACTTCACCATACGACCAAAAACGTATTCTATCTGGAGAAGCTAATCCAATCTGTAGCGATTCAAAATCTATAGTATTTTCCAATAACATAACTTACTCCTTTTACCGTGTATCTATTTCTGTGCCGTCTGAAGATAAAATTCGAACATCTAGAGCTATGGATCGTAATTCACGAAGAAGCACTCTAAATGATTCAGGCGTCCCAGGTTTAACAAGAGACCTACCTTTAATTATTGATTCGTACGCCTTAGCACGACCTGTTAAATCATCTGATTTAATTGTTAACATCTCTTGTAATGTATGAGCAGCACCATAAGCTTCGAGTGCCCAAACTTCCATCTCTCCAAAACGTTGACCACCGTACTGAGCTTTACCACCTAAGGGTTGCTGAGTAACTAGCGAATAAGGGCCTGTTGAACGAGCATGTATTTTGTCTTCGACTAAATGGATAAGTTTGAGTACATACATGTAACCACAAGCAACTTTTCTTTCGAAAGCCTCCCCAGTACGGCCATCTCTTAAAGCAACTTTTCCATTTGGGGTAATCCATTCGAATCCTTTTTGTTGTGCAGATTCGAGAAGCTTCGCTTCAACTTTGTCAACGGAAGCAGCATCACCAAAAACTTCATCAAATAATTGAACTTCAAAATTATCACCTAAGATATGCGATGCCATACCTAATAAAGTTTCAAAGAGTTGTCCAACATTCATACGAGAAGGAACTCCCAGAGGGTTAAGTATGATATCTAAAGCTTGTCCATTTGGCATAAAAGGCATATCAGCATCAGGTAATATTGTTGAAATAACCCCTTTATTACCGTGGCGTCCAGCCATTTTATCTCCAATTGAGATTTTTCTTAATTGTGCAACATACACCCTAACAATACAATTTACACCTGGAGGGAGAGTATCATCGGTTTCTCTAGAGAAAACACGTACCCCAATAACTTTACCACCTTCCCCAGAAGTAATCTTAAGAGATGTGTCTTTCATATCTCTTGCCTTATCACCAAAAATGGCTCTAAGAAGTTTTTCTTCAGCAGGAGGCTCAGATTCACCCTTAGGGGTTACTTTTCCAACCAGGATATTTCCAGATTTTACGGATGCTCCAAGTCTGATAACTCCATTTTCATCTAAATCATTTAAAGATTCTTCAGAAACATTTGGAATTTCACGAGTAATTTCCTCAACACCAAGCTTTGTAGTTCTTACATCAACTTCATATTTATGAATATGAATAGATGAAAAAACATCATCACGAACTAATCGTTCAGATATAATAATGGCATCTTCAAAGTTATATCCCTCCCAAGGAAGGAACGCAACTAAAACATTTCGCCCTAGAGAAAGCTCACCTCTACAGGTTGAAGACCCATCAGCGAGGACCTGACCTTCTTTCACTTTATCCCCTTCCCTAACAATAGGGCGTTGATTTTTGGCAGTATTTTGGTTAGATCTAAAATATTTTACTAAATCGTAAACATCTTCAGTTTTAGAGCCTGTTTTAACAGTAATTTGATCTCCAGTAACTTTTTTAACTTCACCATCTTTGTTGGCTAGTAACAAACTAGATGAGTCTCTTGCAACAATTCTCTCAATACCTGTACCGACATATGGGGCTTCAGCATTCATTAACGGAACAGCTTGACGTTGCATATTAGCACCCATCAAGGCTCTGTTTGCATCATCATGCTCAAGGAATGGTATGAGTCCACAAGAAACACCAACTAATTGCTTTGGCGAAACACCAATCAACTCAATTTTTTCTCTATCAACAAGATTAAATTGTCTATTATGACGAGCAATAACAAGTTTGTTTTTAAACTTTCCATTCTCTACCCTGGCATCCCAAGGCGCTATATGAAACTTATCTTCTACATCAGCTGTTAAATATTCTAGCTTAGTAGAGATAGAACCTTTACTAACTTTATAATAAGGAGTTTCAATAAATCCATACTGGTTTACCCTAGCAAAAGTAGCAAGTGGTCCAATTAGACCAGCATTTGGTCCCTCAGGAGTTTCAATTGGACAAATTCGGCCATAATGTGAGGGATGAATATCACGAACCTCAAAACCAGCTCTTTCTTTTGTAAGCCCGCCTGGCCCTAAGGCACTGAGACGTCTTTTATGAGCAATTTCCGCAAGAGGATTTGTCTGATCCATAAATTGAGACAACTGTGAACTTCCAAAGAATTCTCTCATTACAGCGACTAATGGTTTAATATTAATTAATGTTTGAGGAACAATTTTATCATTAGCCTTTAAAGCCATTTGCTCTTTAATAAGTCTCTCTAGTCTAGCTAATCCAATTCGGAACTGCTTTTGAAGTTGCTCACCAACACTTCTAATTCTTCTATTTCCTAAATGATCGATATCGTCAGTTGAACCATTACCTTTAATGATGTCTATTAATAAATTTGCTGTCGCAAAAATATCATCACTGGTAAGAACAACAGTATTCTCATCTGTTTTAAGCTCTAATCTTTGGTTAACTCTGTATCTACCAACATCACTAAGATCATATTTGGCTTCGTCAAAAAACAAATTATTTAAAAGTGTTTTAGCACCTTCAATAGTTACAGGGTCTCCTGGACGAATTTTTTTATGAATATCAAGTAGACACTCATCAGTAGTTGATATTGGAAACTTTTCAATTGTTCGGCCAATAAATTCCTTATTGTTAAATCTTTCTAATAAGTCTTCATTACTATATCCAAGTGCCCCAATAAAGGTTGTTAATGGTAATTTTTTTAATTTGTTAATATTTACAAACAAAATATCGTCTTTGTCTGTTTCAATTTCTAACCAAGCACCTCTATTTGGAATGATTGTAGCAATAAACATCATTCTATCAGGAGTAAGCGATGGCTTTTTTCTAAAGTACACGCCAGGAGAACGAACGAATTGACTTACGACAACCCTTTCAGCTCCATTAATAAGAAACGTTCCAGCGTCAGACATAAGAGGCATTTCACTCATGAAAACCTCTTGTTCAACAACTTCTTCAGTCTCTTTATTAACAAGACGAACAGGAACTCTTAATGCGGTTGAATATGTAATTTCAAAATTTTGACATTCTTCAAAAGAATGTTCAGGCTTGTCAAAGGTATACCCTTCATCAAATTCCAAACTAAGTTTTCCATTGTATGAAACAATTGGAGAAACCTGCTTTAACTCTTCTTTGACCCCTATTTCTAAAAATCTTCTAAATGAGTTGCGCTGTATAGCTACCAAATTTGGTGGATCCAAATTATCATTATTTACTTCTGGGTTTAATCTAATTCTTTTTCTTGGCTTAACGGCTACCACTTAGCTCACCTCAATCAATAAAATTCTGACCCTAAAACAGAGGAACCTATTTCAGTGGTCAGAATTATATTTTTAATATTATTTGATTTCTACTTGTGCACCTTGTTCTTCAAGTTGCTTCTTGATACTCTCAGCTTCTTCTTTTTCAATACCTTCTTTAATTGCTTTAGGTACATTGTCTACAACATCCTTAGCTTCTTTAAGTCCTAAACCAGTAATTTCTCTTACTGCTTTTAAAACTTGAATTTTCTTATCTCCAGCGCCGGTAATTATTACAGACACTGTAGAAGGACCTGCGTCAGCATCGTCATCAGAAGCGCTTCCAGCAGCAACAGCTACTGGTGCAGCAGCAACTACACCGAATTTATCTTCTAAAACTTTAACAAGTTTAGATAATTCTAGTACAGTCATACCTTCAATACTTTCGATAATTTTTTTTGATTCTTCAGAAACCTCTGGTGCCGCTTCTTTTTTTTCAGTTACTTCAGTCATTTGGTTTCACCTCCCTATTGTTTTTTTTCTTGGATTGATCTGAGGACATTGATAAACCCGTTTACTGGACTACTTAAGCTTGCTACTAAACCGGTTAATGGTGCTTTAATTTGACCAATCGTTTTAGCAATAAGCTCTTGCTTACTTGGAAGCTTAGATAATTCGGTGATGATTTTTATATCAACAAATTGATTATCTAAAATTCCACCTTTAATATCTAAATTTTCATTTTGTTTTGAAAATTTAACTAATATCTTACTTACAGATGAGGCATCCTTTGATGATGTCACAACCATAGTAGGCCCCTGTAATGCTTCAGAAGGATAATCTAAAGACTTCTCTTTAAACACCATTCTTGTAAGAGTATTTTTACATACCTTAGCTGTAGCATCATTATCTCTAAGTTGACTTCTTAATTCAGTGATAGTTGTTACGTCTAGACCACGAAAGTCTGCCATAACGATGAATTTTGATTCATCCACGATCGCTCTGATAGAAGCTAAGCTGTCAACTTTTTCTTGATTAAATGTTTTTCCCATTATTTATCCCACCTTACATCACTTGGGTCAATAAAAATACCAGGACCCATAGAAGTTGAAACGCTAATTGATTTGATATATGTACCTTTTGTCTTAGCTGGTTTTATTTTGTGCAGGGTATTGTACACTAATTCGAAATTTTTAATAAGCATTTCTTTTTCGAAAGACTTTTTTCCAATACTAAGATGAATGATTCCATACTTGTCGTTTCTATATTCGATTTTTCCAGCTTTAAATTCTTTAACTGCATTTTCGATATCTGGTGTTACTGTTCCACTTTTTGGGTTTGGCATTAATCCTTTAGCTCCAAGAACCTTACCGAGTTGACCAACCTTACTCATCATATCAGGACTCGCTATTAATATATCAAAATCAAACCAGCCGCCTTTTATTTTGGCTACAAGATCTTCTCCACCTACATCATCGGCACCCGCTTTTTTTGCGGCAGCTTCATTCTCACCTTGTGTTATAACGGCAACACGTGTAGTTTTACCTGTTCCATTTGGAAGGACAAGAGTACCTCTTAATTGTTGATCTGAATGTCTTGGGTCAATCCCTAGTCGAAAGTGAACTTCAACAGATTCGTCAAAAGATGCATAACTCGTTTCTTTTGCAAGTGCAAATGCTTGATTTGGGTTAAGCAAAGACTCTCTATTTATTAACTTAGCTTTCTCTATATATTTCTTACCTTTTTTCATCGTCTTACTTTAACTCCCATGCTTCTAGCACTTCCTTCAATAATTCTACTAGCAGCTTCCTGAGTGTTTGCATTCAGGTCTTCCATTTTTGTCTCAACAATATCGTCTACTTGTTGTTTAGTAAGCGTCCCGACAATTTTCGTATTAGGTCTGGGTGATCCACTTTTAATCTTTAAGGCTGCTTTTATAAGTACTGCAACTGGCGGTGTTTTAAGTTTTAGTTCAAAAGATTTGTCCTTAAAGACATAAATCTCAACGGGAACAATTACGCCCCCTTTATCTTTTGTCATATCATTATAGGCTTTACAGAACTCCATAATGTTTACACCATGCTGACCAAGTGCTGGTCCAATTGGTGGTGCGGGGGTTGCTTTCCCAGCTTGAATTTGTAATTTAATTACTGTATCTAATTGCTTAGCCATTCGAACTCCTCTACTTTACAACTTTCTCAACTTGATCAAAATCAAGCTCAACTGGTGTTTCTCTTCCAAAAATTGAAATCATTGATTTCAACTTACCTCTATCACCATGTATTTCGGATATTGCGCCGGTATATCCTCTGAAAGGACCTAAAATAACCTTAATTACTTCGCCCTCTTCAAAGTCTACATCAACCTTCTTAGTTTTATCTCCAACTTTATGAAGCACTTTTAAAATCTCAGCTTCAGTAACCGGAGTTGCTTTAACTTTAGATCCAATAAACTTTGCTACGCCAGGTAACGAACGAATTTCGAAAGAAACTTGTTCGTTATAGTCCATTTGAACAAAAACATACCCAGGAAATATTTTTGTGACTCTTTCGTATCTTTTATTATTTTTAATCTCTACGGTTTCTTCTTGAGGAACGAGAACTCTATAAAGTTGCCCATCATACTTTTTCTCGTCAATAATTGTTTGAACACGAGATCTAACTCTATACTCTTGATTTGAATAGCATTGGACTATGTACCATTGACCCAAAGCTGGATCTACATAAACTTCTTCTTCCTCAACTTCTTCATCAGAGTCAGCGTCACTAGAAACATCAGACGATGTTTCCTCAACAACCTCTTTTTCAGGAGCTGTCTGTGATTTATCAACATTCTCAGTTTTGATATTAGCTTCTTCAGAAACAACCTCTTCAGGAATCGTTTCTACGTCGCTATTTAGTTTTTTATTTAGACTATCAGTCATTATTATCCACCAAATTGTTGATTTAGAACTAACATTACTTTTCCAAGTAAAATATCTGTTCCACCTATAAACACTGTAAAAAACACTACGATAAACAAAATTAAGACTGCCCCTTTATAGATTACATCTTTCGAAGGCCAGCTTACTTTTTTCATTTCTACTATTGTCTCTTCAATAAAAGAAGCCGATTTTGGACTCTTCTTTGTTATAACTTGATTCGACTTCTTATCTTTATTTGTAATGTTAAACCCATCCCTCTTTTAAACTGGCAGGCCCGGTCGGATTCGAACCGACAACATTCGGTTTTGGAGACCGACGCTCTACCAATTGGAGCTACGAGCCTTTATAATTATTAAAAACTCATGCTTCAAAATAAGCAGACGACAACTCTATCACGAGGCTATAACAGTGTCAACACATCAAAGCGGCTCTGGATATTTACCTATTAAATTTGAGTATTGACGAATATAAGTTTGGGGTGATTGACACTGAATAGATAGTTATGATAAGATTTTCGAACTTAATTTTAAGTCCATATTTTTTGGAGGATATAGTGTCAGAAGAAAACATAGCAATAATTGAAACAGGTTCAAAGCAGTACTTAGTTAAAAAAGGTACCGTTCTTGATATTGAGAAAATAGAAACAGATAAAGAGTCAATTGAATTTGATAAGGTTCTATTAGTGAAAAAAGGAAAGACAACGAAAGTAGGCAAGCCTTATATAGAAGGAACTACCATAAAGGCTAAAGTGCTTAACCAAATTAAAGCACCTAAAGTAATTGTATTTAAATTTAAAAAGAAAACTGGGTATAAGAAGAAACAAGGTCATAGACAAAATATGACTACTATTCAGATAGAATCCATTTAAGGAGATAGAAAATGGCGCATAAAAAAGGAAAAGGTAGTACTAAGAACGGTCGAGATAGTCAGTCTAAACGGCTTGGCGTTAAACGATTTTCAGGTGAAGTAGTTGTTCCAGGATGTATTATTGTACGTCAAAGAGGAACTCTTTTTCAAGTTGGCAATAATGTTGGTATTGGTAAAGATTTTACTATTTTTTCTAAAATTGAAGGTACAGTAGCCTTCGAATTTGTTAATAAAAACAAAAAGAAAATTTCTGTTTACGCCGCTTAATCTATTTCTAGATAATTACGCAAATGTCTTCATTTATTGATAAAGTTACCGTAAAGGTTGAGTCTGGGTCAGGTGGACAAGGCTGCATTAGTTTTAGACGGGAAAAATACGAACCTAAGGGTGGTCCTAATGGTGGTGATGGCGGCCAAGGTGGCAGTATTCTCTTCAAAGTTTCTACACAAGTACAATCTCTTTCAGAATTTAGACATAGAAAGGTTCATAAAGCTAAAAGTGGAGACCCAGGTCGTACTAAGCAACAATCTGGACTCAAAGGTGCTGACATTGAGCTGAAAGTTCCTTTAGGCACGCTAGTGTATTCAGCTGAAGGGGCCTTGATAAAAGATTTAAATACCCCAGACTCTTTTTATTGTGCCGCTGAAGGTGGTTTAGGCGGCAAAGGAAATATGAACTTTGCTACATCTATTAATCAAACACCACGATATGCTCAACCAGGTAAAAATGGAGAAAACAGGGAACTTAAGCTTGAACTCCGAATGATTGCTGAAGTAGGTTTAATTGGATTTCCTAATGCTGGAAAGTCTACCCTACTCAAAACACTAACGTACTCAAATCCAAAGATTGCAAATTATCCATTTACAACATTAAGTCCAAACCTAGGAACTTTAAAGTTAATAGATAGAGAAATAGTTATTGCTGATATTCCCGGTTTGATTAAAGGTGCATCTAAAGGATTAGGCCTGGGGGATGAATTTTTACGACATATCGATCGAACGGGCCTTCTCATTCATTTAGTTGCTGTGGAAGAAGACGTAGAAAAATGTATTGAAAATTATACTTCAATTTGCGGAGAATTAGATCAGAGTGATTACAATTTATTAGCTAAACCTCAAATTGTAGCTCTTTCAAAATGTGATGCAGTTGAAGATGACATTATAAAAAAGATTGAAAAAGCATTTAAAAAAATAAAGATTTCAACTATTAAAATTTCTTCGTATAATGGTGATGGTATTGATACTCTTATGGAGACAATGTTAACCACATTAAACGAGAAAAAAGATGAAAAATAAAATAGTCATTAAAATTGGGACAAGAATACTTACTACTGACTCTGGCCAGCTTGATAAAAATAATTTAAAAAACCTAGTTGATCAAATTTCAACACTTCAAAAAACCTATCGTGGTGATGAATACCGCTTTATTATCGTCACCTCTGGTTCTATTACTTGTGGATCTGAGGCCCTTGGTATAACGCCCAATACTATCCCTGAAAAACAAGCAGCTGCCTCTGTTGGACAATATCTATTAATGCAAGAATATGGAAAATGCTTTAAAGAGAATGGTATTAATGTAGGACAAATTCTACTTACAAGAGATGGCATTGAAGATGAAGCTAGAGCAGAGAATATTAAAAATACTATGAACACCCTACTCAATCAGGGCGCTATACCAATAATTAATGAGAACGACAGTGTCGCTACTGATGAAATTAAATTTGGTGATAATGATGAACTTTCAAGTAAAGTTTCAGCTCTAATTAAAGCAAGTAAGTTGATTTTACTTACTGATACTGATGGTTTGTATGAAAAGAACCCTATGATAGATACAGATGCAAAGTTTTTAAGAACAGTTAAATTAATAACTGATGATATTATTAGAATGGCGAATGGGCCAGTAAACAAACGTAGTAGAGGTGGCATGAAAAGTAAGATTGAGGCCGCAAAATTTGCAACTTCAAACGGTATTGAGACAATTATTGCAAATGGAAGAGAAAAAAAGATTATTGAAAAGTTAATAAACAACGAGTCTTTTGGTACACTTTTTTTAGTAAATCAGAAAGAAGGTTTAAAATGACAACAAAAACACCCCAAACAATTAGAGAACAATGCAAAAAAGCATATGATGCTTCCAAACTGTTGATTTCTCTAAACACACAGGAAAAGAATGAACTACTGCTTAAGATGGCCCAAAGTCTTGTAGATAGTTGTTCAATAATTTTACAAGAGAATGAAAATGATCTTGTAGAAGGAAAGAAAAAAGGAACTTCAGATTATTTACTAGACAGATTAAAGCTGGATGCTACTCGAGTAGCAGGGATTGCAGATAGCATTCGTACCATTTCTACGCTTGATGACCCAATTGGGGAAGTCATGTCGGAGTGGACTCGCCCAAATGGATTAAATATTAGTAAAATTAGAGTGCCGTTGGGTGTAATTGGTATTATTTATGAAGCTCGCCCAAATGTAACGGCAGATGCTACTTCTTTAGCCTTTAAAACTGGGAACAGTATTGTACTTAGAGGTAGTTCTTCTGCATATAGGTCAAATAAGGCTATTGTTGAAGCACTAAAGGCCCCTTTGATAGAGAGTGGGTTTAACTCAGATTGTATTCAACTTTTGGAAGATACTACTAGAGAAGGTGTCAAATATTTTGTAAAAATGAATGACTATATCAGCTTGATAATTCCAAGGGGTGGCGCCAGCTTGATACAAAGCGTACTCAAAGAGGCAAGTGTACCCACTGTTGAGACAGGTGTCGGGAATTGTCATGTATATGTAGATAAAGATGCTAATTTGGAAAAGGCAAAAGCCATAGTGTTTAACTCGAAAACACATCGACCATCTGTATGTAATTCTTGTGAGTCATTAGTTATTCACAAGGAAATAGCAGATGTATTTTTACCTGATACAATTGAAGAACTGCAAAAAGCTGGAGTTGAAATACATGGATGTAAAATCACACAATCTTTGGGTAAAAATATACTAGAGGCTAGCGATGAAGATTGGGGACAGGAATATCTTGATTTGACTATTTCAATAAAAGTAGTGGCGTCACCTGAAGAAGCCATTGAACATATTTCGAAATATGGAACATATCACTCAGAAGCAATTGTTACTGAGAACACCCAGACATCTGACATTTTTATAAAACAAATCGACGCATCCGCAGTTCTGGTAAATGCGTCCACTCGATTTACCGATGGAGGAGAGTTTGGTTTTGGAGCTGAAATTGGAATATCAACACAAAAGCTTCATGCTAGAGGGCCTATGGGCCTACCTGAGATCACATCTTATAAATATATTGTAAAAGGAACAGGCCAAATAAGAAGCTAGCTTAGAGTTATGCCAAGGTACTAAAGTCCGACCCATCTTTATTTTTTGGCGGCATTTTAGGATAGTTTAAGGGATTGTCTTCTTTAATATCAAATATTTTTCGGCTTAAGTCTAAAGCGTCTTCTTCTGGAGATTTTTGTCTAAAATGAGAAGGGATTTGCTCGTCAAAGGTTTTTCCTTTTTCTTTTTTTGCATGAATTTCCTTACTATGGAATCCACCTTCAGAAATTACTATGGGGATATGTATGGGCTGTTTATTAACAACTTCATAGGCAGCAAATATTGGCTGATTAGGGTCAGCTAAGCTCAAGATAAAATGATATTGATGCCCTGTCGCAATATCTTGTGCTGAAGGATAGGCAGCCCCGTTAGGGTGAGTGTGATACAAACCATAGTAATCAAGTTCATGTTTTTGAAAAAATTGATGAGCTCTTAATACATCTTCTTTTGAAAAAGCAAACGTTCCAGTTTGATCCTCTAAGTGTTGGTTGTAAATTGGTAAAATACCCTGAATGAAATTACCCTTACCACCAACAAAACCGCCTGACTCAATGGGTAAATTATCGATCCCTTGTTTTACTATGATGTCATAGTGTTTTCTAGTGATTCGAAAAAAACGATCCATTATTTTACTACCTTAAGCAAGTACAATTATTTTATTTTTTCAAATAATTCATTTATAGAGTTATGAGCGAAGTCTAAAAGAGAGTTTAGCTCGTCTCTTGTAAATGTCTCTTTCTCTGCTGTTCCTTGGACTTCTACTAATCGTCCTGAGTCTGTCATTACAACGTTCATATCTAGCCCAGCTTCGGAGTCTTCTTCATAACAAAGATCTGTTATTAATTCTCCGTTGAACTTTCCAACACTAATAGCAGAAACCCATTCTTTAATAGGATTTTCTTTGATTATACCTTTTTCTAATAAATGATCAATTGCCTCTGACATAGCTACCATTCCGCCAGTGATTGATGCCGTTCTAGTCCCACCGTCAGCTTGTAAAACATCTGCATCAATATATATTGTACGTTCACCAAGCTTCTTAAAATCAACTACAGCGCGAAGAGATCTACCTATAAGACGTTGAATTTCACTTGTTCGTCCTGAAACTTTTCCTTTAGATACTTCTCTAAATACTCTAGTATCTCCACTACCTGGAAGCATTGAATATTCAGCAGTTAGCCAGCCGATTCCTTCGTTTTTTATAAATCTTGGAACACGTTCTTCTATTGTAGCTGTACAAAGTACTTTTGTATTTCCAAAACTGATCAGAACTGAACCTGGCGCATTAGTCGTATATTTTCGTTGAACTGTAATTTCTCTAAGTTCGTTTACTTTTCTATTATTTGGTCTCATATTTATATTCTCCTTCGGTTTTTTCATAGTCTTTATGTCTTTCCAACATATC
Organism: Candidatus Marinamargulisbacteria bacterium SCGC AAA071-K20; assembly: GCA_003265975.1. Classification (GTDB taxonomy): domain Bacteria; phylum Margulisbacteria; class Marinamargulisbacteria; family AAA071-K20; genus AAA071-K20. Next base: position 15,951 of record QFBU01000021.1, read on the forward strand.
TCTACTTGTATCAATGTTTTTTTCCACATTAATTACATTTTTTTGTACTTTTGTAATCATTAATTGCAAATTTGCCAGAATATAGTCAGCATAATCGGCAGCATCTCGCTTTATTATCTCAGCCTCTTTTCTGGCTTCCTCAACTATAGTTACTGGATCTGAAGAAGGAATTGAACCACTGTTAACTTGATGAGTCTGAACACGAGAGGCTTCAGCTTTATTCTCAACATTAAAAGTAACGTCAACGGCCTTTCTAATGACATCATCGCTACCATTAATTACGAGTCTAAGTTTATCGATTAAGCGTAATATCTTTTTTTCCTCTAAGATAATCTTTCCGGTCATTGGAACTTTTGACGATTCTAAAATCGTGGCTTCAATAGAGTCGATTAGGCCTAGTACTTCATTCATTAAATTTTTCCTCTAGCGCATATTGTACCTCTTTTGGAACAAAAGCTGAAACATCAGACTTGAAGTGGGCCAACTGCCTCACTACGCTAGAGCTTAGATAAGAATATTTTAAATCTGTCATTAAAAAGATAGTATCAACGTTGTCATTAAGCTTTTGGTTGGTGTGGGCTAATTGAAACTCATAGTCGAAGTCAGAAACAGCCCGCAAGCCTCTTATAATTGTGCTTATTTCAGAGCTTTTACAATAATCAGCTAATAAACCTTTAAAAGCTGTAACAATAATTCCTTGATCACTCGGAAATATTTTCTTTATTAACTCGACTCTTTCTTCTGAAGTGAAAAAGGGTTTTTTAAAGGGATTATCAAATACAGCAACATGAACTACATCAACAATTTTTTGGGCTCTTTTGATGATATCTATATGTCCATTTGTAATGGGATCGAAACTTCCGGGATATAAGGCTTGTTTAATCATGAGTTATTAGTCCTATCAGTGTGTCTCCATACTTGTGAATAGTTGGAGTAAGTTTAAAGTCTTCAAATGGAACCTTCATTTTTTTTGAAAATTCCACAATTAGTATTCCACCTGAAGAAAGTATATCAAATTCGTAAATCTGCTTCAATGCAATTTGGTATAAATCGGGGCTATCCCAGGGAGGATCGAAAAAGATAAGGTCAAATTTTCCACGGCAGACTTGAAAAAATGAAGAGAGTCTTTTTCTTACTATTTTTAATTTTTCTTGATCTTCTTCGCTCAATAGTTCTTTGTTTTTTCGTATGATTGATGTATCTGTATCTACAGAAACAACGAGTTCGGCGCCTCTAGAGATAGCTTCTATAGAAATTCCACCTGTACCACAACATAAATCTAAAACTCTAGATTGAGGGAGTTTGTTATGTATTATGCTAAATACAGCCTCTTTTACTCGATCTTGAGTTGGTCTTAGCGTTTTATTTTTAGGAAACGTTAATTTCCTTCCTTTATATTTTCCAGCAATTATTCTCATTAGTTTAGTTGTAACTCCAAAAGTTCAGTATGTTCTTCCATTAATTTCTTTTTTATCTTTCTATAATCTAAGGATTCTAGGTTCGGGTCGTCTTTAATAATTTTTTCAGCTACTTGTTTTGAACAAACGAGAATGCTTTCATCTTTAATTAAATTTGCCAGATTAAAGTCTGGAATTCCCGATTGCTTTGTTCCTAACATATCTCCTGGCCCTCTAATTTTCAAATCAATTTCAGATAATTTGAATCCGTCATTAGTTTCAACCATCGCTTTAATTCGCCCCTTACCCGAATCAGACTTTGGATTACCTACCAGGAAGCAATCACTTTGTTGCCCGCCCCTACCAATACGCCCTCGAAGTTGATGGAGCTGAGAAAGGCCAAATCGCTCGGCATGTCTGATTATCATCATCGACGCGTTAGGAACATCGATTCCAACCTCAATAACTGTTGTAGCTACTAATATTTGGATTTTATTATCTTTGAATTCCTTCATAATTTCTGACTTCTCTTGAGGTTTGAGACGCCCATGAATTAACCCCACAGTATAACTTTGAAATTGAGCCTTAATAATTTCAAATCCTTCGACAGCAGATTTTAGGTCCAATTTTTCAGATTCTTCGACTAACGGATATACGATATAAAGTTGTTCGCCCATTGAGAGTCGCTTTTTACAATGAGTATACGCGCTCTCTAATTCGGAATCATTAATAAAATAAGTATTTGGGGCTTTTCTCCCTGGAGGTAGTTCGTCAATTATTGATTTTTCAAGATCTCCAAAACTAGTCAACATAAATGAACGTGGGATTGGAGTTGCTGTGAGAAATAAGGCATGGGGATTAATCCCTTTCTTTCTAAGTTCTAACCGTTGAATGACTCCAAACCTATGTTGTTCGTCAATTATTACACAGCCTAAATTTGGTAACTCTACATAACCTTGTATTAAAGAATGTGTACCTATCACTATACAGGCTTTATCACCTTTTAATGCTTCAACTGTGGCTCTTTTTTCGGCAGCTTTCATTTTACTTTTTAAAAGATGAATTTTTATGTCTAAGTTATGAAATAATTTTTTTAATTTCAAGTAATGTTGAACTACTAATATTTCAGTTGGGGCCATTAAGGCGCCTATCTTTCCTGTTTCAACGGCACACAAGAGTGAAAATATTGCCAAGTCTGTTTTTCCTGATCCGACGTCTCCTTGTACTAATCTATTCATACTAGTGTTTTTAGAGAGATCTCCCTTTATTTCATTAATTACTCTTTTCTGAGCATTAGTAAGTGTATATTCTAGGTTTGAAAAATAGGCGTCGATTAACTTCCCTTCTACTCTTAAAGGCTTAGCCATTGAACTTGATCTAAATTGAATTCTTTTTTGACTTAGTCTTAATTGATAATAAAAAAACTCATCAAATACTAACCGGGTTCTTGCCTTGTTAAAGTTTTCTCTGGAACTAGGATAATGTAATTCGATAATTGATGGTTTCAAGTCCGCTAGGTTTAAAGATCTTTTTAAGGCAATAGGTAGTGGATCTTCAATTTCAAAGTTGTTCTCTTTAAAAATAGCCTTAGCCACTTTTCTCATTTGATACTGATAAAGTCCAGCTTTAAGTCCATAAATAGGCATTATTGCGCCCAAGTTCATACTTAGCTCTTCATATGACTGATAAAACTCATGTTCTGAAACGCTTAATTGAGTCTCTTTTTCAAAATGATTAAATTCTACTTTCCCGCGAACATATACCCAAAGCCCTACGCGTAATACTTTTTTTAAAAATGCCTGATTAAACCATTGGACTGATAGAGTCCCGAATCCGTCAGAAATTTTGCAGTTAATAATAGTGAGACCAGGACGAACCTTTCGTTCCTTGATGTCTAAAATTCGGCCATATGCCTGAATATTTTCTCCATATTCAATCCCAACTAATTTTGGAAGTGTTCTTCGGTCATCATATAGTCTAGGAAAATAGTAAACAAAATCGGTTACGTTTCTAATCGATAACTTTTCAAGGTGTTTAGCAAGCTTAGGACCCACCCCTTTAATGTATTGTAATGACGCGCTTAAATTCACTGGATTTGAGGCAGAGATAATTCAACAGTTTGGTCGATTACCCCGAATAGTGGTCTATTTTCTTTTGATGTTATTTCTTCATAAGTTACAAAGTTTTCGGCTCGACTCAGGATACTTTTAACTCTGTTAGAATTTAAAAAATAAAGAGTTTTAAAAATATGATTTGTAATTAGCTCACTCACTTTTGGTGAAACTAAAGTGGGTGTATCGACTTGAACTATTAACGAAAAGGTTTTCAATTTAGAGGGTTCTTGAATAAGCGTTTTCATTTTTTTTGAAATATGGCCATATGGTTTTGATTTTTTAATATTAGAGTCATTAATGAGTAAAAGGTTGTCAGTAAAGAAGGTTTTAGAAATTTTGTCGTAGTCAATTCCGAAATGTGAAGTAGACTGTTTTAAGTCTTTTTCTGCAGAAGCTACTAAATTAATGATGTCTCTTGTGGGTTGAACAATATACTGTTTCCAGACAATGGCATTAAGAAGCTGCTTTGATAAATATAGTTTAGTAAACCCTCTGGCATAAAACAAAAAACCAATGCTTTCTTTATTAACTAAGTCTGGCTTAGTTTTTAAAAATAAAATAGAAGAATCAATTTGTTGAAGGATGTTTCTTAGAATTTGAACCTGATCATATAAGGTTAATGTTTCGTAGTGGACTTTCTGAATACTAAAATAGGCGTTGTAAAATGAGCTTGCCGTTAGGATTGAATAGGCTTCGTTCCTGTCTAATGTTGGAATATTTTCTGTGTCAGTTTGTAGCGTATCTATTATCATTAATGTTTGTTCTTGAACAACATTAAAAAACTGTTCTTTACCTAATAGAATGGAGTCTTGATATTTATTTAATATTTCAGAGGTATTTATTTGAGCAAATGAAGGAGACGTTAAAAATAGAGTGAATAAAAATAGAAAACTGCACTTTTTAAACATTATCTAGGTGTTGATTTCCATAATTCAACAAGCTCAGTATTAGAAAGAGAGATCAATTCAGTTTTACTTTGTGAAATATTAACAGTTTGATTCTCTGTAGTTTTTCCTAATAGTTGGGGTGTTACATTTGCTGATTTGCATGACTGCAGGACTGAGTCTAAGTGTTCTGAAGATACAGAAATCACATACCCTCCATTTTCAGAGAATAATGTGGTAATTGGGTTTTTATCACTACTTAGAGTTAACTCTAAACCTACACTGGGTAAGGCTCTTTCACCACAGACCATTTCTACAAGAGCCATCCATAGCCCTCCCATTGAAATGTCATGACAAGCTGTGAGTTTTCTTGAATTAATTAGATCATGTATAAGTTTGTTTTGTTTGTCTTCTTCATGAAAACGTACTTGAGGTGCAATTTTTTCAGGGTTTTTAAGAAAAGGAGCTACTTGAGTTCCACCAAATTCTGGAGCTCTGTTTCCAATCATTATTAAGGTTTCATTTGGTGAGTTTAATTTCATCGTTAGCATTGTAGAAATATCTTCAATTTTACCAGCACATAAAATTACTGGAGAGGGGATAATGGCATTTCCTGTCTTAGATTCATTATATAAGCTAACGTTACCCGATATTATTGGAATAGGTTCTCCCTCAATGAAGCCTAAAGCGCTTGCTGCTTCACTAATTCCTCGAACCCCTTCTTTAAAATCGTAAAATACGTCCGGCTTTTGTGGATTTCCATAGTTCAGACAGTCTGTTAAGGCTATGGGCTTAGCACCTACACAAATTATATTTCTAACCGATTCAGCAACCGCTGCTGCGCCACTTACAAAAGGGTCTATTTCGCCATAAAGGTTACTGTCCATTGATATTGTGAGTCCGGTGTTACAGCCTTTAATAGGTGTGACGATTACGGCGTCGCCTTCACCAGGATATAAAACAGTATCGCCTCTTACAGCATTGTCATAAAAACTGTAGATAGGATGCTTAGAAATGTTGTTTTTGTGATTAAGAAGTTTTGTGGCTATCTCTTGTATTGGAAGCGTGTGTTCAAGCTCTTTATTACTGGAGACTCTTTGGATGTCTCTCTCTCTAGACTCTCTTTTTACACTGACATCTTTTGTGATTGCAGCTACAGGTAAGTCACAAACCACCTTACCTTTACTTGTAATTATAAATTGAGATTCAGGAATAATTTCACCTATGACTGCCGCACCGGCACCAGGATAGAGGTTTGGCATCTCAAAGTCTTTGTTAAAGATTCTAAGCACTGTTTCTGAAAAATGTCTGGGAACTACAATACTGAATCTTTCTTGTGTTTCTGAACATGCGATTACTTCGGGGTTTAACCCTTCCATAACCGTATTAACTTTGTCTAAATCAATATTTACGCCCATTCCTCCGCCAACAGCAATCTCTGAAGTGGCACAAGAAATTCCACCAGCCCCGAGATCTTTAAATCCAACCTCAACTTTAGCGTCTTTAATTTCTTTTAATAAAACTTTAATAGCTTCTACTAGAACACGTTTTAGAAAAGGATCGTGGACTTGAACAGCTCCAATATTTTCATTACTGTGATCTAGTGTCGCTGATGAAAAACTGGCACCACCAAACCCTGTGGCGTCTGTAGATTTTCCGAATAATATAACATCGTAAGGTTCAGTTTTTGCGTTTTCTGGTACGTAACTATGTACGATTTCGTCTTCTGTAAGCAGTCCTAGGGCGGCAACGTTTACGAGACAATTGTCGTTATAAGAAGAATGATAAAGGGTTTCACCTCCAAGTACTGGAACACCAAGAGCATTTCCGTAACCTGATACACCAAGAACAACTTTTTCAGCAATTTCTTCAACAATTGCCGAGTCTTTATCAGTAGCAATTCCAAAATGGAGAGAGTCTAAAACGCCTACTACGTCTGCACCCATGCAATAAACATCTCTGACTACTCCACCAACCCCAGTAGCAGCACCCTCAACAGGTAATACTTGTGAGGGATGATTATGAGATTCATGTGATATAGCAATACAATATTGTTTTGAATTGTGTTTAGTAAACCTTACTATTCCAGAGTCTTCACCAATACCTAAAGCCACGTCACTACCATTTGTTGGAAGTGTTTGTAATACAGGTTTTGTACTTTTATATGAGCAATGCTCAGACCACATTGTGTCAAATATGTGAGTTTCTACTTCACTTGGTTTTCTTCCTAAAAGGGCTTCAATTGATTGTTCATCTTCTTTACTTAGTGCCATAGTCATTATTGTAAAGTTAAACTGAAAATCTTTAAAGCATCCTTTTTATTTTTAGACGTATGAAAGAATCTCATTATGTTACCACGTATTTACATGGTATTCTTTTTATACACTCAAAAAAGGAAGATTAATGACAAAATACTTAACAAATATTAACGAATCTACTATTCAATCCAAGATACTACTTTTTCGAAATTTAAAGGTGATGTTGGATAGAGACCTATCTGAATTATATGAAGTAGAAACAAAAGTATTAAACCAAGCCGTTAAACGGAATAGGCATTCGTTTCCCAAGGATTTTATGTTTCAACTTTCTGAGTCTGAAAAAAATAAAGTAGTCACAAGCTGTGACCGGTTTAAATCGTTAAAATATGCAGGATCTCCCCCTTTTGCTTTTACAGAATATGGAATATTAATGTTGTCCTCTGTTTTAAAATCGAATATTGCCCGTAAAGCAAATATTACAATTATTAGAGCCTTCGTTCATTTTAATAAAAATCAATCCACTGATTATCTCAACCAACGGTTTTCTGATATTGATCTCAAGTTTAAGGAGGTGCATGCGGCATTAAAGGTTTTATTTCAGGATAGTAATACTTTATTGGTTTAGAGATTTATTGGTTTATTTGGTTAGTGGCATAATTT
>QFBU01000022.1 GCA_003265975.1 Candidatus Marinamargulisbacteria bacterium SCGC AAA071-K20
CCAGCGACCTAGTGGATGGCGATGATGAATTATCAAAAGCAGATGCCATATTTTTTAGTAAAGATAACGGGAATGACGCATTTGGAGAGTCATTTGCAGGCTTAGGCGATATTAATGGGGATGGCTTTGGCGACTTTGCAATTTCGGCCCCAAGAACAAATGGAAGTAAAGGCGTTGTGTATATTTATTATGGAGGCTTAAGGTTTCCTTTTTCTTCGAAAGTGTCTGGTGTCCGGTCATGGAGCGCCTCAATTGAAGGCGAAACCGGATTTTATTATTTGGGCTTACATAGTCTTTCTGGTATTGGGGATGTGAACGGTGACCTACTTAATGATATTGCGATTGGTGAATATTGGAGCACTAATAAACGTGGGAAAGTATACGTGATTTATGGAAAATCAGAGACGGTTCTAACTGGAAATATAGCTGTGAGTACGGCAAGTGATTTGATAATTTCGGGAGAAACGGACTCTATACAAGTGGGCTATACGGTAAGTTCGGGAGGGGAAATTAACGAAGATGGTGTCTCTGAGTTTTTAGTAGGTGTTAATAAATTGGATAGTAGTAAAGGGGGCGCTTATGTATTTCAAGGATTTAAAAATGTAACGCCAAATAGTGTAAGTGCTATCAAACTTTATTCAGATTCTAGTTTTTCTACAGAGAGTCCTCTAGGGCAGTTTTCTAATCGCGACATGGTGTATGTTGAAGCATTGGCGACTGACCAAAAAAGTACCAGTCGAAATATCATGGAAGTTATGGTGAGTTCTAACAGTGTTTCACGTGGAACTTTAGTAAGATTGAGAGAAACATCCGTTAATTCTGGAACGTTTAGAGGTCACTTTAAATTAGTTCGGTCTCGATCTTCTTTTTTAGCTGAGCAAATTTCTGCTGACTTATCGGATACAGTTACTATTACTCCAAAATTTGATAGTGGTAGCCCTAATAAAACACTAACCATAATAAATGCAGTTCCAAAAATTGACGACATAAGTGTTCAACAAGTGGGTACTAATAATAGTACTGAAATGAGAATAAGTTATCTGGCTACAGACTACGACAATAATGCGATTAATTTTAATCAAGATAGTTTTGATGTGGATGCTAGTAAGGGCAATCAAGTTCAGTATTCTTCGGATGGTCTTACTTGGGCGAATGCAAAAATTATTGGAACACTTTCTAATAGTAATGCTTCTGAAAATGGCACCGCCCATAGTACTTCGTTTCAAGGGTTGGTTTGGGACGTTGTAAATGATGTGGGGGTTACTGACAATATGTTTCAAATTAGAATGAAACCTCACGACTCAGTGGAATATGGGGACTACTCTGTTAGTTCTCAATTTCATGTCGACAATGTAGCGCCTAATGCACCTGTATTGTCTTCTATTCCGTTTACTTATGCTGAAGAAATAACCGTGACTGGGTCAGCAGAAGCCAATACGACGGTTTTTGTTTATGTAGATAATAGTTTTGAAGCTAGTGCTAATGTTAGCAACGATGGATTGTTTTCGGTGTTTCCAGTAACGGTTACTCAAGACGCGTTAGTGACTGCTATTTTAGAAGATGCCATTGGGTATAGATCGGTGACTTCTAACGTCGTTACAGCTAATTTTTCTAGCAGTATAAAGGTATTTAATATTGGGGAATTGGGAGTTACTTTGTCTATTCCGTTAAATGCGGTTACTAATAATAGGGCTGTTAGTTTTGCGTCAGTGTCCACGTCGTCCATTGGAATTGCAGCGCCTAGTACTTTTACTTATGTTGAAGCCTTTAGTTTGGCTATTGATGATGGTGTTGATCGCACTACTTTTTCAGATCCTGTCACTGTAACTTTGAAGATGTCGGTAGAAATGCCGGTTAATTCTGGTGTGTCGGTTAATTACTATGACACAAGTACTAGTAGTTGGAAGTCTGATGGTATTACTTTAGTAAATGTTGGGCTAGATTCTCTACAATTCACCACAAATCATTTTACTCTGTTTGCAGTGTTTCAATTGAGAGACCCTTACCCTCCTGTTATTACAAATATAAAATTAGATGGCGTGCTAGCTGTTGATAATTCTTATATAGATGTCACACCAACTATTTCTGCTGAAATTCAAGATGGAGATTCCGGGATTTCTACTTGGTCTATTACTATTCAAAAGCAATCCAGTTCTACACCTGTAGATTCTAAAGAAGTTGGTGGATTAAGTTCGACTTCAAATATGTTGATTTCATTTAACTCAGTGACATCTCTTACAGACGATGCCTACCAAGCGGTTATCAGTGCTACCGATGCAAATGGTAATATCACGGCAAAAACCCTCCTTTTTAATGTTAATAGTGCGGCACTTTTTTTTGATATTTTACATGCCCCAAATCCGTTTAACCCCGATTCTCAAACCATGAAATTTGGATATAGTATTAGTCAGCCTGTAGACAGCTTTGATATTCATATTTTGTCTCTTAGAAGAGATACTGTGTGGCGATATCGTGGAGGGGATGTAGAAAAACAAGCAGGATATCACACCCTATCTTGGGATGGTAAAAGAGATGATGGAACTGACTTACCTAACGGTGTTTATTATGGTTATTGTATTGTTAAGTCGGGAAGTACTACCGAAAAGAAAAGGTTGAAAATTGCGATACTTCGTTAAGGGGCTCATTTTAGTTTTTCTGTTTTCGTCGCTCCACTTTGGGTCGATTGATTTTGTTATGAATAAGTTTGGAGCAAGACCCGTGGGTCAAGGGGGCGCCTATATTGCTAGGGCCGTTGGACCTGATGCTATTTTTTATAATTGGGCAAAATTACCTGAGTTAGAAAATCAGTATTTTAAACTTGATTCCGGGCAATATTTAGAGACTAACTTCTATGCCTTTACTTACCAAAATCTTTTAGACAACCCTCATCTAAGACTGGGTTATTTTACGGCTGGAATTCATGATATTTTTGAAACGGAATTAAATGATGGCGGTCAGCCAGTGGACACAGGTAGGCGATTTTCAAACACACAGCATCAATTATTTACTAGTTATCAAAAAACGTATTATGGTACCGATATTGGGCTTAGGGCGGGGGTGTTTTATGAAAAATTATATACCTCGTCAGGGCATGCATTTACTCTTGATTTGGGGTTTTATAGAGGGTGGGAATTTCAAAACTGGACGACTAGTTCTGGTTTCGTTTTTAAAAATCTAGGTCAATCAAATCTTACTTGGGATTCTGGTCATCAGGATGCACTTCCAGGGGTGATTGGGTTTGGCCAAACAGTAGGTTTATTTGAAGAACGGTTGTTTTTGTCGTTGGACCTTGAAAAAGAGTCTGATTGGACTAAGCTACGCTTGTATTCTGGATTTGAATATTGGCTCACGGGAAGTGAAAAAACGACTCCGTCGATGGCGGTTAGAGGCGGCTACAAAAATAAAGATATTACTTTAGGCTTGGGGATGAATTTGGGGGGCGTAATATTAGATTATTCTTATGTACATCGTCTATATTCATTTTTAGATTCAGAGCATGTGTTTTCGATTGGGTATAGTTTGCATCCATTCAAGACCACCAAGTATGAAGACAGGATATTAGCGCAGGTTGACGACAATATTTTTAATTATAGTAAAGAAAAACCACAAGAACCGGACTCAAATTTATTGGCAGAAATGCATTTTAAATTAGTTGATAGTATTCAAACTCAATATTGGGTTGAACAATTTTATGGGACACTTCATATTAATAAATTAGTGCTTGAAGGGTCAGATAAAGTGATTACTAGGTTTCCTATTAATATTAGATTGTTTCCTGAAAATAGTAATGAGGTCGCTCTTATTTCTGTCGAAAAAACGAGTGGTGGTTTTATGATTTTGTCTGGATTTATGCCTGAAGATACTCAGCTAATGGTTAATGAGGTGGTTGTGCCTGTAAATAAGTTTGATCACTCTGTATTTTATAAACTTGAAGTTAATAGTGTCGAGAACATAGATATTATTTTGTTTAAAGATGAGTTTAGACCCTAATGAGGTTTTTAGACAAAAAATATTGAAAAAAGCAGTAAAATCTAGTAGACTCACCCTTACTTAAGGTACCCTAATTTCAAGAAATAATTTTTCAAATTTGAAAGGAAATCACACATGACAATACGAGTAGCAATTAATGGATTTGGACGAATTGGACGTAACGTTTTTAAACTAACTTTAGATAATCCTAATGTAGAAGTAGTAGGGATCAATGACCTTACTGACCCTAAAACTTTGGCACATCTTATTAAATATGATTCGGTTCATGGCCGATTTAATGGAACGGTAGAAGCCACTGACAATTCAATAATTGTTAATGGAAAAGAAATTAAAATTTCTGCTATTCGTAACCCTAAAGAATTAAATTGGGGCGACTTAAATGTTGATGTTGCTGTTGAAGCGACAGGTATTTTTGCAAGTGCTACTTCTGATCGTGGTGGATATATGGATCACGTTAAAGCAGGGGCTAAAAAAGTTATCTTAACTGTTCCAGCTAAAGACGACATTGCAACCGTTGTTCTTGGCGTTAATTCGCAGGATATTAAACCTGATATTGTTGCTTATTCTAATGCTAGTTGTACTACAAACTGTTTAGCTCCAATTGCAAAAGTTTTACACGAAAACTTTGGGATAGTTAAAGGGTTAATGACCACTGTTCATGCTTATACAAACGACCAAGCTATTTTAGATTTACCTCATAAAGATCTTAGACGTGCACGTGCAGCAGCCGTGTCTATTATCCCAACTACTACAGGGGCTGCTCGTGCGGTTGCTTTAGTGTTACCAGAACTTAAAGGGAAACTAGACGGAATGGCTATGCGTGTTCCAGTTCCTGATGGATCAGTTGTCGATTTAACTTTTGAATCTGAAAAACCTGTTACCAGAGAGGCTATTAATGCTGCTATGAAAAAGGCTGCTGACGGTGAACTTAAGGGAATTCTTGAGTATACCGAAGACCCTCTTGTTTCTTGTGACATTATCGGGAATCCTCATTCATCTATTTTTGATGGGCTTTCTACTATCGTTTTGGGAAATATGGTTAAGGTTGTTTCTTGGTATGACAACGAGATGGGTTACTCAAACCGCGTCGTCAACCTAATCGAAGCCATCTCCTAAGCGGTGAATTTGGCTGGTTGCGGCATTTTAAGATTGTCTCAGACTGGTCACATATCTGAATATGCTCCCAGTCTGAATGCTTTGTTTAGAGGGGCGGTCTTTGCTGTTTGTACCATTTCTTTTGCCACTTGTGGTGTGAAAATTTGTTTAAGTTCTTGACCGGCGTCTTTTCCAGCTCGTAAACTTCCAATATAACCCCCTCTTAAGCCTGCAGATATTGGAGCTGTAGCAATTAGAGTTTGTAAATTGGGAGTTTACCTAAAATTTTGATTTGTACAATTGTTAATGTTGGTATTCTGACAACACTTTCCATTACTCCTGCTACTGCATAAGATTTTAAACCAGGTTCAATTCCATTTTCTCTTTGGTATTGAAAAATAGAATATAAACATAATCCTGATAATGCTCCACCTCCAACTCTATACCCAAGTACCTTTGTTAATGTGGGTAAAGCTCCATTTGTGAGCATTTCTCCTCGCATAACTGCTAAAGCTGATCTATATTCTGTGGAGGATTTTTTTAATAGGCTTGTCTTTTTAGGAAATAATTTATCTAGTTCTTTTTTTGTACTGTCCAGCCGAAGAGTGAATAATACGTTAAATGGGTGTCCTGCTGCTGTGCATATAGCAGAGCTGACAATGCATGTTGTAATAGCGGCAGTTTTAGTTGGAGTTACACCTATAGGCCTAAGTTTAGGGGGATCACTTTTACAGGTGGTTTCACAGGGGGTGTTTTATGTCTCTATATATGTTTTTCTGCTTGGCCTAGTTGCTAAATCTGAAGCTACCGCTGCTGAGGTTGCTTCAAAAAATAATGGCGCTGTTCTTACAGCAAATTCCGTGACTTTATTCATGCCACTTTCCTTTTAGAATACAATTTTGGAGGTTTTGACTAGGTTCGATATAGGTGTTTTTTGAATTAGCATATCGTAAAAACTATTAAATGCAAACTTTCCCTCTTTATATTCTTTTAACTTATGTAAAAAATGATTATAATTTTGATAAAAATAATTTTATCGAAGTCATTTTAATTGTATTGGTATTTAGCTAAATCTGAATTGTAAGTCTAAACAGTAATTTTAAAAAATACGAAATTAAGTTAAAATAGTCCTTATGTCATTTCAAAAAAAATCTATCAAAGATCTTTCAAAATCTCAGCTTTCAGACCAAAAAGTACTTGTAAGAGTCGACTTTAATGTTCCTCTATCTGAGGGGCAAATATCTGATGATACCCGCATCAAAGCGGCTCTTCCTACTATTAACTATCTTTTAGAAAATAACGCGTCTGTAATTTTGTGTTCTCATATGGGGCGTCCAAAAGGTGAGCGTGTTGAAAAGCTTAGTTTAAAACCTGTTGCTGAACGTTTGACTGAGAAGTTGAAAATGAACGTTTCGTTACTCGATGACTGTGTTGGTGAGTCTGTTTTTTCTAAAGTATCTCAAATGAAGCGAGGAGAAGTGGTGCTTCTTGAAAATTTGAGATTCCATAAAGAAGAAACTGCAAATCATCCATACTTCTCAAAACAGTTGGCTAATTTAGCAGATATTTTTGTTCAAGATGCTTTTGGCGTGGTTCACCGCGCGCACGCTTCTACGTCTGGTGTATGTGAGTTTTTACCGTCGTATGCCGGCTTTTTAATTCAGAAAGAACTAGAGTTTTTGGGTGGGGCTATTGCTGAGCCTAAACGACCATTAATTGCTATTATCGGTGGGTCTAAAATTTCTAGTAAGATTGGTGTGCTGAGACACTTACTCGGTTTAGTTGATACTTTAATTATTGGTGGGGCGATGACCTATACCTTACTTAAAGCACAAGGCTCAGAAACAGGATCGTCGATGGTTGAAGACGAATTTAAAGATGAAGCGATGGCGTTTCTTAAGGAAGCTGAAACAAGTACTACTACAGTGTTACTTCCATTGGACCACGTGTGTGCTACTGAGTTTAGCGTAGACTCACAAATTGATGTTTTTGATACCGAGGCATTTCCAAATGACCGGATGGGCTTAGACGTAGGACCTAAAACAATTGATGCTATAAATGAAGCGCTTGAGGGGGCTGGGACTGTAATTTGGAACGGACCTCTGGGCGTGTTTGAATTAGCCCCTTTTTCTAAAGGCACGTTTGCAGTTGCTGAAACTCTTTCAAAAAGTTCGGCCATTACTATTATTGGTGGGGGAGACTCTGCCGCCGCTATTTCTAAAGTAGGGTTGAGTGATACAATGTCTCATATCTCTACCGGTGGTGGGGCAAGCCTAGAGTTTCTTGAAGGAAAAGTTTTACCAGGAATTGATGTATTGGAAGATAATAAGGTACCTGTAAATGACTGAAGATAATTTAAAAAAAGCGATTGAAAATTTGTCACAAAAAAAACATGTGATAAATGAGGGTGCTCTAAAAGCTAAAGAGACTCTTGAAAATGGTGAAGGTACTGTAAATCATACGTCTCATCATATGCATAAACAAAGTTTGATGATGGACGAATTTAATAAAAGCATTCGTTTGTTAATGTCTGTTTTTAAAGAATCAAATTTTGATGATATGGCGCTAATGGTTACTAATCCATGGAGAGTATTTATTCTCAATTTTTGTATTGGTATATTAAGAGGCTTGGGCTTTATGATTGGACTTGTAGTTATTGTATATTTCCTTACTATTCTAGGCCTAGATTTATCACAATTTCTTCCTCTTCAAATTTCTGTAAAATAAGTGCCAAGAATACATTTCAGCATTGTTATATTGGGGATTTTAATAGACCAATACACAAAAATACTTGCTAATAAGACACTTTCGTTTTTTTTACCTAAAGTCATTATTCCTAAACTTTTATCGTTTCATTTAGTTCATAATTATGGTGCAGCATATGGAATATTGCAGGGGCAACGTACATTTTTGTTAACAGTAAGTGTCTTGGTAATATTTATTTGTGTAGTTTTTTCTCGAGTGATTGCTACCAGCAGATGGTCTAAATTGGGGCTTAGTTTTTTACTTATTGGTGCTGTTGGAAACTTTTTAGATCGTGCTTTTTTAGGCTATGTTATTGATTTTGTAGATATCAAAATATTCCCCGTCTTCAATATTGCGGATATTTGTATTGATATTGGTATTGGTTTTTTTGTGTTAGAATTTATACTTTCCTATGTTAAACCTAAAAGTAACCCAAAACGGTAAACGTCTCGATCAGTATTTGGCTGAAGAGCTATCTCGATCTAGAACTATTATTCAAACTCTGATTAAAGCTGGAAACGTGTTGGTTAATGGTAAACAACAAAAAGCGTCTTACAAGGTGTCTGTTGATGATCTTCTAGACATAAATGGGCTTGAAGATGATTCGAAAATTGAACTAGATGATAATGTTCCCGCTCTTGATTTACTCTATGAAGACGACGATATATTGGTTTTGAGTAAACAGCTAGGTGTTGTTGTACATCCCAATGATGTTCAAAAAAGCGGAACGCTTGCAGATGCTCTTTTAAATTATTTTCCAGGAATTAAAGATGTCGGAGCAAGCGGCCGACCCGGCATCGTTCATCGTTTAGACAAAGACACGTCTGGGGTGATGGTAGTTGCTAAATCGGACTTGGCCTACGAAAGCTTAACTGCACAATTTAAGAATAGAACTGTTAAAAAACGCTATATTGCTATTGTGAACGGAAATGTTCAAAACGATTATTTTACACTCAACAAATCGATTGCTAGACATACTAAGAAGAGACATTTATATGCTGTTTCTGAGGAAGGAAAAGAAGCGATTACCGAGATTCTTGTCCTTGAGCGATTTAATACCAAGACAATTGTTGAAGCGAGGCCGTTAACAGGTAGAACGCATCAAATTAGAGTTCATTTACAAGATTTTGGACACCCCATTATTGGAGATCCTTTATACGGGAAAACTGTGGGAGGTAAGGGGCAAGCTCTGCATGCATTTTCGCTTTCTTTTGAACATCCAAAGACTAATAAACGGCTAACCTTTTTACAACAAAAGGTCCCAAGCCTTTAATTTTGCTTTTCCTTTGGAGTTCAGTTTTCTTGTGATAGACTCTAGCCTTAATCATGAATTTAAAACGAGTCATTTTAATTGCCTTATCGTTGCTTTGTTTTACCGGGTCTGTTTATTCAAAATCAGAGCCTGTTAAAGTTGTTGTTTCTTCTAAGATCCTTCGAATTGGTGACGTTCTTAAAGTTAAAGTGAGTTCAAGTAGTCGCGTTAAAAAAACGTCTATTGGATTTACCAATCGCCATTTTAAATTATTCAAAACTCATAAGAAAAAAGAACGCTATGTCGCCTATATTGCGGCGGCTCGTAAAATTAAGGCTAAAACTTACCCTCTAAAAGTGTATGTCACGTTTAAAAATGGTGAAAAATTTGAACAAACTATTCCTATAAAGGTGGTTAGACCCAAGTTTAAAGAAGGTAAAGTTAGTTTAAGTAAAAAGAAAAATAAACTGTCTAAAAGTAATAAACGACTCGTAAATGAAGGTCAAATTATTAGTAAGGCCTATAAGCGAAAAACTTATAAACGATATTTCCATGGAAAGTTTATAAGACCTGCAAAAGGACGGATTTCTTCGGAATTTGGAAAGGTTAGAGTTTATAATAATTCGTATAGACGGTCACATGCAGGTGTTGATATTGCCAATAAAGAAGGTACTCTCGTTGGGACTTCGAACGGTGGAATGGTGGTCTATAGCGACTTTTTACCCATACATGGCCATACAGTTATAGTAGATCATGGTAGAGGTATTGTGAGTATTTATAATCACTTGTCTAAACGTATGGTTAAGAAAAAAGAACGCGTTAAAAAGGGGCAACCCATTGGCAAAATTGGTCAAACTGGAGTAGCCACCGGGCCACACTTACATTGGGGAATTAGTGTTCAGAACGTTAGGATTGATCCCTTATATTTAACTCGGGTTGGCTTGTAATTTTATTTCTATCTCGATAACAAAATGATTAATTCTAAGCTCGTTTTAACACCCGTTTTTTTAAAGATACTTTTTAGATGATTTTTAACTGTCCCATCTTCTATAAATAGCTCTTCTCCAATTTTTTATTTGATTTTCCTTCAATTAACTTCTTGTTTTGTAATTGAAAATTTTTTTGTATTTTTTAAGTTTGTCCTTTGTACTTTCATACATTTTAGAAACAAAATGTAAGGGTAGTGTAATTAGAATAAAGGTGACGATAATTGTGGAGTAGAACAAAATGGATTCTACTAGAGAATGTAACGGGAAATGATAAAAAAATGAATAGTTTGTAAGCTTTAATAGTAAGAAGAGAATGGCTGGAATTGGCATTAAAAATAACCGTCTCTGTTTTTCGAAGATTGCATTTACAACATAAATAAGTGAAAAAAGGATATATTGAATTTCAGCTTTTGGTCCAAACATCAATGCATAAATAAAAATAAAAAAGAATACAGTAAGGCAGTTTAATAAGAAAAAAAAGAATAGCAATTTGGTTTGTTAAAATTATCTTTTTAGCGTTATTGTCACTATTTGAAGCATTTACGCCCAGATAAAAAATCTGGGATCTTAAAAAAGGTTACCGGTTTTTAAAGCTCTTAGCAATGGTCCACTTTCTACCATCTTCTAACTGAGAGAAGATGAAGTTTTTAAGTGATAGTGCTGTAATAATAAATAAAATAAAATTGACTGGAATAAGGTAGATAGGGAGTGTGAACCCCCAAATTGTTGAGAACATTATAATGATGCTGCTTAAGAGTCCTAGCGGAAATGAATTTAAAAGTAACGATGCAATTAAGTAGACTACCGGAAATATATAAATGTTAATGGGCGACATAAATACGTAGACCCCTAATAGTGGTAAAAATAAATGCTTGTTTCGTTTAAACCCAAGTAAGGGTGACCAAATATGTAATGCTATTGAACTAACAATGATTAACATTAAACTGACGTCATCAAAATAAAAATAAGTATCGGCGATGTATATGGGGGCATATCCCTTTAAAAAATTGTAACCGTGGCATAAGCCAGCAAGTAAGGGTGCTTTTGAAAAATTACAGTAAAACACTTCTTTTTCGAGTTGCTTTTCAATCTGAGAAGCTTGCTGTCTTACCCAGAAAAACCACGTGTGTACTGGTATCGCGCAAGCAACAAGTAAAAGTAATGTGATGATGGCATCTCTGTCCATTAGACGTGTAGCTCAAATTCCTTATGAAGAATAGCCAGTGCTTTTTTTGCTTCTTTTCTGTCTATTGCACATGATATTTTTATTTCTGAAGTTGTAATGCGTTTAATGTTTATGTTTTCTTTTCCTAAGGCTTCAAACATTTGAGCGGCTATGCCAGGCTTTGAAATCATACCTACTCCAACAGCTGAAATTTTTGCAACTGAGTCGTCGGTTATAACTTGTGAACAGCCAATTGAGTCTGCTATTTTTTGGCTGATGCTACTTGCAAGTGTTAAGTCGTCTCTATGAACTGAAAAGGAGACATTGTTACTGTCATTTTGTTCTACGTTTTGTATGATCATATCGACGTTAACGCCTTCTTTTGCAAGGGTGTTGAATATATATCCTACAGATCCAGGTTTGTCTGGAACTCCAATTAACGAAATTATAGCCTCGTCTTCATTTAAAGTAACCCCAGTTACGGGCTTGTTTATTTCCATCTCACTACTCTCCTTTACTCGAGTGCCCTCTTCATTATTAAATGAGGAGCGAACATGTAATACTACTTGGTTTTCTTTTCCACATTCAACCGCACGGGGATGTAAAACTTTTGCCCCTAATGAGGCTAATTCTAACATCTCATCGTATGAAATCTCATTTAATTTTTTTGCATCCGCTACTTTTCGAGGATCGGTTGTATAAATGCCGTCAACATCCGTATAAATTTCACACTCACCTGCTTTAAGTGCAGCGGCTACCGCTACGGCTGAAGTGTCAGATCCGCCTCTACCAATTGTAGTGACATCTCCATTGTTATTGATGCCTTGAAACCCTGTAATAATTACAATTCGGTCTTTTTCTAGTTCTTGCATAATTCGACCTGTTTTAATGTTTAGTATTTTAGCTCTAGAGTGGAGCACTTCAGTGGTAATACCAGCTTGGTATCCAGTAAGTGAAATGGCTTCGTAGCCTTTTTCAATCAAGCACATGGCTAATAAAGAAGCCGATACATTTTCACCTGTAGAAAGTAATGCATCATATTCTCTGGGGCTGGGTTTACTTGTAATTCCTTTAGCTAAACCTACTAGGGTGTCTGTTGTATCACCCATTGCAGATACTACAGCTACTACTCGTTTACTAGTTTGATATGTGAGGATGATTTTGTCGGCGACATTTTTGATTCGTTCTATAGAGCCTACAGAGGTGCCTCCGTATTTTTGAACTGTTATTTTTTTTTCTGCTGTTACTGTCATATCTTTTACCTCGGCCAAAGTGTACACAACTACACTTATTATAGCAAATTTCTTAACACTGCACTAAATTTTTTCCCTTAAATGGGTTAAAAATGACTTTGAATTGAAGGATATGGTATTCTTTATAAGATATGCAAATAAATATTCAGTCTATTTTTGAGTCTACTTTAGGATATTCCTTAGCCAATTCTTCGTGGATGGGTATCACCTTATGGCAAAGTGCGGGTCTATTTTTAGTTTTATTTTTAGCGCTTGTTGTGAGTTCGATTATTGCTAGAGTGAGTGCGTCCGTTGTTACTAGGCTGGTTCTTAACAGGGCGAGTGAGGATGACATTAAAAGTTATCCTATCGAAAAATTACATCGACCTCTTAACATAATGTTTTTGGGGTGGATTTGTTTACTCGGTCTATATCCTCTTCATTTAACGCCTTTCTTATTGTCTACTTTAGTTGTGGCCGCAAAAATCATGACCTACTACGGAGTGGTTATGGTAGGGTGGCGATCTGCCGATATTCTTCAAATTTATTTGAGCAAAAAAGCAGAGGCTACAGAAAATAAATTTGACGACCTTTTAGCCCCTCTCATTTGTAGGTGTATTAAAGTAACCTTTTTTATAATTGGTGGATTTTCGATTGCTGAAATTCTTAAACTACCCATTTCAAGTTTACTTGCAGGACTAGGTATTGGTGGAATAGCTATAGCAATGGCCGCTAAAGAAACGGTAGCAAACGTATTTGGATCTCTCACAATTTTGGTGGATCATCCGTTTAGTATTGGTCATTGGGTTGTGATTGGAGAGGTTGAGGGGACTGTTGAGCATGTTGGATTTAGAAGTACTCGACTCAGAACATTTTATAATTCACTCGTTACTATTCCTAATGCAGAAATGTTAACGGCTAAGGTAGACAACATGGGAGAGCGAACTTATAGAAGAATAAAAACGACTCTAAGTCTTACTTATAATACCCCTCCCGACAAAATTGATGCTTTTTGTGTGGGTGTCAGAAAATTGATTGATGAGCATCCTATTACTAGAAAAGACTATTATCACGTTTATTTTAATGGATTTAATGACTCTTCTCTAGACATTCTTTTGTATTGTTTTTTAGAAACACCAGAGTGGGGTGATGAGCTTAAAGGGAAGCACGATTTGTTTTTATCTATTGTTAAATTGGCTCAAGACTTGGGTGTTGAGTTTGCGTTTCCAACGCGTACATTGCATGTCAGTTCGGGGCAACTTTCTTCCACAAATTGACCTAATTGGCTATACTTAAGGCATGACAGCAATCATGATAGGTCTTGTTGGTACCAACGGATCAGGAAAATCAACAATTTGTGACTATTTAGTAGATAGAGGATTTCAACGATATTCTCTGTCTAGTGTTATACATAATTACGTCCGTGAAAAAGGACTTCAAGCGACTAGAGACAATCTTGTAGAAACGAGTAATCGCCTTAAAGCGCAGAAAGGGCAAGACGTATTGGCTCGAGAAATGTTTCAAAGATCTATGAAAGAAGGCGCTACTAAAATTGTATTTGATAGTATCCGGAATCCACATGAAGTTAAGTTTTTAAAAGATCATTATGTGACTTTAATTGGGGTGGATGCGCCAATAGAAAAACGCTATGAACGTATTTCAGCTCGAAAAAGAGAAAGTGATCTTATTGACTTTGAAACGTTCCGAAAGCATGATCAACGTGAGAACTGTGGGGAAAGTTCGGGGCAAAATGTTTTTGCAGCCATGGAGGCTTGTGAAAATGTGGTTACAAATGATGGTAGTTATGAGGATCTTTGTGAACAAGTGGATCAACTGCTTTCGGTTTATATTTAATGCTAAAAATGGAGAAATACTATGTCACGTTTAACAATTGAGGGAGGCTTTCCTTTAAAAGGAACCGTTCAGGTATCAGGCGCAAAAAACTCTGTTTTGCCTATACTTGCGGCATGTATTATGCTCGATGGAGAGACCGTTCTTACGAATGTCCCTTATTTAAATGACGTTAGTATTATGGTGCGGATGTTAAGTGCTTTAGGGGTTAGAGCTGAATATTATCATCACAACAAAATTAAAATTTGGAATAAAGGTAAGCTTCGCCATATGGCACCTTACGACTTAGTAACCTCTATGAGAGCTTCTTTTTTTGTGGCGGGTCCGTTGCTTGCTAAAACGGGTTTAGCTAAGGTTCCACTTCCTGGTGGCTGTTCTATAGGAACAAGACCTGTTGATATTCATTTAAAAGGGTTTGAAGCTTTAGGAGCGAAGGTGTCTATTGAACATGGGTTTGTTTCTATGCAAGCAGACAAACTTAAAGGTGGGCCTGTTCCTTTAGGATTTCCTTCTGTAGGTGCTACTGAAAACTTAATGATGGCGGCTAGTTTGGCAGAAGGTGACACCGTAATCCAAAATGCAGCAAAAGAACCAGAAATTACAGATTTAGCCAATTTATTAATTCAAGCCGGTGCCAAAATAGAAGGCGTTGGAACATCTACTATTCATATTACAGGCGTTAAAACATTACAGGGGCTAGCGTCATATCCAATTATTCCAGACAGAATTGAAGCTGGAACATTAATTATTGCGGCCGCATTGTGTGACGATGAAGTGCGGGTTGAAGGGGTTGTTCCTGGCCATATTGAGTCTGTCTTATACAAATTGAAACAATGTGGAGTTAATTTTACTGTTGAAGAGAATGCCGTTGTTGTAAAACCTCGAAAAAGAAACCTTACTGCCGTTGATATCGAAACGGCCCCATACCCTGGCTTTCCAACTGATATGCAAGCACAAATGATGACTTTACTAACAATTGCCGAGGGTAAAAGTATCATTAAAGAGAAGATTTTTGAAAATAGATTTATGCATGCCAGAGAACTGATGCGTATGGGCGCAAAAATTAAGATAGACGAACATACAGCCACTATTACAGGTGTTAAAAATTTGTCTGGTGCTGAAGTTAAAATAACAGATTTAAGAGCTGGAGCGGCTTTGATATTGGCCGGGTTAGTGGCTAAAGGATATACCAATGTTTATGGGTTGCACCATTTAAATAGAGGCTATTATCAGTTAGACCAGAAGCTTAAAGAATTAGGCGCGAAGTCATTTAAGTAATGCCTACCTTACTTGTAGGGTATTATGGTTTTTCAAATGCAGGCGATGAACATCTTTTAAAAAAAACACTTTCTCTTTTAAATTCTCTAGAAAAAAATTCAAAAATAACCACACTATTACCTTCAAATCGTAAAAAAATTTGGGGGCTAATTTCAACAATATACACCTGTGACAGAGTCGTATTAGGTGGCGGGTCTTTACTTCAAACTAGAACGTCTAAGAAGAGCTTATATTATTATTTGTTTATTTTAGGGCTGGCTATTTTTTTGAAAAAACCATGTTACGGCTTAGGCATAGGCGTTGGTCCGATAGACGATCCTGTTTCAAGATGGCTTACAAATAGGGTTTTAAGTCGATTTGAGTCTATTTCATTCCGTGATGATCTTAGCTTTACAGAATTTAGTGCGTTTCCACAACGTGCCTTATTAGGGTCTGATCTTCTGTTTTATAAATTCAAACCCTTTAAACCAGCGTATAACTCAAATGGACCTGTTGGTGTGTCTTTGAATACGAACATAGAAACTGAAGAAAATATTAACGATATAAACGACCTTCTTAATGACTCTTTTCCTTGGGTAGGGATTGCGGCTCATTTGGGAGTGGATGATGTGATGTTAAATAGTGTTGATGTGAAAGGCGAATATTTAGAAGATTTATTAGAGGGACGTTATGATGATAATGTTGTTTATTCTTGTATTATTTCTTCGAGATACCATACCTGTTTATGGGCGGCCGCAGCAGGTGTCCCTTTTATAAGTATTGGCTTGGACCCTAAGTGTGTTTCTTTGTCTATTTTGTTTGGACAAGAACATCGGTTTTCTATTACTGAAGAAATAATAGATGATATAGAACATGTTTGTAGTCAGGCCGATAAATATATTAGAGCCCTCAAAAAAGGTGTCGATACGGCTATTTTACGCTCGAAAGTTCATGCGTCTGTGTTAAACCCTACTCTGAGTATTTTCGGTTTTGATGTATCTACTATGCCGTTATCTTCAGTTCTACATACTTTGAAAAAAGAGTCAGAACAACAAAAACTTACCCGACTGATAACCTTAAACCCTCAAATGATTATGGATTGTGAAAAAGATAAACAGTTAAATGATTGGGTAAAAAAAGCGAATCTAATAGTGGCCGACGGACAAGGTGTAGTCATGGCGTCAAAACTAATTTGGAAAAAAGATATAAGTCCGGTGACAGGAATTGATCTTGTAGAAGGGGTTTGTGAATTGGGTGGAAAGGTTTTTTTAATAGGTGCCAGCAAAGAAGGCATATCCCTTTCAGTTGACTCTTTAAAAACTAGGTATCAAGACTTAGAAGTGTGTGGATACTCGACTGGATATTTGACCCCGGAACAAGAGTTTGAAGTGATTGAGAAAATCAAGGAATCGCAACCTACCTTTATTTTTGTAGGAATGGGGTTTCCCCGACAAGAATATTTTATACAAGAGCTTGAAAGGGCTGGCGTAATTGGTGTTGTAATTGGTGTCGGGGGTGTTTTTGATGTATTTTCAGGACAGTTTTCTCGAGCGCCGTCCTGGGTTAGGTCATTGCGATGTGAATGGCTATATCGAGGGGCGAAGCAACCAGAAAGAATTTTAAAATGGGGGTTTCTACCAAAATATTTATATAAATTAGGAAAACATTTGATTGAAAAGTAATTGTTTTAAAATCTAAGGAACCTAATCTATTAATATAATTCGATGCAATTAGCGTTGTGTTGAGACGATAACTTACATGAATTATTTTTAAAAATATTATGTCATATTTTGACATAAAGCATGAGGAGTTTTTTTAAATGGGTAGTATGCTTGGACTACAACCTTCCCCCGTATCATTTGTTTCAAATAGTAAAGGCCAGCGTCATAAATCAACGTCATTAGCGTTAATTGTAGGTAAACGTAGATCTAGGCCGAGTAGTGAAGTTCTGTCTGGTAAATTGAATAGAGTTCTTATAGGAAATACAGCCCCTACTAAGGTAAGAATTCTTGAGAATTTACTTGGGCAAGTAGAATATCGTATGGACTTTCATAATAAGGGAGTCTCATCACAGCATAAAAATAGATTAGAGGTTTACTCTAATCTAGCGGCCTTAATTAAAGGACAACTTACAGACCTTGACGTTACTGGAGTTGGACAATTTTTTGATCAAGCGTCGTATGTAGACTTAAGATTTAAGAGTATTAATATCCCTGTAGTTGATGAGGCTTTTGTTCTAAAGGCCTGTAATGATGATGGGGCTATGGATTGGGCAAAATATGTTCAAGGTGGGGCTATGCTTGAGCCTAATAAACAGACTTTAACGGCCACTTTGAATGAAGGTTTTGGTAAGAATTTAACTAGAATGCTTCAAACTATCTCTCAACTGCGCTTATCTAAATTTCAGAGATTACAAATATTTGACGACTTAAATCAGCGTGTAAAGACCCTAGAGGCAGACGCCAATAGCGGTAGATCTGCTAGTAGAGGCAAGACAGTAGTTCATAATTATATGTGCGACTACGTTTCAACAATCCTTCAAAAAGAGAGAGCTAACTTGGAGGCTGCTGATACCACGGTTGCAGAAGTAGCAGCAGGCGCTCACTTATGCACAGCGACTGTTGTTAACTCTAGTTCTTCATTTCCAATGCCTAGATTAGTAAGTGCTGTAAAAAGCACTTATGCTGCTTTTGCGGTTAGAGCTGATGTTGTAGCGATGCATGGGGTAGCCGAAGCCGATGTACGTAAAATGAATGCTGTAAATGACACCATTGATGAATTATTGATGGGTAAGTTAGTTTCAGACTTCAATTCTCTTATAACAAATAAAGTTGATTTAAACGATTCTAAATTTACCCATACCTATTTTTTAAATATGGTGAGAGTTTTAAAAAGTCCTGCGCATACGCCTCATATGGCAGCCCTTAAAGCGGCGGCTTTATTTACAATGTTTTCTAGCGAAAAGTTTTCAAGTGTAGATTTACCAAAAGCCTTAGCCGAAGTTGGAAGACGCGGAGTATTGTCTGAAAAAGGATTGTCTTTAGAAAATAATGATCTTTTATTTGCACTGGAGATACTTGGTGATTATCTTAATCAAAATAAATTGATGAGTACATCATCAGCTATGACTATTCCAAATGATATGTATATTCGACTTCAACATTTTTTCAAACAACTTTCGACACTTTCTGAGTCTGGATTACTAATTAGACGTGAAGACGATATGCACGAATACTCTGAGAAAGCGTGGCACGGGATGTCTTCGAATACTTTGCGAGGGCATTTAGAAGTAGATATTAAAGCAATTAATCCATTACATTCAAAACAAGCTGGAAAAAATGCGGCTCAGAGTTGGCTATATCAATTAACTAGTCATTTAGGACTTGAGAGTGGGAGCGACGTGCATTTTATGATGGGCGTTCGTTCAATTCGCCATAGTGAGAGTTTTATTACACGGCTCCTATCAAGCTTTTTACATTCTCAAACGGCCAACTTAGAGTCGTTTTATGACCACTCGGACTATGACAATGAGTCCTTGAATCCTGCTAAAATTGTAGAGCGTATTCATAATGTACTTTCAAATATTCCATTCTCAGAAGATGCAAAAGAAAATGTAAGGTCTTTGCTACCTAGCATTTTTGAAATGGGTGCAAAGGTCTCAGTATGTGACTCATTGCTGAACTTGCATTCTAATTCAAACCCAGTTTTTAATAATGATTTAATTTTAGCGCTTGTTGATGTATTCCTTGAACAATATAAGTCTGGCTCTTTTGATGATAAAACAGACCAATTGGGTCGTATTTTAAATCGCTTGAATAAGTTAACAAACTTGTTGGCTGATGATGAAAAAGAGCAAACCTTAAGTCTCCTTAATCAAAGTGTTTCTCCTAGTGCTGAATTACTTGTATTTGAAAATGAAGATTCTGAAAAATCACTTCTTAAATTCTTTTTGGAACCCAGAATTTCTACTCGGTCTTCTGTAGCTCAGTTGATGTTTGATCAGAATACGGGTGGTGCTATAGTTCTGTCTGTTGGCAACCTTTGGCTTGATATTATCAAGCACGATGATGACTTAGCTGTTCGTTATTTTAATGTTTTAGTTCCAAAACTTTCTGGAGAGTCAACATCTTATTTTAAAGACTTCTTAACTACTAATGCCCAGAGACCAGATGTAGCACTTTT
Source organism: Candidatus Marinamargulisbacteria bacterium SCGC AAA071-K20 (assembly GCA_003265975.1). Taxonomy (GTDB): domain Bacteria; phylum Margulisbacteria; class Marinamargulisbacteria; family AAA071-K20; genus AAA071-K20. Next base: position 19,759 of record QFBU01000022.1, read on the forward strand.
CTTTTCTACTCATTTCCTTGATAAGTGGATGGGTGTGTTTGGAGACGTTTCGATGACTTCTCCAGGTCCAACAGCGAAGTCTGATGAACGTGAAGCTTCTTTTATTAACAAGGTAACTACTCGAGTTAGTACTGTTTTTTCTTGGATCAATAGTTTTGTTCCAGGATTGTTTAAAGAAGGTAGTTCTGATTCGAGTGTTGTTAATTATTTAAAAGGTGATTCAGATAAAGAAATAGGGTTTGAAAAGCTTGATGGTTTAACTTTTGCCAGGTCCTTAGCTGTATTTTCTTCTTCAGAAGTAAATTCGGAGTTTAATTATGAACCAACAGAGGTACAGGGTAGAGTTTTTGATGCAGCTGCTTATCTTGAAATTGAGAATCAAGTGCTTGAGGGGAAAGACCCTGTAGAAGCAATGGGTGTACTTACTAGAGACACTGACACATCTTCAAGAACTATTGAGCAATTTGAATATACACGGCAGTTATTTTTAAATACCTATATATTATCTCGTGCTCAAAAGCTTGTAAAAGAAGGGTATTCAGACTCAAATATTCACAAGTTTTCTATTGTAAGTCCTGGGAAAATGTTTAGTTCAAACTTTTTTGCTACAAAGGTATTAGACATAAAAAATGGTCATTCAGTAAATCTGGGATTAGTGGCCGATATTGTTCATAAAAAACATGACTACCCAGTTATGAGGAATTTCCAACTTTTACTTCAAAACACGATAGTTATTGATTTACTTAATGACTGTTTAGAACTGGGACGACAAGGGAAACTTTCTCCTCGCGACAAACTGTTATTAACTGATAAAATGGATAGTTTGAAGACTGAACTTTCTGCCATATTTAATAAAGAACGGCTCTATGAAGGGACTCAAAAAGTGCTTGAAGCGGCGCCTCAATTTTTTATGTCTCCAAGAGCTTTTAGTGCCAAAGAAACACTTCGCAATATTATAAAGATGCAAGCTAAAGCAGGTAGTTCGATTACTGTTGCAGACCCCGCTACTTATAATCGCTTATTTGGTAGTTTAAAAAGGGATGATGAGAGACGCGTATTTATGGTGGATGTTATTTCAGCAAATGGTATTGAGAAGGGGACGGCTATAATTTCTTCAATTTTAAATTCAATTTTTGATAAAGACGATTTGGGTTCTGTGAATTTACATTTGGATTATATGGAGTCCTTAGTAAAGCTTTTATACCCAGTAAGTAGTCGTGCTGATAGTGTGAAAACTCACCTTAAAGAACTTTATGAAAAGTTGTCTAACGTCGTTGCTGACGCGTCTTCTAAAAGTGTTACTAAATACGCCAAAGGATTAGAAGACAGATTTACAAACACATGGATTCATCCTGTTTTTCAAGATTTTGTAGGAACAGACCCAGCTCTTATATATATCTGTGTAAACTGGACCATTTTTAACTTCTACCTGTAAGTCTT
>QFBU01000023.1 GCA_003265975.1 Candidatus Marinamargulisbacteria bacterium SCGC AAA071-K20
AAGGCTACTCAAATCGTGGCTCAAACAATTGCTACGGTCGCACAACAAGCACCACAAGCCGCTCAGGCTGTCGCCCAAGCTATTTCAAATGTGGCAACTCAAGCGCCTAAGGCCACTCAAGTTGTGGCTCAAACAATTGCAACTGTCGCACAACAAGTACCTCAAGCCACTCAGGCTGTCGCAAATGCATTGAATCAGATAGCCTTGACCGCACCGCCAGTGACACAAGCTGCATCTAATGCCTTGAATAATATCGCGGTAAAATCGCCACAAGCATTGCAAGCATCTGCCAATGCTCTTGAACAAATAGCATTTAAAGCACCGCAGCTGGCACAGGTGTTTAGCACATTCCTAATAACACTAGCTGATCAGCGTCCTCATTTGGTCGAACGACTATCTAACTTTGTTGCAATGGTTCTTAAGAACAAACCAGAGGATGTTGGTCAACTGGAGAAACTATTTAATATTTTAGCTAAGGGAGATCAATCTCAGTTCATTTCAATTATGCGTCAAATTGGAAAGAATCTTGTGAATGATCAGGCTTTATCCCAATTAATTGCTGGAATACTATTTGAAGAAGAAAATGACAAGATCAAAAAGAAAAAAAGTAGAGCCAAAGATGAAATGGACGCTATTAAAGCAGCTTCTACTGATGCACTATATCGCCTGTTTGAAAAAACTGAGCAAGAAAATTGGCAATTTGCTGCATATTTCAGAAGGAAACTGCAAAAACGGCAAAAAGAAGAAGAGAGACGTACTTCTATGAAGCGTCAAGAATTAGTCCCTCAACTAACGAGCTAGCTATTAAAGAATAACCGCCTTGAAGGATAAGAGAAGAACTAGATCAAAGTCCATCAACGACCGTGACAACCCTTCAAGAAAAGGATATCGAATTCATTTCTCTACGAGAAAACTTCGATACCACTACGGCTATGGGCAAAGCCATGCTTCGTGTAGCTCTAGTTTTCGCTCAGTTGGAACGAGAGCAAACAGCCGAACGTATCAAAGACGTGTTTGCTTGGCGAGCCGAGAAAGGCTTGTACAACGGTGGCACAAGGCCGTTTGGTTATGATTCTGTATCGTCTGAGCTCATCCCACACAAGCAGGAAAAGAAAGTCATTCAATTTATATTTGAGTTATTCATTAAAACAAAGTCCACAACGATTGTAGCTAATGAGGGTAATTCAATTGGGTTTCGTAATCGCAATGGATCTTTGTGGGACAAACGGCAAATACACAAGATACTCAATCATCCTGTGTATTTGGGGAAAATACGATGGAATGGCCAAGTATTTCCAGGTGTTCACCAACCGCTTGTATCAGACTCTACGTTTAATCAGGCACAAACCATATTTGCAGAACGAAAAGTTCATCGTGAAAGCAAAAGTATATTAGGTATGCTTAAAGGTGTTTTGTTTTGTTCAGAATGTAGCCATCCGATGACTCCAAACTACACTAAAAAAAGAAACGGAAATATTTACAGGTACTATCGATGTGTCAGTACTTTAAATCCTAAAGAAAAAACATGTCTAAACAAGTATTTCAATATGGAAAAGGCGAATGAAACGGTCATTGAGAAGCTATTGAACTGTGCGACTGAACAACAATTACAAATCATCACCCAACAAGTTGAGTTAAAGAATGAACTCATTAACAAGCAACTTTTAGCAATTCAATCTGAAATTGAAGGACTTGAAGGAGTGTTAACTTCCATTAAGTCTAAAAAAGAAAAGTACTTAGACTCACTCATTTCTAATCAATTTGTGGCCAAAGAGAGAGAAATGATTAACTCTAAAATTGATGAATTTACGATTCAGGAAAAGCAATTTAAAGGCAGTATTATGAAACAACAGTTTGAATACACTGAAAAAGAAGAGACTCTTTCTAGTGTAGAAACTATTAAAAAAGAGTTAGTGTTCTTTAAAGTTAATGTAAAGTCCTTGGGGACAAACGCACTTAAAAAGTGGCTTCACGTTAATGTTGAAAAGATTGATATTTCAAAAGATGGGGTTTTAGTTAAATTCAAATGTGTCGATTTTTCTGTTTGATGACAGAGGTGTTGTGGCGGAGAGTAGAGGATTCGAACCCCTGGAACATTGCTGCTCAACGGTTTTCAAGACCGCCGCATTCGACCACTCTGCCAACTCTCCGTCAGGAGAGTGTATCAAATAGAAAATGCAATTGCAATTGGGAATTAAGATTAGAGTATAAGTGTAGAGGAGATTATAAGAAAACTCATAATTTCCGCAGTAAATTTTATTTAAAGAAGTAAGTAAGGGAGATCTTAGATCCGAACGTTTCTATTGTTTTAACTTCACTAGACCCTTTCATTTCTGAAACACCGTAATTAAAGATGTTAGTCCACCCTGTAAGCATTACATTTTTATACAAATTATATTGAAGTGATATAAAAGGAGCTGCGTTGTAGCTTTTTTCGATATCCACACCTGCAAGCTCACCAGAAGTTGAGTTGTGGCTGTTAACCCAGTTACAAACGTGAAAAGTAGGAATACAATCGTCATTTTTATTTTTTTTATATCTTAATCTCCATTTTAAATAGTTGTACCTAAGAAGTACTTTTTCAAGTATAACAAAATCTTTTCAGATCTCTATAGTCTAAATCCTTCATTCTTTTAGAATATAGTAGTAAGTGTCCAAATCAAAAAATTTTGAGGCTAGGACCTGCATAATCTACATCAATTTAAAGGGGCCTCCAAAGAATTTCATGTTTAAAAGAGTCCATAAATGGGAAAATAGTTATTTAAGAAAATAAATAACGAGGGGGGGGGGGACAACATGGACCTTAGTGATTTACTATCAGAAGATATTGCGTTGAAATTATGCCTAAAGTCGTCCATTGACATTAAAAAACTCACTAAATTGATACAAGAGTTTCCAAAAGACTTTGTGGAGACAATTCTAAAACTCCAAAAGGACAAAAGAAAGGCTCAATATTTAAGCCTACCAGGAATTAACAATAGATTGAAGTTTATAGTGCGCAAGAAAAAACTCATCATAGAATTTAATAAAGAAAGAAAAGTTGAAAACCAGCTTAAATTCAAAGCACTTCTAGGTCAAATATATGAAGAGATTATGCTTGAAAGCCAACATCAGGTCATACATGCGCGTAAGTATGAACATTCAGTAGATGAAGTCGACGATATGCTTGCTCAACTTTAGTTCAGAAAAGTTTTTTAAATTGATTTTCTAATTGCTTTTTAATAGCTTGTTTAGCCTTAGCTTCAGATTCTTTACGCATCTTTTCTGCTTTAGCTTTTAGTTTAACTTCAGCGGCCTTTTTTTGAGCTTCTAATTCTTTTTTCTTAGCATCAAGTTGCTTTTGTCGTTTTTCTTTCTCAGCATTGATTTTGTCCTGACCTTCTTTTTTCTTAGACTCTAATACTTTTTTTTGTTTGTCTATTTCACCCTTAACACTATCAAGTTGTTTCTGCTGACTTTTTACTACGTCGTTAGCTTTAGACTTATACGAATTAAGGGCATTATTTACAACAGCCTTCTGCTCAGTAACTAATTTGTTTAATTGGGCCTTAATTTCTTGTTTAACCTGTTCTTCTTCTTTTTTAGCTTGGTTCTTAAATGCTTTATTTAAAAGGTCGTCTAGGTCCGATGTTAGTGATATAGAAGGATTATTAAGTTGTCCTTTTAAAAAGATAGTCATAGATGTGTTCTTAATGGTACCCAAGATCGTGGATACAAATGCATTGTTAATAAGATTTTTTCTCAGCTTGAGTTCTTTGGCTGTTATTTTAATGTTTCCGTTTAGTCTAGACCCTATGACACTCAATTGCCCCTTACAGTCTAATTTGGCAGATTTAACAGCTTGTGCGGTTATTGAAAAGTTATTAAATGACATAAGTATTCGAGAGGTATGAGCTTGCTTTCTAAAGTCAAACTCCACAGAACTTAAGATTTTAGATGTTTTACTTCTTATAATTGTTAAGTCTAGTGTTGTTGTTTTATTCAATTTTGCTTGATCAGATGAAATATTTTTAATAAGTATAGTAACTGGATGTCCTTTAGAGACACCTGAAATATGAACTGTTTTGACCCACAAGCTTGGTAATGGATTTTTGTCTTCAAGCGGTACGTTGATGCCCTTAGTACTCGGCTTGTTTTTCTCTTCTTCTTTCTTCTTAGATTGAATCTTATTCATAACAATCATCACTTTTTCGTAATATCCTAAATACTCCCCTACTTGGCTTTCTATAGGTCCTTTTAATAAGGTATTAGTAAAAGAGGACGAATTAAACTGTCTAAAGTCTATGGTTTTAATAATTTTGGAATAATCTTTTTTTGAAGCAGATGTGATGTCGTTGACTTGCTTCGTATAAAGAGTAGATTGATTGGATACAAGTGATTTTTTATGGTCAATTTCTTTTTGGATAGACTTAATCTTGTTCTCTAGAGACTTAATATTTTCTAGCGAGTCTTTAACTTTTGTAATGTCTTGAAGTGAATTTAACTTAAGTTTCTTGAGTTTTGACAGTTCTGATTTTATTTTGTTCATGCTATTTTTGAGATCTTTAGTTTGAGAAAGATCTTTGAGTGTTGATTGAGTTGTGGCATTAATGTCGCTTTTAAGTTTGTCAGCCTGTTTATTAATAGAAAGAGCGTCTTTGTCGATATAGTCGTATATGTTGATATCAGCAACTTTGTTTTTAAGATCGCTCCCCAAAATACTTGCTTTAGTATTCTTTGAATCTGACTCTTTAGACACATTTTTATTTTGACTTGCGCTAGATTTAGCATTTTGTTTAGGTAAAGAGCCTGTCTTTTTTCGTACAGTGTCAGTTTTAAGCCCTGTAACTATCACGTTTTCAACAATAAACTTCTTATTTATTAGCGATTTCAAGCTAATATGCATCGCTACTTTTTGGAGTTCAATAAGATTTTGCATAGGTTTGTCTTTATTAGCAATTTTGATTCCAGAAAGTTGAATTCCAAAAGGACTTAAAGACATTTTGCTGTGTGAAATTTCAATTTTAGCCCCATTAGCCTCTTGACCATGCTTGATGATTTGATTTTTAACGATATTGTCGAGGAAAAACAGTGAAAAGACACAAATTAATAGGCACAAGATTATATATGAAATTATTGCCTTAATTCTCATTACTCAGAAAGCTCCTGTAACTTAAAAGCCCATTTGAAAACGGGGCTCGCTTTTAAACCCTTAATTAACTTAGAATTGGCTAACTTCTCTTTTAGATGTGTTCTAAAATAGGCAATGAATTTAAGAAAGCCAAAGTAAACTGGAACAAAAGAAAGTAAGCCAAGAACAATACTTCCTAGCATTAGCGTGTTGTTAAAATTTAACCATGGAAGAACAGGAGTGTTATAAAGCAACGTCCAAAAAGGAATGAGGCCTTCTTGAGAAATAAGTAAAAATACGCCGATTTGATTTGAAATGGGGTCGATTACATATGACAGGGCTCCAAACACTAAGGCTCCAAAAAAAGCGCCTGAAACATTAACTTTAAAAAGACTCACACAAAAGAGCACGATTAAGAGATAGAGTAAATTTGATGGGGCTAGGCCTAATAACATGCCAAACGAAAACCCAACGGCTATTTGTTTGGGATCTTTGTTGTCCATAATAAGCTTTATTAATTTTTTAAAAATTTTTAGTAGTAAAAAAGTCATGGAAAATAGTTTACCTAAATTTAAAGATTTGGCCAAGAAATTTTGGCTAGTTGTTGAGCGTTTTGTTTTCTTTTGATACCATTCTTCAATACTATAGATTTTCAGTCTTTACTTCACGGAGGAGTACCCAAGTGGCTGAAGGGGACGGTTTGCTAAACCGTTAGTGTGAGCAATTGCAGCGAGAGTTCGAATCTCTCCTCCTCCGCCATTACAATTTTTACTAGTTAAGCAATCAGTATTATATTGCTCTTTTAATGTATATGTCTGTGCTTTTTTCTGGGGTTAATGGACTTATGGGGCTTGAGTTTACCTTAAGAGAAATTTCAACAACTATTGGTATTATTTCGATACCTCAACTTGAACAATTTGACGATGATCCTGAAGATGAAGATCCAAATTTTGCAACACTGACGTGTATCCGTGTATTTTCGTGTATTTTGGTGTTTTTTGGTGACGATATATTGGGTCGGTTTTTGACAAAATGCACGTCAATGGATGAGAATCGGGTTTTCGATTTAAGGGGGTTGTGGGTGAACCATGAAGAATGGTTAGACCGGCTAGGTGAGATGGATTATGCAAAAATGTTTATTGAACTCAATCAATTTTTTATGGAGCATCATATTATAGTGGAACCTCAGCCTTTAGCCATGCGGATATATACCCCAAGTATTCCCGACGGATATTCTTCAGAAGGTCTAGAGGATTCGGAGTTCTAACTGGCCTCAAAGTAATTTATTTTACCATCCTTATTTAACAACCAACTCCGCCTTATCCGCCTTAACATCCTCACAGATTTCCTGGATTTTCTTATAGAAAGTAACCCTAAAGTCCGGTTCCCGTTTTTGATCGGTTTTGTTGATTAGAAGTCCTTTTGATAGGTTGTAATAATAGGTTTTAGCTCCTGTAGCGACTTCGTCGGGAAAGAATCTTAGGGTAATGGTTTCTTTTGTTATGGTAGCCGTGTAACCCTTTTCTTTGTTTGTTTTGATGCTGATTTCTTTGCTATTTTCTTCGAAAAAGTTGAGTATGATGTCTTTGAATGTGTGTAGTTGGGCGAGGGTGATTTCTTGGGTGGGTGTCGTATTGTCTTCTGTTTGGGAGAGAGGGGCAATGGCACCTTCTTTTATGACCTTTTCTCTTCTTGTGGTTACATCTAGTGTTTGGGGCGTAGTGGCGACCGGCATTGCGGTTAGACCGGTTTGTGTGTCTCCGGCGAAGGACTCGGAAATATCGGAGGTTCGATTTTGGAGGTCTTGGAGTAGGGGATTAGCCGTTTCTTTGGGACCTTGGTTAACCAAACCTGATGATTTTTTTGTTATTTTTGATTTGGGTTCGATTTGATCGGATTCTGTCATTATAATTTCTCCTTATTTATAGAAGAAAGATTCCCGTTTTTGGTTTGAATTAAACATTCACCCTGTTTTTGCCAGAATACCAAGGACCATCATCGGCGTCGACTTATCGAAGACCCCTAAACAAATTATTTTATTTAAAGAAACGCTGTTTAAAATTTTCGAATTAAACCAATCCCCTATATTGAATTAGGCATAGAGAAGGTACTAAAAAGGCATTGTTTACAACTATTCCAATCAGACCCATAAGTCCTATAAGTGCAACAAATCAAAGCGATCACATACAGTAGGAAAAGCCTGTAACTAAATTTAGTGGCATTTATATTTCTTTAACAAAATCAAAACCCTAGAAAATACCTACCAAATCAGATAGCGATTCGGTAGGCAACCTTTTAATTTTTTCTCTTAAAGACCTCAGTAGTTGTACTTCCATCTACATCATTAAAAATATACGTAAAATTATTATCTATATCCCAGCTATAGTCTACAGATCCCGTAGCTCCATTATATGTGTATGTAAGGGTATATCCATCCTGAGTTGCGTTTTCTGTTAAACCAGTAATCAAGTCACTATTTATGGCGTGAGGATTTCCGTCTCGTGGTGGATACGCCTGTGATTGAGGCGTAACTTGAGTATGAGGCGCTGTTCCTTCCAAGTTAACCGTGCCCCGAAACGCGCCCAACATGAATGGATACGTCGTTGTTCCATGGTAATGGTAGCTTCCGTCCGAATACTCGTGCCCATTATAAGAATCAAGTGTATCCATTTCTGAACCGTCTGGCTCTAATGTACCGTAAACAGGGTACCCATCGAACGCATAAGCAATGATTGTAGGGGTATTTGATTCTTCCAAGTGAATAGGAGCCGTATGGTAGTGATAATCATCACCTCGACCCGAATGGCCACCAAATTCATCAAGCTCTCCGATATCTTTAGATATTAAACCAGACGCATTAATTGGGTTAAATATTGGAATGCCATTTACAGCTATTCCTAAAGCCCCTCGTTGAAAATCGTCTTCGATAGATAGGGGTGAGTCTGAATAAGCCGTTTCAAGAGGAATAGACCACGCATTGTCTCCAGAATATGAATGAGGCACCGGAACTTGAGCAATCCAGGCAACAATACCAACCATCATTTGATGATCGGGTATTCCATCCGAGGAAACATAAAAATAGGACGAATCATAAGTTGTACTAACTTGAGAGTAGTCGGAAAAGGCCGTTGCCATTTGCGTTGGATCGTTTGTGGTACTCTCTGAAGAATCTGACTCGTCTGTGGAAATCTCTGAAGAGCCTGACTCTACTGTGGAGACAGTTAGGCACCCAGTTAAGGTAAAGTTCAGCATCAAAATGATTGTAAGCAATTTAAATATTGATTTAATAGAATTCATATTTTTATAAAGTTACATCATCAAATGTTAAAACAGCAGTACCAAGTGTGTCGACTGTATCTATCGCATTTTTAAGAACGGTATAATCAACATCTATAGAGCTACTAGTTGGTAAAGAAGTAGGTGTCGCAGAAAGGGCATACACGGTTATTGTGTAGGAGTGAGTTCCAGCACTTGGAGAACAAGGAGATGTATATGAAATATCTCTACCATCTTTGTTAGCCCCTATGTACCAAGGGCCATCATCAGCTTCTCCTTCTTCCATTGAAAGGACAGAAGGATCTATGTCCCACAATAATAAGTATGAATTTGGTACAGATTCCGATGTAGCATTAGCTGGATAATGGTGCATGATAATGGCTAAAGAAGCTGTCCCCTCAGGGACATTACTCCAGGACAATGGAATAGAAGCCTCAACCCCATTAACCTTTTCTTTACATTTGAAGTCCTCTAATATTTCGCCATCGCTTATCGCCGTACTGGTTAATGTAAATGTCGTACTTGTTTCGGTTTCTGTTTCAGATTCAGAGGTATCATCGGTAATAGTGTCTGTTAAATTGCAAGCCGTCAAAAAGAAAAGAGAGAGACAGGTTAACATAATTAAAGATAGCGAGGTCGTTAATAATTTTTTCATTTTTTTGATCCTTTTTTTTACTTTAAAGATAAATTTATTACTTATTGATGGATAATAAGAGATTAGCTGTAATGATACATTAGGAAAGCTTTTATTAATAGGCTTTAAATGCATATTATATGGTTATTTTTGTTTATTAGTATAAATATCTATGATTATATGTAATAGGTACTCAATAAATTTAGGGATAAGCTGACCGATGACTGAAAAGGAGAGGCTCATTCGACTATAATTGAAGACCCTAAAAACAAATGACCCCGGCATTAACCGGGACCAATTTGTTTTGAATAACGTGTTATTTTATTTAAAAAAACGCTGGTTAAAATTTTCCAATCTAGCCAATCCCCTATATTGAATTAGGTATAGAGAAGGTACTAAAAATAACGTAATAACAGATGCGAAAATTAATCCCCATGCAATTGCCATTATCATGGGTACTAAAAAGGCATTGTCGCCACCGAATCCATAAGCAGTTGGAAATAAACCAGCTGCTGTAGTCAATGTTGTGAGACAAATTAGCCGTAACCGTTTAGTTGCAGAGTCTGCCAACCCTTCAAGAGTAATTTGATTATCCTTTTTAGAGTAATTCATAAACATAATCATAATAAGGGCATTGTTTACTACTATTCCCATCAGACCAATAAGTCCAATAAGTGCAACAAATCCGAACGTCATACTATGAATATAAAAAGCAAAAACAATACCTGTAAACGTGAATGGAATGCTAGACATTACCAAAAATGGTTGAAGGAACGAATTAAATAGAATAACAAGAATAAAATATATCCCTAGAAGGGCAAGAAGAAGAGCTTGGAACAAACTTTGAAGCGCTTCTTGAGTATCTTTTTCTTCGCCTCCAAAAATAAGACGAATTGTTGGGTCTCCATCAAGTCGTGAGCTGAACTCTTTTTGAATCGCTTGAGTAACTTTTCTAGAGGTATTAACCGTTGTATCCAAATCGCCATATACAGTGACGGATCGGTCACCATCATAGTGATTAATCATCAAAATATTATCCGTTATTTCAGTCGTAACTAACTGTCCCAGTGGGATAAGTTTTCCACTTTTACTGGGTACTGTAATTTCTTTTAATATAGACGCTCCAGATTTATAATTTTTACTTAAACTAACCCTATAGTTTAAGTCTTCTCCATTGTATCGAATACTCGTCACCAAATTTCCGTCAAACGCGGTTCTAACTCATTAATTACCCATGTAATTCCGTCGCCATCAATGTAATTCACATTGCCTTCGTTTAAATCAAATATTTTTGCCGCATATTCTTTACTTACGTCTACTCTTCCTAAATTGTCATGATGCAGGCTTGAACCTATATTTAATGGTGATTTAGGTTCAATATTAAGACCATGACCCTTACTAGCGGACACTCTTTCATCTGTTTTTTTAATATACATCGCTTTAAAGAAAGGATGTTTTTTTGCTTTTAGCGAGGTCCCAGGTTCTCTACATAACTCGTTGGAGTCTGCACAAAATTGATCTGCAGCTTCTGTAAATAAAGCTCTCATTTGATCGTTCTTTGTTGGATCGCCATCTACAAGTGGATCAAAGACTTCTCCTGTAATCGCTTCAAAACGGTCCAGTGCTACGTTTAAGGCTACTTCTGTACCGGTTCTGTCTTGCCCACTTTTACATTGACAGGCTGTAATTACGCCAATGTCTTCTTTAAGTACTTTAGTTAGCATCCTCTCTTTTGGACCATCTTTTACATTTGTTAATTCCTCTCTTTTTACGTCTTTAACGCCGGCCTCATCGCCTGTTGAAAGGCCTACGTCCATTGTACTGCCTAGGAGCGTTAGCCTTAATGCATTTAGAGACATCATATCTTTTTTACTTAGTCCGCCTCCACCAGATTTACGAATTAAATTTTCAATAGCTTTAAATGTTTTCTTTTGAGTTTTTGGTGTAGCGCTCTTTAAGAGTTTCCCTGTTAGAGCTAAATTACCATCGGACTTTCCTGGTTTTATTATAGATGAAGGGCTGCCTCCCCCCACCGACATATTATTCATTACGGGTCTTCCTTTTCTCAACAAACAATTCACCATCGCCATCAGGGTCGCTTACTTGCCCATACAATTGTTGAACTTTTTGTAAAAAACTCACTCGTTTTTCTTCTGGTAAGTCTTTTCCAGAAAAGTGACCGTTTTTTATTATATATTTTAAATCTAATGTTTTTCCATTATCTTTGTCTTGCTTCATATGGATAACATCCCTAGAAATCCTGATATTTATGGGTTGTTGTTCATGAATCTCTACTACAAAAATGAAACTCTCAGTATCTGGTACTTTTTGAAACATCTGCATAAACGTTTTTGTTACATTATCGACGCTGTAATTTGATTCAATCTCTTTTTCAGGTTCATCCAAATTAACATCAACCTCTTTTGATGTCACTTTCTGTGTATTGATTAATAATTTTTTTTCTTCAAACTTTTGATATCCAGTGTTTTTAGAACTTCTTTTGCTTTGTTTTCAACAGTTTCCCCCCATAATTTATAAACGTTATTGATGATACTTACACCAAAACGTCCCTATGTTAAACATGTATCAAAATATAATATGTTTAGATGGCAAAAGTAACAATAATGGTAGGTAGTATGAGCATTAATATTAGGCGTGCAACCATAAAATATTTTGTTGAAATCTGGCCTATTTTTTCTTCCATAATTCAAAATTGTGATACTTATGTTTTTCCAGAAGCAATGGCCTATGGTCAAGCTAGAAACTACTGGTTTTTATACGAATAGAGTGTTAATAAAAAGTTTAGGGGTCAGGGTATTGGAAAGTTAATGGAACAGCATTGTATAGAGGACTCTAAAACAATTGGATTTAATTTAACCATGGCAGTAAAGGGCTTGTTGACTCACATATTATGTTTAATTCGCTGTAACCTCTAGGCTAGTCCTTTTCATTCTCCAACTCATATAAAGTACTGTTAGGATAAAACGCTTTCCAAGCAAACCAGAAATGTCTAAACGCATTTATTTTAAATAAGGTACCTTGATTTGTTACGATTATTTCTCCTGAAGGAGCTCTTTCTATTTTGATGTATATATCCCCTACTTTTTCAGTTATTGACGGTGTTTTTATTAGGTCACTTACCTTATATGCTCTAGCGTTACCATTATATATAACACCAATAACAGGGGTTTTAGGGTGCATAGACTTGTCTAGGTTCTTAACTGGGAAGTATATGTCTTTACTTGATTCATAATCTTCATACGGATACCCGTCGTAATTTCGTTTATAGCCTGTGTCTAATGATAGAACATAACTGTCAGGATTATTTTCAATCCATTCACCCCAAGTTGTTGTGATTAATGGAAAAGTAGTTAATATTTCGTTTCTCCTTGCTGCAGGTCCCACAATGGCTTCTCCTGTTAACTGTTGCCATAAGTTACCCTCTAATTTGTCATACATAACAAGATCGCTATTATGAAGCTTTCCTGACACCCCAAAACGGGTTTCGGTTTCGTTTACTATTCGTTCAAATGCAATAGCTGTTCCGCACAATGGACAAAAACTGATAAGAACAGGAATCCCGTCTATCTCATCGTTTACTATCTCATGCCAATTTAATATTTTTTTGGGGTATATTTTGTTTGTTTTTTTGTATTTTAATACAAAAACTATGTCGCTTGAAGCAATCCATTCAACTGTTTTTGATTGTACAAACCTTGGTGAATTTAAGGCAGGAATACAATCTTTTTTTTTCGCATCCATTTTTTAAATCTTGGCGATGCACTTTTGCACCTTTAAAACTTGTTTGTATTTTAACAACTTCTTTTATAGGAGCAAGTTTTTTTAGCTTGAATCCTTGAAGAAAAAAAACGGTGATTATGAGAGAGATTGGTATTAATTTATTTTTCATATGCTTTAAGAAAACAAAAAAAAAGCACCTAAAAAGGTGCTTTTTTTTGTTTTTTTTTAATATTAGGCGTTTAGTTTTTCTAGGTCACTTTTCCCTAAGATTCTGAAAAGCTTTAATGTTTGCCCTTCTTTTTCAAGTGTAGCTCTAGCAGCTTTACGTCCATTTTTCATTGTTACTATTTCGAGATCATTGTCAGGTACCTCTACATTTTCTTTTAACTGAACTGAATAAAATTTCATAACGCGCCTCCTTTTATTTTATTGTTATATTTTCATTTAACCATAATTCAAACTAAAGGCAAGAGGTTTTTATGTGACCCTTTTACCATGTTATACTCTCACTTATATGAGTTCTATATTTAGTAAAATTATTAATGGGGAAATTGAGAGTCATAAAATTGATGAAACCAATGACTTTTTTGCATTTCTTGATATCAACCCTATTGCAAGAGGACATACCCTTGTGATTCCTAAAAAAGAAATCGATGTATTTTTTGACCTTGATAATTCACTTTTGTCTGAAATCTTACCTTTTGCTAAAGCAATTTCTAAAGCCATTGAAAAGTCTGTAGAGTGCAATAGAATTGGAATGATGGTCGCTGGTTTAGAAGTCCCGCATGCGCATATTCATTTAGTACCTATTACGTCTACGAGCGACTTAACCTTTGCAAATGCAAGGCCTATGGATCAAGATACCCTAGCCGAAATTGCTTCAAAAATAAGGGCTAACTTATAGTCTACCTATACCCGTTTGGTAAGCCTTTTACGGCAATAGCTACTGCATTATGAGGATGTAAGCTTTCGTAATGTTCTACTTCAATCTTATAATCTAAAACCTCTTCTTTAGACTCAAATAGATGTTTGATTAGCCTTACTGAGTCTTCGCAAAACATTAAGTTTTCGGCATTTAACCGTGCGAACTCCTGCTCGTCTTCACGTTTAACAGCCGCTTGAACTGGGGTTTGGATCGCTGACTCAACCTGCTCAATACACTCTGTAAGAGATCCTGTTTTTTTAGGATTTACTCTAAGCATAATTGAGCCGACACTTCGTTGGGCATGAGGGACCCCACCCATGTTATTTTTATTTTCTAACCAATTCTTTACTTCACTGGGTGAAATAGAGTCTTTTTCTGAAAACTGATCCTTGAATTTTTCACCTAATAGCTGTCTAGACAATGCCGCCGAACAAGGACAAGTACTTGAATAAGTGACCTCAAAAGAGATTTTTGTATTTAAAAGACCATTTTTATAACTAAAGTCATAAGAAACAGGATAGTAGCGCCATCCTTTGTTTTGAGACAATAAAGCGGGCTTATGAATAACATGATCGTATGCAATCTTTAAAAAACTATTAGAACTTATCTCACCTTGTGAGTCTGCTAATTCTTTTAATATTGACTCAACGTTTACTAATGAAAACGGTGTAGCGTCAAAATGTTTTACAAGCGTGTTGTATAGTCGTGACATATGAATGCCTTTTGTGAATGGGTCTATTAAGTCTACATATACATTCATTGTAGAGGACTGTTTGAAATAATTTCCGTTTTCGTCCTCAATTAAAATTGGGATCTGTAATTGCCGCATGCCTACTTTTTCAATTGTGTAGGGGTGAGGACTTCTTTCGTCGCTTGCAACGTCTGGAAATGTAGTGTCTGATGTAGTGATATTAGTTTCTTTTGTCATAATTGGGACCTTTATTAAAAAATACCTTAAAGTTTTGTTGGGTTTGGTGCATCACCGTAAACGTCTGTAGGATCGAATACTTTAGAGGTCTCTTCAAATACTAATTCAATTTTGTCATCAGGCTTTAAACTGTCCCCAAATGGAATGCTTCTATAAAAACAAGAGCGATATCCTACATGACAACTGGCTCCTCCAGCAACGTCAACGCGTAACCATACACAGTCCTGGTCATCGTCTATTCTAATTTCTTTAATAGTTTGTACTAAACCGCTAGTTTTACCCTTATGCCAAAGTGTTTTTCTACTTCTAGAGTAATAAACAGCTTCTCCAAGTTCTATAGTTTTTAAAAGAGATACTTTGTTCATATACCCTTGCATAAGAACCTCGCCACTTGAAAAATCTGTGGTAACTACTGGAATCAGACCATTTTCGTCAAATTTTGGTGCAAAACTAGGTGTTTCTTCTACTTGCTCTATACTTTCTCTTTTTTCAAAAACGTTGTTATCCATAAAAATACCGCCATAGTAAGCTAAAATCAGCCAAAAAGTTTGAACTCCTATTCTACACTATTCTATTTACTTTGAAAAACGTGCACCGTGAACACTGCTGAGCTTAGCATTAACACACCACCAATTTGGTGTAATAAGGCTAAGTGTAAAGGAACCACATAAATAAGCGTTAGAATTCCTAATAAAAATTGTATCATCGTAGTTATTCTTAAGCTAAATATTGCTAATTGTTGTTGAGAGCTGAGCTCTTTGTTTTTTCTTGCCTTTAAATGAAAAGCAATCACCCCAATCACTAATATCCAGGCTAAACCACGATGTAAAAACTGGATCATAATTGGGTTTTCAATAAAATTCCTGAATACTGGCTCTAGAATAAATAAGGAAGGAGGAACAATAAAACCACCCATTGTAGGGAATGTATTAAAGGCAAAACCGGCCTTTAAGCCCGCCATGAAGGCGCCATAAATGATTTGAAGACTTGTTACTCCTAAGATTACTTTAGCTATTAGTAAAAATCTTGTTGATACTTTGTTTTTAAATTTAGGCACGATAATATCCAAAATCCACCAGAATACAATCTGTAATAGCAGAAGCGCCAAACCTAAGTGTGCTGATAAACGTAAATGACTAACATCAGGTCGAGAAACCAGACCACTTTTCACCATGTACCACCCCATTACACCTTGTAATACTACTAAAAGCCCAATAACAAGGGTTCTGATATTATCTTTTTTACTTAAAAGTCCTTTTTTATAAATAATCCACCCACCAACAATTATGACTAGACCAATAATTCTACCCAAAACTCTATGTAAATATTCCCAAAAGAATATCTTTTTAAAAGAAGATAGATCCATTTGATTGTTATGATAGATAAATTCTGGAGTTTTTTGATAAAGTAAAAATATGCGGTCCCATTCTAAAGAGTTAAGGGGCGGTAAAAACCCAAATACGGGGCGCCATTCAACTATCGAGAGCCCAGAATTAGTAAGGCGTGTAATTCCCCCTACTAAAATAATAGAAAGAATAAGCAAGAAAATAGTATATAACCATGACAAAAGTGGATTTTTCAACGTCTTTTCCTCCTCAAATTTGTGGTTATATTGTATCATGTGCGTCTTATGAAGGCATTAATCATTATCGATCATGGATCAACTAGACAAGAGTCTAATAATTTACTCCATCAAATCAAGTCCTTATTACAAAAGAAAAGGCCTCAGCTTCTAGTTGAAGTTGCACATATGGAATTAGCGTCCCCAAGCATTTCTGACGCAGTTAAACAATGCATCAAAAACGGAGCCACCCGCTTAGTTTTTCACCCTTATATGCTAGGTCCCGGACGACATGTAAATAAAGATATACCTGAATTAGTCAAAAATGAAATGAGACACTACCCTACTGTTAGCTTCGAAATAACGCCCCCGTTAGGACTTGATGACCTATTGGTTAGTCTTATTTTAAAAAGAGCCGCACTTTAGCTTAAGAAACCGTCTCTTTTACTAAATCTGAAAAGTTTTCGATCCAATGGTCTTCAGTATTAAGACAAGGAACCAAGTCAAAAGATTCCCCACCGTTTTTAGTCCAATCAGAACGTAGTCTGTCACCAAGTTCTTCTATTGTTTCCAAGCAATCGGCAACAAATGAAGGACTAATAACTACAATATTTTTGAAGCCTTTTTTTATTATTTCTACAATCTCTAAATCAGTGTATGGCTTAATCCATGGGTCTTTCCCCAGTCTAGACTGACAAGCGAAACTAAATTGTCCTTCTTTTAGTTGACAGGACTGAGCCACTAGAGCTGTTGTTTGTTTTATCTGATGAAAATAACACGTTTTATGAGCGTCAGAGGGTACTTCACAACAATTATTGACCTTTAGACAATGGCTGCCTGTTGTGTCCGTTTTCATTAAATGTCTTTCGGGTAGACCATGGTAGCTGAATAGTACATAGGCGTTTGGTTTTAGATAAGGAGTTAAGCTTCTTGATAAGGACGCTATATACTTTGGATTATTATAAAAAGGAGGAATTATTTTTAATTGAATTGATGGGTTTATTTTTTTAAGATCATTTTTAGTTTTTTCTACAACGGTAGTTACACTAGACATTGCGTAATGAGGGTACATAGGACAGAGGGTAATAGTCTTTAGATTAGGATGAGACTTACAAATTTCAGACAACACTATTTGAATGGAAGGATCCTGGTATCGCATCGCTAAATAGGCGGGATCTTTTAATGTAGGACTAATTTTTTCAAGAAATTTTTTACTAATAGAAATTAATGGAGATCCATCCTCAGTCCAAATGGTTTTATAGGCGGCCGAAGATTCTTTAGGACGTTTAGGAAGTATTAATTTATTTACTATAAACCATCTCAGGGGATAGACAGCGTCTATTACGTACTTGTCCATTAAAAACTCTTTTAAATATGTCTTTACATCCGCAAGCTCTGGAGATTTTGGAGACCCTAAATTAACAAATAAAATGGCATTTTTTGTCATGTCCTTACCTTTACATAATGTAGATATTCTTCAGTGTTTTTTGCTTTATAGACTCTTTTATCATCTTTGTCGGCTTTAAAACGTTGATATTTTTTCTTAAACACACCATACTCGCCACGTTGACTCATAATGTCTTTTACCTCATCTAAACTCAATAAACCTTCGTTATTGTAACTTAAAAAAATATATTTTCCATCTAGGCTTTCAATGAGCTCTGAAAATGCTTTCTTCACTTCACGTTTCAAACAATAACTAGATCGCTTATCAGACTGTTCTCTTTGGCCTGTTTTACCCCTTATTTTTGGTGAGTCCATACAGGCAATAGTTTCTAGGATATGATAATTGGCGCCGTATTGCCTATGATTATAAGGTGGGTCTAAATAAAATATATCGGCTTTAATTTTTTTAGCTAGTTTATTACTGTCCATGTTGTATATGGCATGTTTTTTTGTAGAAGGAATAATCTTTATTGGTTTAATTACTAATGTCGCTAATGCGGTTTTTTTAAGTTTTTTTAGATAGGCCCCATATAGTGAAGCTGTATTTGCATAGAGGTCTATGGACTGAATTAAGCAAGCTAGTAAATAAAAATATTCTTCATCAGTTAGCAGGTTCTTGGAGTTCCAATCTTCGATTTTTTCTCTAATATCGTCACATTTCTTGGCATTTTCATCAGAAAAATAAGTTCGTTTAAACTCTTTTGATTTCGTCCCCCCTGCTGCGTAGTTTTTATAGATAAACCCTTTTCTACCTTCTAAACTAGTTAAATAGGCACATACATTTTCAGCTGGTGATTTTGAGTTTTTTGAGTTTTCTATAAAAGTGAGTTTTTCAAATTTAGGTTCTGTGTTGATACCTAAGGTACTTTTATTTAGAACATAACTATAATACTGCAAGTCGTTAGCAATTAATGAGTACCCTTTTTCTTTAAAAAATGCACCCACCACTCCAGTTCCTGCAAACAGGTCACAAAATATAGAGACAGGCTTGTCCACTATTTCATTTATTTTTTCTTCTATAAAAGCCAATAGGCGTTTTTTTGATCCAATATAATTCATTGTTATGCTTTAGTGTTTAGGTATCGGTAACTAGACTCAACTTGTAAACAGTATTCCTTACTGTTAATATAATTTTTAAAATTTCTATAAGGAGAAAATGAGTTATGCGCTTAGTTATCTCGATTGTTTTAGCCCTGTTTTTTATATCTTCCCAATTCTACGGGGCAAGTTCATATATTGCAAAAGATAGTTTAATTAACCCCAATGTAAACCAAGCTAGAAAGGTTCAACTTGAAAAAAGAGCATCTCAATCTTTAGACTCGGAATTTAGAAAGGTTATGTTTCACCCAAGTAAAAAGGCAAGCAGTTACCAATCTCTTGTAAAGAAACTTGAGAGAGAGCTTAAAGCCAAGCCCGAAAGTCTTTATGTTAAAACTAAACTTGCCGCTGTATATTTTGAACTTAGCAGAAAAGAAAAAAAACGTAAGAATCGTAATAATTATTATAGAAAAAGTGTTGAATTCTTTTTTGTTTCTGAAACTATGATTCAAATGATTGAAAATGAAGAACTTACTTATGAATACTTTTTTCTTAGAGGCCAATCACAATTATTCCCAAAAAATAACATTTCAAGTATGGACCTTGGATTTGACTACATAAATATAGCCTTAGAAATGATTAATAACGGATTAGTGAGACCTAAATCGGAGCAAATTTTTATTCATCAACGTCTTCTTAACTATTATAGCGTTCAAAAAGATACCCAAAACATTAAGAAGCAAAAAAAAATTATTTCTAAACTTAAAGCGTCTTAATTTAATGTCAAAAAAAAGCCCCTCATTCAGTCTAATTTCCTTGGGCTGTGCGCGTACATTAGTTGACTCTGAGTCTATTACCAACAAGTTACAAGATATTGGGTTTCAATGGGTTGATGAAGGTTGCCAAGAAGAGGTCACTATTTTAAATACTTGTTCGTTTATACAAGCCGCTATAGACGAAACCGAAGCTAATATTAAAGACTTAATTGCTAGAAAGAAAGCCGGAGCCGTTAAACATTTGGCTGTAGTGGGTTGTTACCCTAGCCGATTTAAAAAAGGAGCTTTAGAGCTTCAATTCCCTGAAGTAGATTTATGGCTAACGACACAAGAGCAAGGCCAAATTAACGAAAAACTTTCTAAACTTGTATTTAAG
>QFBU01000024.1 GCA_003265975.1 Candidatus Marinamargulisbacteria bacterium SCGC AAA071-K20
AAGACGAAATTAAGAAAATTAAAAAACGGCTTAAAGAAATTCAAGAGTCTACGCTTAACAAAGAAGAACTCGCCTTTTTACTTAGTACTTTAGGTCTTGAGACCGACGAAGAGAGCATGGTCTTTACCGACCAAACAGGTGGACTAGTTATTATTCAATCAGCTATTCAGTCATTAGAAGAAGGCGTAGGCGATGACGAAAAAGAAGAGAGCTCTAAAGACTAATTTTTTCTAATTAATACTTAGCTTATTTAGTATGTTTAGCTCAATATCTCGTTGAAGTGTTTTTAAAAATGATAGTTTTTTGTCGAGTGGATCTACAAGTATTGAAAATGCCCCTAACCAGTTTGCTACAATCACATCAGTGAGTACTTGATCTCCCACTATGACCGACTTTTTGATATCGAATCCGTATCTGGTGGCCATATCTCTTGCGCTATAAACAAGTGGTTTACAGGAAAAATAAAACCCTTTAGTTTCGGCTTGTTTGCAAATACGTTCGATGCGTTTCCAGCTACTATTATTTGATAAAAAATATAATTCAAAGCCACTATTTTTGACTCGCGCAACCCAACTTAACATATTAAGGGTCATTAAATTTTCTGATCGAGGAACAATTGTATTGTCTATGTCTAACACTAAGGTTCGATACCCTTTTTCGTGAAGGTAGTCTAAGTCTATTTCGAGTATTGATTCTAAAATGTCATCTGGAACTAAGAGCTTTTTTAAAATGTTTGTATAAGCGGAAATCATTTTTTAAGTTTTTTATTTATTTTTTTTGTAAGGTCACATATTTCATCGTAGTACATTTTAAAACTTACGGGGTTTGCTACTAAATAGGCAGTAGATGAAAATAGAGTGTCTAGCGCATGAAGTTTATTTTCTTTTAACGATTGGCCTGTAGCGGTTAGGTCTACAATTAAATCCGAAAGTGACGTTGCTGGGGCAAGCTCAATAGCGCCATATAATTTGATGATGTTAACGCTAAGTCCTTTGGCTCTAAAGTAGGCTTCGGTAGACTGAGGATATTTAGTGGCTACAGTTAAATTGTGTGTAAAACTGGATGGTTTTTGTTTTTTTGGACCGGCTACAACTAATTTACATCCCCCATACTTTAGGTCTGCTAGTCTGAGTAATTTACTTTCTTGTTCTAGTAAGACGTCTAACCCTACTACTCCGAAGTCGGCTGCTCCATTTTGTACATAGGCTGGAACATCCCAAGGCCGGATTTGTAATAATTGGTACTCTCCACTTTTGTCTATTGTGGACAGTTTTCTAGAATTGGGAAAGTCTTTGTCGAAGTGGATTCCAATTGTGGCAAATAAAGCGATAGTGTCTTTTAATAAATAACCTTTAGCTGATGCGATTGTAATCATTATTTTACTTGCTCCGCTAGTTCTCGTATCACTCTGTTAATATTAATTGCAAAACCTATTGCGGGGCTAGCGTCGCCATACTTACTTAAAAGATTGTCATAGCGTCCACCTGAGGCTACGCTGACTTTTGTTTTGCCAACGTATACATCAAAAATAATTCCAGTGTAATAGTGTAGGTCTTTTACTAGCCCTTTGTTTATGGTTACGTATTTGTCGTATCCGTCTTTTTTTAAGCTAGTAAGGCAGGTTTTTAAATTTTTATTTTTAGTAAGTAATTCTTTGCCACCTCTTTTAGGAATCTCACCTAATGCCACATAGTTTCCTTGGATGAGTGCGTCTTTTTTTGCTTTGCTTAAGCCTTTTACAAAGTCAACGTGACCGATGTCGATGCCAAAGTCTTTAATGCCAGTTGCCTTTATGCTGTCGATAAGTATTTTAATTATTTCGGCATCTACTTTTGGGCCATCTTTGCCGATATATTCGAGTCCTACTTGGAATCGTTCGGTGTCTTGGTTGGTGAGTGGGTCTGGCGTTCTGAATACTGGAGCACCGTAATAAAGTTTAAGAGGACGTTTTCGGTCTTGAAGTCGGGTTGCTACTAATCTTGCTACTGCGAGTGTGTTGTCAGGACGTAGGGTTACTACCTTTCCTGAGGTATCTACAAATTTTATAGCTTTTTTTTGTAAGTTTGGGCCCATGCCATTTGATAGAGAATCGTAATACTCAATTGTTGGGGTTCTAACTAGCTCGTACTTGTTTTTTGTAAGTACAGTTACTACTTTTCCAATGATTACTGTATATTCGCTTGCTTCTTCAGGTATTAAATCGGTAACCCCTACAGGCGTTTGTGCTGTTTTCATAGGCTTAAGTGTACCTTATTTTTTGTTATTTTTCTAAACCGGGGCAGTTTTAAAGTATCAAATCGCTTCATTATTGAGTGTGATAAACTTCTATTATATGAGTAAGTGGTTTGTTTATATACTTGAATGTGCCGATGGGACCTATTATACCGGGATTGCTAAGGACTGTGAAAAGCGAGTTCAAGAGCATAATACCTCTCCAAAAGGGGCTAAATATACTAGAGGTCGTCGACCTGTTAAGTTGATTTTTGAAAAAGAAATTGAGTCTCGTTCGGATGCTTTAAAGGAAGAGTACTTTATTAAATCACTTTCTAGAGATCAAAAGAAGGCGTATTTGCACTCAAAATAACCCAGTTTATGATTCTTTACTGACTGTTTAAGAGCCCTTTTGAAAGGTCTTATAAGTCCAATGAAATTGATGACCATGACTATAAATTTAAACTTTTTAAACTTTGACTATCGGCGGCTCTGGCTGCACTGGCTTCTTTGTTTTTCGGCTTTAAATTCAGTTTTAGTTCCACCAGATTTCCCGTCTTTGATTTTTAATCGAGCTTCTTCGAGAGCCTCTTTTAATACTGGAGCGTCGTTTCTTGCATACTGAATTTTCTTCATACGTTGGATGTATTGTTTTATTACTTATTATTTTTTTATTTCTATTGAATTTCGTCTTGCAAATGCCATTACTGATCCTTGAGGGTTTACCCCAGGAGCCGAACATAAAATACTGGCATCGTGGATATGTAGGTTTGGTAAATTAAACACATTTCCATGAGAATCTACAACACCTTTATTTGGAGAACTTGCCATAGGGCAAGATCCAAACAAATGAATGGTGGATAGTATGAGTTGTTTTTTACTAAGTGAGTTACATGCTTTTTGTATGTCTGAGGCTGAGCTTATTGGAATTGCCCTATGTACTAATGGGTAGATAGTTTTGGCTCCGGCTTTAAATAATAATTGGCATAGGGCAACGAGCCCTTCTTTTATTAAGTCGATTTCTTTTTTTGATAATTTATACGTGAGAACGGGCTCTTTGAAAAATGGGAGTTGAGTAATTTTTCCAACAGACGGTCCTTGAATTTGAACGTAGTAGTTGGACATGCTTTTCCAATTATCTTCTATCTGGGCTTGCATGTTAGGGTGTAGGCTAGCTGATTGAGAAATAAAACTTTCATTACTCACTCCACACCCGAATGTGAATTTATTTTCAAATTCTTTCACCTGAACATTTCCAATTTGGATGGTTTGATTAGGGTCTTGAACTGACTGAGGAAACTCGGCCATTACTTTTAACATCGGGTGACATGCAAGACTTGGTTTGAGTAATTGTCCAAGGCCACTTCGTTTTAGTAGGGCAGGGGTTTGTATGGCTCCGCATGCGAGTATGACTTGCGTAGCTTCTACGGCGTAGGTTTTATTAGACTGCTTATAGATAACTTTCCAGGTGGGGCCGGTTTGTTCTATTTTTTCTACCCAAATATTAGACTCAATTGTGCCATTTTTCTCAAGAAATCTTTTTAATATTGTTTGTGTCATACTGTGTTTTTTTGCAATGGAATTGTCCATAGAAAACCATTGTGGAACCAACATGCTTTTCCACTTTAAAGCAGTAGCTCCTTCTAATAACTTTTGGCTAGATTTAGTGTTGGGTACTGAGGGCTCAACGATGGATAGTTGTTCTTCAACCCATTTAAAGTGAGGTGCCATGTCTTTTTCTGTGGCATTCTTAATGTTCCATTTCTCTAAAATTCTTTTTGGGGTTCTATGATAAAGCCCTCCGTTTACTTCGCTTCCTCCGCCTACACAACGACCTTCAGCGTAGGATATTTTTGGGGATCCAAACATAAATGTGAGGCCGCCTTGTCTACAATAGTTTTTAATCTCTTGTATGTTGTGATTGGGAGGAGAGCTGTTTTTGTAATAATCGCCTTCTTCTAAGACTAAGACATCAAATCCAGCTTCAAGGGTTGTTAGTGCCGACACTGCGCCTCCTGGCCCAGATCCTATAACTAGGATGTCTGTTTTTTTATTTTTCATTTGGTGTTTGAAGTTCTAAATTAAAATAATAAAAAATGACTAAGCTTTCTATGAGTAGTGCAAATTCTCGTTTGAATAAAAAGTTGGAGTCTTTCCAAGACATATACTGTTGATGTTTATTTTTGGCAGTGCTTTTAGTGAATGATTTTAAACTAAATGTCAGTCCTGAATAATTAAAGTAGAGTAATAGTATAGAAAAAGGGACTGTCATCCATGCTGGAAATAAAGTGACATGAGCGCTGCATTTTTGGCTAATACTGTTGATGTCTTTAGTGTTTAATTGTGGATATTTATTGCTTGTAATGGAATTGCTTAGCGACTCAACAATGGTCGTATTTATGGTCATTGAAACGTAGCAAGAAAAATAAATACAATGATGAGTGTTCCCATGCCGTATGAAAATGGATCTTTTAAATGAAAGAGTACTGGGTCTGCACATACTTTTTTTCGTCCGATTAGCATCCAGTATCGTGTAAGTAGGGTTAGAAATACGATGCTGTTTCCCCATAAAAAATAAGGTGCTGAGTATAGTATGGTGACGGCTGCAGAGTTGATATATAGACAATAAATTAAAATGGATATGAGGCCGCTTGTGATTCCGAGGGGATATAAAATATGGAGGTCCTCTGTACTGTAACCCCGCCTGTAGGTCTCGTCTTTTTTGTCTTTTTTTAGAAATGAGTCATCTAGCAATTCTATTACTCTTTTAGAAACAGCAAGGCCAAAAAAGAAGAAGAAACAAAAGGCTAATAACCACATTGAATGAGCGATATTTAAACCTAGATGGCCAAGAAAAATTCTATAAATAAAAAATATCGACAGTAAGATTATATCTATGGCGACTAACTTCTTTAAGTGTAAAGAATATAATAAGGATACAACCGCATAACCTAACATTAAGTAAACAACACTAATGGAGATTAAAGATCCTAAATATAAACTTAGTCCGCCGAAAAGGGTGGCTTGAACTATTGCTGATCTCTTAGACACTTTTTGGCTAGCAATAGGTCTATTCCTTTTTGCAGGGTGATTTCGGTCTGATTTATAGTCTAAAAGATCGTTGATGATATAAGTGCTGGAACTTAATAAACTTTGTGCAAAAAATAATACTAGAGCAGCTATTATTAAGGGCTTTTCGGTTAAACGGTGTGACGTTAATAATGGAATAAAAATTAAACAATTTTTTATCCAATGGTGGGGGCGTGCCATTTGTAAATATGAGATTAGATTGTTTTTCATGGATAATAAAATTGTACTATAGAAATAACTCTGGGTCAGGTCCTAAGACCTGACCCTTTTTTAAATTCGTTACGCTTTCTTTTTCAAAAATATTGCAGGTAACAAAGTAAGGTCAGTTGCTAGCGCGACTGTCAAAATGATTGCTACAAATTTACCGAAATTTTGGTTTGGTACGAATGTTCCAAATGCAAAAGTGGCAAAGGCTGCAACTAATACCATGGTGGTCGTTACGAGTGCAGGTGCAGTGTGAGTGAATACTTTTGCAACAGCTAGCTCATTACTGTCTCCATTTGCGGTATATTTTGTGAAATTTGTTAGAAAATGAATGGTATCGTCGACTGCAATACCTAGACATACACTAGAAATAATGACGGTTCCAACATCCAAAGGCACACCAAATAGTGGTAAACATGCACCACCAATAATTATTGGGATGGCATTTGGAATCATTGAAAGTAATCCAATTCTTATCGACTTTAGTCCAAAGCATAACAAGATTGCGATGAGCACAAGTGCTATACCTAAGGTTTTGATGTATGACGTTACAACTAATTCGTTATTGCTTTGATAAAGCGGAATTTTTCCTGTTACGTGTAAATTAAGTCCCATAGACGCTGCTTTTTTTTCAAACATATCAATTACTTTTAAGCTTGATTCTGAATCGTGAAGAGTCCACATAGCGGTTAGTCTTAACGCGTCGTTTTCTATACTTACTCGGTTATTAATATCTAGACCTTGGGGTAAGTTCATTGTATATAAAAATAGTTGCTGAGCTATTGATTCCCTGGTTTCTGGTAGACCATAAAATGCGTCGTTGCCACCATTAAGGGTTTTGTTCATCTCTTTTAAAACATCTACTATTGATATCGTTTTTGTAACAAAGTCAAAAGAGTCGACCCATTGTTGGTAGCTGTCTACTTTTTTCAAGAAATCAGGATTTTTAATACCCTCTTTCTCTCCAGAATCAATGACCATTTCAACACCCAAAGCGCCTCCTACATTGTCTTCAACAAAGTCTGTTGCAATGGTAAGTGGATACGTTTTGTCGAAGTATTTAAACGGGTCAGAGTTAGTTTGGATTTTAAATAACATGGCTATTGAAATGGTAATTAATATTGCATAAGCACCAATTACTAACGGACGATACCTGACTAATTTTTTTGTGTACTTTAAAGCAAATTCAGATGGCGCATGAGCTTTTTCGTCCGTTGTAAACTCTGTATTTTTTGAAGGTTTTGCTGGGATTAATCTTAGTAAAGGAACCAAAATTAAATAGGCAAATAACCACGAGAGTAAGGTTCCTGTACCTGCCAAAACACCCATATCAACAATGGCTGGAATTTCGGCACTTAAGAAACTAAAGAACCCAATTGAGGTACTAATACTGGTTAGAAGTGTAGGAAGGAAGTTCTTTTCAACAGTGAGTAATAGCGCATTTCTTTTATTAGGTATTTTATTTAAAAGCTGATAGTAGGTTACTAAAATATGGACGGAGACCGCTATACAGATGGCAATCATAAATTGTCCGGTCATGGCGGTTAAGTTGTGAATTTTTATACCTGTCCAACCAGCAAATCCGAAGGTTACTGCAATAGTAACAAAAATAATAAGTAGAGATAAAAACATTCCAGATACTCGTCTAAGATTTAAAAATAAGAAAAGAACGGTGAGTAAAAGAACAAATGGAATTAATTTTCCCATGTCCATTTCAGTACTTTCTTTAAACGAAAAGTTTAGTAGAGGTTGTCCCGTTAAATAAAATTCATGATCAGAAATAGATGAATACTTTTTTGTAATTTCTCTAATAGCTAGGGCTACATTTTCATAGTCTGGAGTTCCGCCCATTGAGGGTTTGAGGTTTACATAAACGATAGCGGTGTCGCCAGCTTTATTTATTAAGAAGCCTTCTAATGTACGATGGTTAGTCGCTAGTTTTTTTCTTTCATTAAGAAAGTCTTGAGTAAGCGGTTCGTCATTGTAAATTAAGTCTTCTACTATAATATCGTCTTCTTCGGCGTGAACCCACTGGAAGTTTGTAAGTGAGTCTACACGTATAACTTCAGGAGCAAGCCATAAATCTTCGGTAAGTTTTAATAGAAAGTTCATTGACTCGGTATCAAATATTCCTGAGGGGCTATGTACAATAACTACAGCTGTTTCGTCGCTTCCAAATCGTCTCTCAAATGCATCAAATTCTTGTAGTTTAGGATTGTCCTGCTGAAACCATATTCTATATCCAAAATCTGTTTCTAGTTTTTGAGTTCCCATAAATAGGGACCCCACTAAAAAGATCCCCGTGAGTAGTGTTTTAATAGGGTTGTCTACTATAAAGCGTAAGTAATTCTTACATGTCTTGTTCATGATTTTTCTCCTTTTTTAAAAATATCTTGTTAAATTTATAAATACTTGATCAGACTCGGCTATTTGTTGTAGTCCATAACCATCCGAGTGTGATCTCCCTTTTACTAAACGGAGGCCTGGTTGAATTTTCCAAGTATCTCCTAGTCGCTGAGAATAACTAAACGAGAAAAGAAGCTCGTCTGATCTCTCAAGATCAACTATCAATGAGGTAAAAAATTCTGAGCTAGACATATCGTTAAAAACGAAACGATGTCCCAGTAATATATCATTTTGAAAAAGACTTAATGCAGCTCTTTCTTGTTTGCTCACCCCTTGGATAGTTTGGGCTTCTATTAGTAGTCCCGACTCTTTTCCACTTGAATGATAAAACGTATATTCTCCTCCAAACGCTAGTTGATAATGATCTTTTTGATCAAGTACACCTAGGTGAGTGTTTGTAGATTTTGAAAAGCCTCGATGCGCAAATTCTGACTTTAGAATGAAGTCGCTAATTATATATTGAAGCGTTCCACCTACTTGTTTTACTGGTAGGTATACCGGGTGAAACTGTGTTGTTTCTGAATTTAAAACCAATAGTGGTTGTGACCGGTCTTTGTGTTGTAAATAATGAAAACTCACGTCAGCAGGACCAAAAGTTTTGTCTACCCTTAGCGCAAATTGGTCGCTTCTGTTGTCTGCTGAAATACTGCCGTCTTCTTCAATCCAGATGGCTGATCCTGTATCAAACGAAGCAAAGCGAAGGCGATTGGTTTTTTTTGGGAGATTGGGATCAATCATTACTGGCATATAATAGACACCAACACTTCCACCCTCTAAAAGATAGTTTAAAGACAACATCGGCTCTCCGTATTTTTCGGCGTTTTCTACGTTGCTGTCTAAATTTCTACTATTCAACATATCCGCTGGATGAAAGGCCTCTAATGCCGTCCAATTAAGCATTTGCGCACCGGCTTTTATATTTAAATTACTTTTTTCATACCCGTACCAAGCTTCTTCTATAACCACTACACCGCGATTATGGTCTGTGGTGTCGGCTCTTCCAAATACTCTGAGCCGTTCGTAAAAATTGTTTTGATTACCCCTAATTTCAATTCGAGCTTTTTGGGCAATATTAGAGTCTTTAGTCTCTTCTATTGTGTCATTAGAAAAATAGCGTGACTCAATACCCACTTCTCCTTTTGTACGCGTTTCGGCGACTAGAGTGAGGGAGGCGATCGTCATTAATAAAAGTAAAATAAGAAGTTTTTTCATACGTTTTAATTCATCAAGCTGTTTTTATGGAAGTCGTTAGCAGGGATAGGTATACCCATTTTTCGATTTGACCAAGTAAGAACAGACGATTTTTGTGTTTGATGGTTAATAATTTCGATTTTACTTTGTCTCCAATATTTTCCATACTGTTTGAATCCAGAAAAGGTAGATGTTTTTAGGCGTTCGCCTTTTCTGTCATAGTATTCAATTTTTAAAGGATTTTTATATACTTTGTCAGTAAAGCTAATTTGTTTTGAATAGCCACTTTTTTTGTTAGTAGGGATACGCTCAATAACCCATACTGCCCTTCCATTTAGAGTATCATTTTTGATGAGTTTGTAAGTATATTTTTCGATTTCTTCACTAGAAATATCTTCATAGGCAAATTCACTTCCCATAAACGACCCTGACTGATTGTTGGAACTAATGCGTTTAATTCTGTTTAGTGCAGGTAAGAATAACCATTGGTCGTCGTTTCTGTTTTTGTGAGTGTAGGTAAGCATTCGTGTTCCTTTAACGTCTGCTGGCCATAAGAACTCGATAATACTTTTATCACCATCATTTTTTGTTTCTGAACTTTTGAATCTCATTTTACGCTCAATTTTGTCTCCATATGCATTAATTAGAACCATTGTTGAGTCATTTGTTTCTGTTTTGAAACCTGTATTGGCCTTGTCGTTAGCAATAGCTATATTTAGCCCTTTTTGTTCGGCGGTTATGCCAAATGTTGATAGTGAAAGTAGTAGCACCATCATCCCTATAGTTTTTATTAATTTCATTTTATACTCCTTAAGTAAGTGTTTACTATTTTATTTATACTTTTTAAAAAAACTCAATAAAGTGTTTGGATTGTAATATTGTTGTATGGCTTGTGAACTTAATCCTAGTCCACGTAGAGCAAATAAAATAGCTTCATTTGCAATTTCTTCCTTTTCTTTTTCATAATTAACGACGGTTTGATTTGGTAGGCTGTACAAGTTTAAACAAACGGCGATATGGTGAGTAAAGTAAATAGACAGTCGAGGAGAAATAGTAGCGTTGATGTCACCACTCTTTACAGCGGCTTCAATACATTTTTCAATTTTTGGAATCCATGGTTCGAAATGTGATTTATGAAAAGATGCGGCAAAATCACCTTCTTCGAGAAGACTTCTGAACATGAGTCGTTTGAAGTTTTTGGCTTCTTCGGGATCTTTTTCAATATTCATATAAATTGAATAAACGATAGTAAAGATAATCATAACCAAAGACTGAGTACTAGGTTCCATGTTAGTTAGTTCATTTTTGTCGTCTTGAGATTTATCACAACAAAACTTATGAATTTCGGTGTAGATGTCTTCTTTACGTGGAAAGTGTTTATACACCAAAGCCTCAGAAACCCCACATTTCTCAGCAATGAGCTTAGTAGTAGTCTCTTTAAATCCAAGGTTAGCAAACAAAGGAATAACAGCGCTAATAATTTGAGCTTTTCGTTCTTCAGAATTAAGTCTTCCATCAACCATAAACAAGATGGTAAGTGAGTACTCACTTAATATCAAGAAGCAAACCAAAGCGAAGCCCAAAGGGCCAGCGAAGCAAAATAAAAAGCAGGCTAGCCCCCTTCGTTCTAAAATTTTCCATGGCACGGATTTGAAGGAGGGAACAATCATGGTGCGGGAGCGATGGTGCGCGTGAAGGGACTTGAACCCCCAAACCTTGCGGCACTAGATCCTAAGTCTAGCGTGTCTACCAATTTCACCACACGCGCAGTAAATTGTTTAGAAATTCTAACAGGACTCTCAGGAAAATTAAAGGAATAGCGCAATTAACGTTTATTTAGGAGGGAGTTCGCCTACAAAAGCTTCTGCTGTTCTAATCCATTCCTCAAGCTCTTCGTCTTCGGCAATACCGTCTTGATCTACATATATAAACCCTTTTAGAGGTTTACCAGTAAAATCCATTTTTGTGGCATTTGGTCGCTCTAAACACTCTTCGTACTGATCTTTGCCCACCCTTAACATAAGGTGATAACTGTCTACGCCACAGATCATATTTCCATTTAGCATAAAGCATACACCACCAAACATCTTTTTTTCATTGATGTTTGGGTAATCGTTAAAGTAAGCTCGGATTCTTTCTACAAGGCCGTCATCAGCTGGCATAAACCTTATTATAGCCTATGTTTAAAATTGTCTGAATTGGGGAATATATGAGGGTAAAGTGATGCATGGGTGTAATTACCTATTTCACTATCCTACCTTTAATAGTATATTCCTGTGCGTGTATATGTTTAAGTTTATAAAAGCTCGGGAATTTATTTTACATAGTATATAAGGAAAGGATTTAATCAATGGACCGACTAGGTGCAGGTGCTCATCTCCCAATACAACCTCAAAAACCACCACGACGGACACATCGTGGGAAAAAAGGGGCTGTATCAAATCCTGTTGATGGGCAAGAACCAATCACAGAGGTCTCTGAAGAAACTCCTCAAGAAGATTCAAATGCTATATTTCGAGATCAAGTTCCCATTACCTTACTAAAAACAACGGCTCAAGAATTACAGTCGCTTTGCGATGCTTTAGGATCAGATAAAGAATATAATAACACCGTTTTTTCCCGTATAGAAAATAAAATCATGATGTCTTATGCAGAAAAAGAATCTAATTATTTGGATATTTTTCATGAAGTAGTTCGCTTGATTCCTGTGCTTAAAGAGCACAGGAGGGCAAACCTTGCAGTATCTTCTTTGGAAACATCAAATAACTTTGCTAACTTTTTAATCCAAAAAATAAATAAGATGGACTTAAAACCAACACAAGGAATTACTAACCTACGTTCTGATCTTTCAGATTATAGAGCTTCCGATAATTTTGATCCTAATTCAGCTACAGCTACAGCTAACGCCATTTCAACTCTACTTAATCGACTAGATAATTTATCGCTCTAAACCCCTAAAATAGTTTTAATAATTTCAGGAGAGGCGGCTTTATGGGGCGCTGGTTTTTCTGCAGACTTTTTAATGTCGTGAAGCGTTACAATTATAAAATCAGCGACATTCTTTGGGTCGTTATTGGCCACAAAGAGTAGGTTTTTTCCTAAGAGTTTTTCTTGTTCTTTAAATCTCTGAAACGTAGTTTGAGGACCAAACCCTTCGAAACAGATTACTTTTTTGCCAATATAAGTGGCTTGTTCGTTTGCTGTACCTGAAAGCCCTATTAGTATGTCAGATTGATTAATAACGCTATTAAAGGCGTCAGTGATGAGAATATCTATTTTTTTTGTAGGGTGAGTCAAAAAAATTCCCTCGCTGCCTTTTTTAGAGTTCCATCCACTTTTTTTACATAGCTTTTTAATGTCTATGCTACTGGCTTTGCCAACTATAAATTCTAGAGGAATAGGGTGATGATCTTCTAGGTATTCCACGATTTGTAGGCAATGGTCAAAGTTTTTGTAAGCCTCTTCTCGGCTTCCAGGTAGTATGCCAAGGGTCATTTTATTTGGATCTAGACTCAAAAGAGAGCCAATTTCGAGGAGGTTATCCATCATGGGGTTTCCTAAAAATCGTGCGTTGCATTGTTTGTTTTCAAAGGCTTCGGAGGTTTCTTTATCTCGGGTGAAGCTCATTTTGGTCCATTTTTTTATAAGTATGTATTCTAGCCAAGAATGTGGCATAAACAAGTTGCTTTTGGCGGTAGGTAGAAAATAAATGGGGGTAGAATTAAAAAAACGACCCATACTTAGGCAAAATACATCACCTACACAAATAGTTAAATCAGCTTTTTTAGACTCATTTCTAATAGTTTTGAGCTGTGTAAATAGTTGAAGCCACAACCCTGCGAACAGGTCTTTTAAAAGGTCGAAGCTTTTTCGTAAAAACCCTCCACTAGGAAGGAGCTTGTTTTTTAAAATAGGCTCAATATCAATGGTTTTATAGGCAATTCCCTCGCCAACTAGGGGGATTACGGAAAAGGTAGCGTTTGGAGCCCTTTTTTTGAAGGATTTTATTAAATTACAGGCAATATGGTCTTCTCCATAGCCATTTGAGAGTATCAGAATATTCATACATTCTTATTTGTACCAAAAATACCATTGTTTTTCCATACATAAAAAACTCATTTTTTGTCGATATACAGTATATAAGGGGCTATGTAACAGTTTTTTTGGTATAATTACTACACCCACTTTTTATTGGGTTCTACTAAAAAGGAGAAAAATCCAATGTCAATTCAATCTGCTGGTCTTAACTCCTCTATGGGGGCGTCACATTCACATAAGGCTCAAATGGAGTCTCTTCAAAAATTAATGGATGTTTATAAAGACACAACAAAAGTCACTGATACTAAGCGGCAAGATGTTGTAAAGTCGATGAGTTCTCTTTTGTCTGAATTAAAAAAGGGTGCAGAGCATATGAATCCGCCTGCTTTTCATTCACTTGCCGTACAAGCCGCAGATGTTTTAGATAAGATTGGTGCTGTTGATCCCGAATTTTTAACCGAAATGATTGAAGAACTAACTGACTCTAAAGGTAAGAAAAAAGTGAGTGCTCATATGAACAAGCGAGTTCAAGAAGCAGAAGTCACAGCAGCTTCTCAGTTTTTGGCCATTCATCAAGCTAAAGGACTGGTAAGTTCATCAGGCTCAAGTAATTTTACTAGTCGAGATAAGCATGATGATCCTGCTGACTATCATCCCTCTTTGAATACTGTTCAGGTTGATGAAGGTATTGAAAATAGATTGGAACTTGGAGAAATTACAGCGTTTGTTTTAAAGCAGCAAGTGGCTCTTCAAGAGGCCGGCGTTCTTCCGCATACCCACTATGATGATATCGACAATACGGGTGATTTTCATCCCGCTTTAAACAATGTAACGGTTAAAGACGGTATTGAAGATCGTTTAGACATGGGCGAAATTACTGGAATGGCTATTAAACAACAAATTGAATTAGAAAAAGCGGGGCTTGTTGCTCCTGCTGCGGCTATTGATATAGACCCAAATGTGGCCGAAGAGTTAACGCTTGGCGGCGTTATACAACTTGGTATGCAGTTAAGAGAGGCACGTTCAGCACAACAAGCAGAAGGCGGGATGAAAGTTAAAAGTTTTTATACAGCGGGTGCTCATATGATGGACCTAATTGTAGGCACCCTTGGTGTTGGCGATGCTGAAGAAATGATTATGGCTTTATTAAATAAAACCTTTCTTAGTGATGAAGATATTTTACTTATTATGAATTTGTTAGGTGACTTGGGCTTTAGTGCTCCTCCAGGCTTATTAGAGAAAGTTAAAGATAAAATTGCAGAATTCTTACAGTCTGCGGCACAAAATGCAACAAGTCCTACGGACTTTATGATGATAGCTGAGATTGTGAAATCCGTGGGCGAGTCTTCTTTGGGAGATATGTTTGATGAAAGTGGTCTAATGGATATATTAGACGGTAAATTGGGTGCCGGTGAAGGCGCTAATAATATTGAAAATTTAGCATCAGAAGCTGCCGAATCTAGATTTTTAGATCACGTAGAAGAAGTGGATGAAACGCTTGAGTCGGGTTATTCAGTAGTTGGATCTTCTGAAAATCCAGTCGACTTTAATGTCACTCAAGCGGCAGCGGCATCTTATAATCAACATTTCAAAGAAACTAAAAGTATTCAAAAAAATGAAGATGAAGAATCGCCTCTCATTCAAGGTGTAAGCTCTTCTCAAGAATCGTCTTTTGTTTATAATTTTAGTTCATCGGTTACTAAAGTAGTTGAGAACTTTATTCAAAAAGAATTAGATTCTACCCTCGACAACTTTGCTTTTGAAACGTCAGAAACACTTCCAGAAGACTAGCTTTTAAACGTCAAACTATATCCTTCAAAACTAGTACTCATTTGATAACAGATCCAGTATAATGGTTTATGGATACTCATGTATTTTTGTATAAACTAGACAGTTAGGAGACTTTTTTCAATGAGACAGCAGAACGCTCTTCGTGGTGGCCTTTTAGGACTCACCCTTTTATTCTTAAGTTTTGCCGCTTGTGGAAAAGTTACCCAAGAAACAACCCTTAAAAAAGAACCCCCTTCATTTACTCTGAAATATAATGTTGATATAGAAGACACCGAGTTTGACATGGGTAAAGTGAGCCCAAATATGACTAAGGTTACGAATGAGTTTAATGTCAGAAGTACAGTTTACGGCTCAATTACAGCCTATATTAAAGAAGGCGCTGTTAAAGAATTGTCTTGGGGGAAAGCCATTATAGAAGTGAAGCAATTTGACCTGGATGAACTAACAGGTACAGATGATGGTAACGAGGCCTCTAAAACTGTAGAGTCGGCTGAACTTGAAGATATTGTTGCTACCCAAAGTAATAAAGAAATTGATCCCAGAGAATTGCAAGCGCAAAAACTTCAGGCACATCGAAATAGTGCTGGGTCGTATGGTCCTGGTGGCGGGTCTTCTCGGCAACAAACCTCTATCTCTAAACCTAGTGGGCCTCTAATAAAGTCACGAGCGTTTAATAAAAAAGGCCGTGAAATAACGACGTCTAAACATACTTGGACGGTTCCTGTATTTAATAAAAGTAAGTCTAGGTGGGACATCCAAAGTAAAAAAGTTAGAAAGGGATATCCTGTCTATTTGATCTCGGTTTATGACGAAGAGACTCATTATCGATTTAAGTTGGTAGACCAGGAAGCTGTAAGTGGAAATAGTACAGTTAATGCACAAGGAATTTCGGACTATGATACTTTTATTTCTATTATTGGAATGAAATTTCTTGAAAGCGATGCGCCAATTGAGCTAAAACTTGGCGACTTGATGAAGTTGTATGACATCAAATTCTTTGCGCTTATTGATTATACTTTTCCAACAAATTTAGTGAAACGCTTTGATTACGAAAATCCTTTATTCCAATTTAATCGCCCCATGGAAACCGTATATACTATGCTTTACCAATTATTTATTGTGGACCCTGATGATGCGTTACAGTATCTTCAGGGGCTTGAAGAGAGTGCTATTGGTAAACAAGCATTCGATCATTTGAAATCGACCATTGAGAAATATAAACTTTCTTCAGAAAAGGAGTAATGCTACCGCAGGGAGCCATTTTTATGATGATGACTCAGGTTCAATATTACTGATGACAATGTTTTTATTGCTTTTTTTAGCAACAATTTTATTGGGTTACTGGCAAGTAATACGGTATAAAACAAAAATGACACAACTAAAACAACAAAGTATACGCGCTCAATTTGCAGCAAGGGCTGGACTTTCAGATGCATTATATGAGCTCAAGCAACTGCATACTTGGGATAGTAATAACGATGATCTGAGTGATCAATGGCATTTTCTGGGAGGAGATACTTTTTATAAGTCGTCCCAAATAGAGCCGTTAATCCCTCAGTTTTCTTATCCTGTAACTATTTCAGTTACGGTATCAGGTAACCCAACACAAGACACTCTTTCACTCACTAGCCGAGGAGACTCTGGCTATGGGACCCCAGAAAAATCATATTCTGTAGAATTAAAATCTAAAGTCGTGCGCTCTCTTTTTGGTAAAATGCATACGCTAGAGGTTGAGGGAAATTAATGTCTAAAGAAGTTGTTGTTGGTATAGAATTTCAAAATGACATTGTTCGATTTACAGAGCTGATGTATACCAATGAACATGTTCTAGTTACAAAAATTAAGAGTGTAAGTGTTCCTCCAAAGACAATTATTAATGGTGACGTTACGGACCCCAGTGGATTATCTGATCAAATTACAAGAACTCTAGAAGAAATGGAAACCGAAGCTGAACATGTTGTAGTGTGTGTGACCGGTATAAAGTTTTTTAAACATTTAAGACAATTTCCAATTATTAAGGTTTCTGAGTTAAAGGAATTACTTGAAGAAGAAGTGGCCAGTAGTGCCTTGTTTTTTAGAGAAGACTTTCAGTTAGGATATCAATCATTTAAAGACCCAAGTTCTTCTAAAGACGATACCCCATATCAACATGTTTTGTATGGTGCAGTAACCACATCGCAAGTGGAGTCTATGCAAGAACTGGTTGACATGATGGGGTTAAATTTAAATGCGTTGGACATTTCTGCCCTAGCGGCCCTTCGGCTATTTATGTATCGAAATACCACTACTGAGCCTGTTATTAGTGTTTTTATTGACGAGTCCTATATCGACTTAAATATATATATTGAAAAAGACGTCTATTATACCTTTACATTACAAATAGATATTGATGAGAATACAGACTTTGAATTGTTAGTTGAGCATATAGTTAACAGAATAGGTTACTTTTTGTTTTCATATTCTAACCATTGTTTTGATAAACCGATGCCTACTGTGGGTGTTGTGTTTAGTAGAAATAGCTTTTTGGATGGCTTATTTAGTGCACTGCAGGATCACTTTCCTACTATTGTTTGGGAAACAATTAATTGTACAAGTTTAATAAATGTAGACGCCTCATTGAATGTAAGCGAGCAGCAGTTAATGGACTATGCGATACCTATTGGATTGGGTCTTAAAAGTTTTGAAGATTATAACAAACGAACCTTAAGCTTGTCTGAGGAAACGTCATTAACAAAACCATTTTTTGATCAAAAAGAACTTAAAATTGCTGGGGCTGTTCTTGCTTTTGCGTTGTTAGTTGTATTAGGTATAAACACTTTTATAGTCATGTCACAGGACCGAATAGTAAGCAAAGTTAGTGAAGTACAAAATAAAATTAGACGGCTACAGTCTGGTGAATTTATTGCCAGACAGAATAGACTATCGACTTTCCAGGCCAAATTAAAAAAATACAATCGTATTAGAGATGAAAAGTTTTCAAAGACGAGTTTTCTTAGAACATTGGTAGACGAACTCCCCGAAGATCTTTCTTTCAAAAGTATCCGGTTGCATCCAGATCGTAAAGTACAAATTATCGGGGCTTCGTTTTATCAAGACTCAATCTATCA
Organism: Candidatus Marinamargulisbacteria bacterium SCGC AAA071-K20; assembly: GCA_003265975.1. GTDB lineage: Bacteria > Margulisbacteria > Marinamargulisbacteria > AAA071-K20 > AAA071-K20. Next base: position 18,039 of record QFBU01000024.1, read on the forward strand.
CTTTTACAATCATTTAAAAGACAATTACTCTAAGGTGACGTTGTCGTCTATTGTTACTAAATATGACAAAAATTTGGCTCCTATTAATCACTTTCAAGTAAGTTTTAAGAGGGGGCTTTAGATGGATATAAAAGAATTTTTACAAACAGATTTAAAGGAAGTCTATTTCAGCGAAGTTAAAGCTGTTTTAAGTAGGTATCAACGCTATGTATATATTGTATTAGCGGTATGTCTTGTTGCTCTCATTTATTATACTCAAGTTAAACCAAAAGTAGATGTATATTTTCAAAAAACTGCTCTTTTGAAACAATATAATAAACTTCTAAAAACAAAAGAAAAAAGAATTATGACTAAAGACATCATAGAAAGTGAAATTTCACGTTTGCAAATTCTTGTTGATGAGAAAGAGAATATCTTTTTTACAGAAAATGACTTTAACGAGTTTTCAATTAATATTTTACCCAAAATGGCTAATTCATATGACGGTAAAATAAAGTCAATTGTATATAAGCAAGCGATGAAAAAAAATAATTTTTTAATTTATAAATTAGACTTAATTGTAGAAGGTAACTTTAATGGATTAATTAACTTGTATAATGACTTAGAATTATTCTCAAAGGTTATTAAAATTGAAAAATTTAATATTGTTTTGAGAAAAGTGAATCCTTTGACTTTGTCTACTGAGCTTAGTTTGTCTATGTATGGAGTGGACGAGTGAGAGGTTTAATTATAATCAGTTTAATTGTCTTCTCCTCACAACTTTCAGCCTCAATTTATTTAGAAAGAGATCCTTTTATGCCTTTTGATCTTTCTCAGAGTTTGTACAAAAACAAGCCCATATCCAAAGACGCTCCAAAGGTGAAGTCTTCGATTGTAAAAGTAACTGGTATTATTTGGGAAGAGGCTTCTCCGATGGCCGTGGTATCTTTTGCGGGAAGGCGTCAGATTATTGGACTTGGCGATTTGTTGTTTTCTAAGAAGGTCACAAAGATATCAAAAAAGTATGTTTGGTTGAAAGGTGATGAAAAAACTCTTATACTTAAAATAGGCAAGGAAATGAGATTATGACTGTAATAAGAGCCCTATCAAAATGTGTTAAATGCGCCAAATATTTGGTGCTGTGCCTTCTGTTTTCTCAGACAATTTTTGCAAATGCCACTTCTCTTATTTTAATTTCACCTGTTGATAATTTTATTTCTTATAAGGAACAAGTATTATTTAAGGGACGAGTACAAGATATTTCTTCTCTTAAATTAAATGGTAAAGATGTCGTTATAGACTCTGAAGGTAAATTTTATTTTAAAGAATCGTTAACTAAACCCAATACTTACCATCGTTTTGAATTTAAAGGTAAAGATAGTCAGGGACAAGATGTCTCATTATCAAGAAAAGTATTTTATAAAGTTAAAACTGTAGAATATATTTCAACTAGTCCAAAAAAAATGGATGCCTCTCTCTTAATAGTAAGTCCGA
>QFBU01000025.1 GCA_003265975.1 Candidatus Marinamargulisbacteria bacterium SCGC AAA071-K20
TTAACTTCGCTTGTTTCCGCAGTAATTGTAATTTCGTCGCCGTCTTCGATGACGGCAAGTACACCACCGTCATAAGCTTCTGGTGTAATATGTCCAACAACAAAGCCATGCGTACCTCCTGAAAATCGTCCATCTGTAATCAGTGCGACGTCTTTTCCAAGTCCTCGTCCCATTACAGCAGCTGTTGGGTGCAACATTTCTCGCATACCTGGACCACCTTTAGGTCCTTCGTATCGAATAACAATTACATCTCCCCTTTTGATGGTACCGTCTAGGATTTTTTCTAATGCAATTTCTTCAGAGTCAAATGTTTTGGCAGGCCCAGTAAATGAAAGCCCTTCTTTACCAGAAATTTTAGCTACTGATCCTTCTGGTGCAATGTTTCCGTAACAAATAACTAGGTGACCTTCTTTTTTTATAGGGTTGTCGAAAGCTCTAATTATATCTTGTCCTTCAGGATATGCTTCTACTTCAGCTAAGTTTTCAGCCATTGTTTTACCGGTTACTGTCATGCAATCTCCGTGTATATAACCACCTTTAAGTAGTTCTTTCATTAGAGGTGTAAGGCCACCAATTTCTACAAGTTTTGCCATAACATATTTTCCGCTAGGTTTTAGGTCAGCAAGTACAGGTGTTTTTTTACCAATTCTTGTGAAGTCGTCTAATGTTAAGTCTACGTCTGCGGACTTGGCCATAGCTATTAGATGAAGAACGGCGTTTGTGGATCCTCCTAAAGTTGTTACTACTGCAATGGCATTTTCAAACGCTTTTTTGGTTAAAATATCTTTTGGCTTAATGTCTTTTTCGAGTAAATTTAAAACCGCTTTCCCAGCGTTTATACAGTCTTCTTTTTTGTCGTCAGAAATGGCTGTTTGTCCGGAACTATTTGGAAGACTCATTCCTAGGGCTTCTATCGCAGATGCCATTGTGTTTGCAGTATACATTCCGCCACAAGACCCAGGCCCAGGAATTGCACATGACTCTATTTCTTTAAGTTCTTTGTCGTCAATTACTTTATTGGCATGGGCACCTACTGCTTCAAAAACCGATACTATGTCAACGTCTTTACCTTTATGAGTTCCTGGAAGAATGGTTCCTCCGTATACAAATACTGAGGGTCTGTTTAGTTTAGCCATAGCCATTAAACATGCAGGCATATTCTTGTCACATCCACCGATAGCAACAAGTCCGTCTAAATTTTCACAGCCAACAACAGTTTCAATTGAATCGCAGATAACTTCTCTAGATACAAGAGAGTATTTCATTCCTTCAGTCCCCATAGAGATTCCGTCAGAGATTGTAATTGTGTTGAAAATAATGCCTTTACCACCGGCTAGGTTAGCTCCTTTTTCGGCTTCTATGGCAAGTTTGTCTATGTGCATATTACAAGGGGTGACCATACTCCATGTTGAAGCGATTCCAATTTGGGGTTTTTTAAAATCTTTGTCTTCAAAACCAACGGCTCTAAGCATTGCTCTTGATGGCGCTCTTTCTGGTCCGTCTACTAGTTGTTCTGAATGGGGGCGTATGTTTGTCATGACTTTCTCCTTGGTATGTTTCCCTGAATATGTTAGCAGAAAAATAAAAAGAGAGCTATTTCTAGCTCTCTTTTTTAAATAAGTTTAATTTAAAATTAAATAGATAATGGTGTTGAAGAAAGAGCCCCGTCTTCTTGGTACGTGAGATGTATCAAACTGATAGATAAAGAACCTGTGTATATTTTACGCCATCGTCTAAACTTATAGTGATAGTTAGAGGATAAATAATACTTAGAGTTTCAAATGTAGTTAAGTCTACTGTTTGTGTCGCGTTTGGAAATCGAAGCGTTGCATAAGTAACGCCACCTGTTTTGTATTCTACAGTCAAGTCCATTAGATAGGTCATGGTGTTACCTGATGTGTTCCGCTGGTATGTGGATGTTCCGTATGAAGAATAAGAGGGTGTTGTATTTGCAAATGAATCACCATTTTCAGTAGAAGATCCTGAGTAAGAAGAAATTACATCATTTCCTTTTTTTAACTCTCCACTATAGGACCCACCGGTTATTGTCCAAGTGTCTGAATATTTGTCTGTATATATTACGACTTCATCTTTAATATATTCGTCATAACTTTGATAAATGTTTGTGTTACCAGCGTTAGAGTAGTTGTAGTAATGATTTACAGTGTAACTACTATTGTCATAGTACAAAATGCTTGTATAAGTATATCCATTTTCATATGTAATTCCATCAACAGTTTTAGACTCTAGAGAGTCATAATAACTTTGATTTACGACAATTTTCCCGTTGATTTGTTTTGAAGATACGTCTCCACTGCTATTTTTTTTGAAGAAGCTGAAATACTCTAGTTTTTGTTACTTAATTTCTTTAGTGCAACCTCATCGGATTGTTCTGAAATAACAACGGGGTCAGTTGTAGATGTAGTTGTTGCGCCACAACTTATAAGTAATGTTGAAAGTAGCACAAGTAAAAGATTTTTTATTAAATTTCATTAATTATTATTTATGAGTATCAGAATATAAATTTAGTACCTATTGGGGTGTGATAAACTAGTTATATGAAAAAACTATTCGAAAAACTAAATGATATATATAAGTTAAAAACAACTCAGTCCTTATTAAGTTGGGACCAAGAAACTCAACTTCCGGAGGGTGCAATAGACTTTAGGTCTGAGCAAATGGCTTTTCTGGCTAAACTTCAACATCAATTTCATTGTAGTGATTCTTTTAAAGAAGAGCTTTCTAAATTTGTAAATTGCGATACTGGAGAATGTACGGATTCGTTAAACTCGTCAGATAGACGCTTAATAGACTGTATATATAAGGACTGGAAACAGTCTACAGCATTGCCAGAAGCGTTTGTTGAGGAATACACAAAACTTTGCTCTAAGGCACAACATGTCTGGCAAGAGGCAAGAGAAAAAAGCAACTTTAAATTATTTTCACCCTATTTGAAACGACTTGTAGAGATGAGTAAAGAAAAGGCTAAGTATTTAAATCCAAGTAATTCAGCCTACGATGTTTTATTAGACTTATACGAAGAAGGTCTGACTGTTGACACTATTAACCCACTTTTTTCTAAACTTAGAGAAGAAACAGTAACTCTATTAAAGTCTGTTCAACAATCTAAAGCTTCTTTTTATGATTTAGGGAAACATAAATACAATACAGATCAACAGTGGAGTTTTGGGCTTTCTGTTCTTGAAAAAATGGGATACGACTTTAAACGTGGACGCCAAGACAAATCTACACATCCTTTTACAATTGATATCTCACCTTCCGACGTTAGAATAACGACAAGAGTCGATGAGTCTAAACTGATGGAGGCACTTTCAAGTTCAATTCATGAAGGTGGGCATGGACTATATGAACAGGGTTTAAATACCGACTTTTTAGGAACACCGTATTGTGAATCAGTGTCTCTAGGTATACATGAAAGTCAGTCTAGAATTTGGGAGAAAGTAATTGGGCAGTCAATGCCATTTTGGGACCACTTTTATCCCAAATTAGGTAAATGCCTTCCACAGTTGTCTGATTGTACCCAAGACGAATTTTATAGAAGTATTAACCAGGTGAACCCTGGATTTATAAGAGTTGAAGCGGATGAATTGACCTATAACTTACATATAATGATTAGATATGAAATTGAACAGATGATATTTAACGAGGGCCTTTCTGTAGATAAATTACCAGAGGTTTGGAATGAAAAAGTGAAGGATTATTTGGGGCTCGAAGTAAAAAACGATAAATTTGGTGTTTTACAGGATGTCCATTGGTCGTGTGGATTATTTGGCTATTTTCCTACGTATACAATGGGTAACTTATATTCTGTAATGCTGTTTGAACAGCTTGAAAAAGATATTCCGGATTTGAGAGGGTATATTTCAAAAGGTGATTTAGGAGTGGTTTCTGAGTGGTCTTCTGAGAAGATCTATACTCACGGAAGGCGATATAGCCCTCCAGAGTTAATAGAACGAATTACTGGATCAGAACTTTCTTGCGATCCCTTTGTATCTTACTTGAATAGAAAATATTCGAAAATATATAGACTGTAATAACCAGAATGCTCTAATTCTTTGTGATATTTTTTTAAGTGACATAATAAGTTAATCCCTCTTTCTTTTGTTTTGTTTAACTATAGCCAGTCCAAAATAAAAAGCCCGAAATAGTCGAGACAGAATAAAGGCCGTTTTGATGCTGGACAATTCATAGAAGCCCGATTTAATTTAAGCTATACAAAAAGTGGGAGTATAGCCTTGCTTCATCAGTAAGGATTTATCATCCCTTGAACATAAATCCTTACTCAGACAATCTGTTGGTACTAAGACTCATTTGCTCAAGCCCATTTAACTCAGGCTTTTCCGGGCATTTCATTTTGACTTGGCTATATCATTCCCTGATTTCTCTGGCTTAAACATGCTTTTTCCTTCAAAAATATGGGAATCTCTTTTAAACTAACTGGTATGGATGACTTGGGTTCTTATTTATATCACTTAAATTTTTTTACTGGAGCTGTGCTTGCATTAATTCTAGGCCTTATTCTAGGGATTTCTTCTAGAGTCTATGGCCAATGTATTAGTCCAAGGTCTCATGGCTTGATTTGTTTGACTGCTCAATCTCTGTCTTTTTTAAGTGTTCAGCTTTTTCAGAATTATTCTAATATTATAGATTTGTCCATAATAGTGTCCTTCATGGCGGTTTCTGTATCTATTATAAGTGCGAGTATGTTGTTTCATTATAAAAAATCTCAAATTGTTATGCCTGCAGTTCTTTCTTTTTGGATTGTTATCGCAATTGGTTTATTTATTGGGATGGGGTTTTGGGTGATAGGGGTAATATTAACCTTACTGGTGACGGTGTTTCTTTCAATAGATCAATGGATTTTACCCAAAGATTCTCGTTTACAAGAATTTGGTCTGAATATTGATATTTCTAAACTACAAACCCTTGAGCGAGTTGAAAAACTTTTAAAATTTATGCCTATTAGAATAATAGAAAAAACGGCTACTAAAGGTCAGTTGATACATTTAGAGTTGTGCTACGAAGCGGCTCCTTTGACTCAACATTTATTTTTGAAGAGACTCTTTTGTTTAAAAGGGATTGAAAGAATGTCTAAAGTACAATGAACCTCCCCAAAATTGGATTTACGTTAGGCGACCCAGGTGGAGTAGGACCAGAGATTGTATTTGATGCCATTGTTAAGAACTTGTCTAACAATCAGTTTATTTCTGTTGTTTATGGGCCTAAATCTCTATTAGATAACGTTCTTTGGTCTCCCTTAGTGTCTTTAATGAGAATAAACCTTTGTAAAGATCTAACCTACGCACAAGAGGGTTGTATTAATTTTGTGGACTGTGGAGAGTACAAGGGAGAAATCGTAAGAAATGCCTGTGCAAAAAATGGGCAAATTTCGTTTGAATGTATTTTAAAGGCCGTGTCGGATGCAAAAGCGACATTGTTGGAAGCCATTGTTACCGGCCCTATCTGTAAAGAATCTTTTTTATTGGCAGGACTAGACTTTACGGGGCACACTACACTGCTGAAAGGTCTAACAGAAAGTGAAAATGTAAGTATGGGGTTTTATACTGAACGGTTAAAAACTGTCTTAGCTACGGTGCATATACCTTTAAGTGAGGTTCCAAAGGCGATTACACAAACTTGTTTAGACAATGCATTTGAAAATTGTCTAAATTTTTCCAGTAATCTGAACATAAAAGATCCGGTAATTGCTGTTGCGGCATTAAACCCACATGCCTCAGAAAAAGGAATGTTTGGCCATGAAGAACGAACTATAATAAAGCCTACAATAGTTAAGTGGAATAACAATGGGCATCGGATTTTTGGGCCAATACCCGCAGATACTCTTTACCATCGGGCTTATAAGGGTGAATTTGATTTTGTTATTTCTCTATATCATGACCAGGGTTTAATTCCTATTAAGCTCTTAAATTTTCATGATGCAGTAAATGTTACATTGGGGCTCCCTTTTATCAGGACCTCGCCCGATCATGGCACTGCGTTTGATATTTCATATCAAGGCAAGGCTAATAGTGGCTCTTTGCAAGCAGCTCTTAAGCTTGCATTAAAATTAAGTAATGTTGTATGCCACACAAGTTAGGTCAGGTTTTTCTCAAAGACAAAAATGCTATTTCGAAGATCCTTAGCTTTGCTGACTTAAGTGATACGGATACTGTTGTAGAGATAGGCTGTGGAGATGGCGATTTAAGCGAAGATCTTGCCAAGAGTGTGAAAAATTTAATTATTATTGAATTAGATGAACGGTGTATTGAAGTTACAAAAGAACGTTTGTCTGATTGTTCAAATGTTACTTATATTCATGAAGATGTCTTAAAGGTAGATCTTAGTGAGATTGTTAGTGTTCCTGTAAAAATTGTTGCAAATATTCCGTATTATATTTCTGCAAAAATTGTTAAATGGATTATAAAATATTATAAACAAGTTGATTTCGCACAGTTAATGTTTCAAAAAGAATTTGGACAAAAATTAATAGCTGTTCCAAGCACAAAGGCATACACGTCTTTAACGGTGTATTCACAATACTTTTTGGATATTTCACATAAATATCATGTGGCTAAAACATGCTTTAAGCCAGTTCCTAAAGTTGATTCATCGGTTCTACACTTATCTCCAAGACAAGATATTGAAGCTATTGAAGAGAGCTTCTTTGATATGGTTAGAGCCGGCTTTCATAATAGAAGAAAACTTTTTTTAAATACATTGAAGAAAAACCCTTATATAAAATTTGACTTAAAACTGTCTGAAGCGTCTCTATTTGTTTCTAATCCCAATGTTAGGGCCGAAACTTTGAGTATAAAAGAGTTGAAAGCGTTGTATCAAGAAATTAAGCAATTTATAATCAAGTCATGAAAAAATTATTAGTAGTACTTTTATTTTTTATTTGTTCAAGCTTAACGGCACTCACTGACAAACCGAATGTCTTGTTTATTTCAATTGATGGACTCAGTAGAGATACCCTTTATGCCCTTCTTCAAAAGGATAGACTGCCAAATATTAAACTAATCACGTCAAGAGGCAACTATAGGAATATGGTGCTTAGTCCACCTGTATTTAATTATAAAAATACGTATAGCATATTTTTTAGTGGGCTTGCCGCTGAAGAATCTTCCGAGTTTGATCATTTTACTCCTTTACCTTTTAAAACTTCAATCTTTGAGCGACTAAAAGAATGCGACGAGAAGATATACACGGGTATTGTGTTAAGTTCTCCAAAAACACCAGAGGCATTAGACAGTCCCGGTATATTATTGAAATTAGCAAAGCCAACTATTGATATTGTTAAAGATGAGCGGCTTAGACGGGCGCATGTTGTGTCAGCTGAAGTTGTAGATACACTGGCTCAATTGAAGCCCCCGTTTTTTATGTTTTTTAATTTTGTTGATGTTGAGTATGTTGGAAAACGATATAGAGAAGGAGCAGAACGATATTCGGAGGCGGTTAAAAAATGTGACACTGCTTTAGGTGATATTATTGAGTTTCTTAAAAAAAGTGACGCCTGGGATAATACTGAAATATTTTTGACAACAAATTATGGCTACAAAAAGAGAAGCCAAGAAAAGTCTGATTTAATTTGGATTGCATCTACTCGAAAGATACTGAAAAAAGGGACCTCTCGCGATATAGTCCCAACACTTTATTCTTTGTATGGATTAGACGTAAAAGAAACCCCTTTAGATTTTCAAAACAGTATCTTAATTTCAAACTAAATTGTGATACAATTATTCCCTTAATAACTATATAAAAAAAGAGGTATTTTATGTTTGATTTAGAAATGATAAGAGACGTATATTCTTCCTATAAAAGTAAAGTAGATAGCGCCAAAAAAATTCTCAACCGTCCATTAACACTTACCGAAAAAATTCTCTATGCCCATCTTAAGCAAGCCTTACCAACTGAACCCTTTAAACGTGGCGATGAGTATGTGTTTTTTGGACCAGACAGAGTTGCTATGCAAGACGCTACTGCACAAATGGCTTTGTTGCAATTTATGCAAGCCGGTAAACATCAAGTTGCCGTTCCTTCTACCGTTCATTGTGATCACTTGATTTTAGCAGAAACGGGTGCTCAGTCTGATTTGGATAATGCTAATACTGTTAATAAAGAAGTATATGAATTTTTGTCTTCTGTTTCAAATAAATATGGTATTGGATTTTGGAAGCCAGGTGCTGGAATTATTCATCAAGTTGTTTTAGAAAACTATGCTTTTCCTGGGGGAATGATGGTAGGAACTGATTCGCATACGGTTAATGCGGGTGGACTTGGAATGGTAGCTATTGGAGTAGGTGGAGCTGATGCTGTTGACGTTATGGTAGGCATGCCTTGGGAACTAAAATTTCCAAAATTGATTGGTGTAAAACTTACAGGTCAGCTAAATGGGTGGGCATCTGCTAAAGACGTTATATTGAAATTAGCAGGCATCCTTACCGTAAAAGGTGGAACGGGCGCTATTGTTGAATATTTTGGTGACGGAGCGGATAGTCTTTCTTGTACTGGAAAAGGAACCATTTGTAACATGGGGGCAGAGATAGGAGCGACTACATCGCTGTTTGCTTATGACGATTCAATGAGGGATTATTTAAGGTCTACTGGTCGGGAAGATGTTGTAACGGCTGCTGATGAAGTAGCTGACTATATTTCTCCTGATCCTGAAGTTGCTGCTGATCCTGAGTCTTATTATGATCAAGTTATTCATATTGACCTTTCTACTTTGGAACCACATGTTAATGGCCCCTTTACACCTGACAAAGCATGGCCAATATCTGAATTTGCTAAGGCTATAAAAGACAACAATTATCCTCCAAAACTTGAAGTAGGTTTAATTGGATCATGTACAAATTCGTCTTATGAAGACTTAGACAGAGCTGCGTCGTTGGCAAGACAAGCAAAAGAAAAAAACTTGAAAGCTAAAGCTGAATATACAATCACTCCTGGTTCAGAAATGGTTAGGTTTACGGTAGAAAGAGACGGGCTATTAGCTCTTTTTGAGTCTATTGGTGGCGTTGTTTTGGCTAACGCATGCGGACCTTGTATTGGTCAGTGGAAACGCCATAATGTAGAAAACCTAGGAAAAAATTCAATTATTACATCCTTTAATAGAAACTTTGCAAAGCGAAATGATGGTAATCCTAATACTCATGCGTTTGTAGCTTCTCCTGAGATAGTTACGGCCTTTGTATTGTCTGGTGATTTAACTTTTAACCCTATGAAAGACTCACTCATTAATGAAAATGGTGAGAAAGTTATGTTAGATCCTCCAAGTGGTGACAAATTACCCAGTAAAGGTTTTGATGTAGAAGATGCTGGATTTATTGCACCACCAGAGGATGGGTCGAGTGTTGAAGTACTAGTAAGTGATACGTCTGAGAGACTACAGTTATTAGATCCTTTTGATGCCTGGGATGGGAACGACCTTATAGGTTTGAAATTACTGATAAAAGCGCAAGGGAAATGTACTACTGATCATATTTCTATGGCGGGACCATGGTTGAAATTTAGAGGGCACTTAGACAATATTTCAAATAATATGCTGATTGGTGCTATCAATGCATTTAATGGTGAAGCCAATACTGTGAAAAATCATATAACAGGGTCTTATGGTCCTGTTCCTGATTCTGCAAGACTATATAAAAGTGAAGGTGTCGGCACAGTCGTTATTGGCGATGAGAACTACGGAGAAGGGTCTTCAAGAGAACATGCGGCAATGGAGCCTCGTCACTTAGGTGTTAGAGTAGTTGTTGTTAAATCATTTGCGAGAATTCATGAAACTAACCTAAAAAAGCAAGGTATGTTTGCGCTAACCTTTGTGAATGTGGATGATTACAATAAAGTTCAAGAAGATGATTCTATTTCATTTTTAGGATTATCAACATTTTCTCCAGGTTCTCAAGTCTCTATGTCATTAGAACATAGTGATGGAAGTAAAGACGAAATTGAGTTGAACCATACTTATAATCAGTTACAAATTGATTGGTTAACAGCAGGGTCGGCTTTAAATTTAATTAAAAGAAATTAATCGACTTTAATAAAGGATAAGTGCTTTTAATTTATACGGCTTGAGAAGCGTAGAGTTTTTCAATTGTAAACTCTGGATCAAGTATCTTTTGGGCTAATTTAAGACCAGACTTTCTGCTTTTTTCGATAATGCCTAAATTCTTTTTTAGATGTTGGACTATTGAGGGGTTGAATAGCTTTTCTGTAACTTCTACAAGTTTAGTAATAGACTTTTCGATAGGAAGTCCTTTCTGATGACTTTTGTCTTGTCTGTAGCTTACATAAAGCTCTGAAATTGCTAAAAGTTGAATTTCAATTTCTAGGACTGCTATTTTGTCACTATCCATGTCTGTTAAGCGATGGTGGTCGTAAGTGGCCCATAAAACAATGTCTTTTATGTCTTCTAAATGTTTGATGATTTTGAAGGTATAGTACGGATAGGACTGAAACTCACTTTCTTCATCTTTACTGATGTATGGGTACTTATCTAGGATGTTTTTATCAATCCCTATTTTTCCTAAGTTGTGAAATAATCCCGCCGTTTTAATTCTATGACAAGTATCGTCTGGAAGATTAAAACATTTAGACAGTGTAAATACGACGTATCCTAAGGCCAATGAGTGGGGCAGTATTAATGGATTTGTTTCATTTGCCCAAATATTAAGAAATAATGCAAAGTTCTCATAGTCGTGAAGTTGATATGAACAGTGTATCGGTTGTAACTTTTCATAAATGTTTTGTTCTAAAAGTGGGTGATTCAAGTCATTTAGCAACGCTGGGTCGTCAATTAATTCTGTCAGTGCTTTTTTTAATTTAGGTTTGAATAGGTATGATTTGACTATGCTTCTGTCTAGTTTTCCATTTTCATTAATATTGTTAAGTACTATTTGAGCTGTATTCATAAGTGGAATGAGTTTGTCTTGATCGTGAGACTGGATATAATTTAGAGTGTTTTCGAACCATTTAATTTTGTGTTGTAAAAGTTTGTTTTGAATAGAAATTGATCCCTGTTTTGCATTTAATAAATTTATATATAATGAACTCAAAATCAACTTTTCTTTATTAGGGTTTCCTAAACTACTTAAAAGTCTATCAAGTATATAGCTTGACTGTATGATTGTTTTAACCTTTTCAGGCGCTGTTATATCCAAAGCCTCAAGGAGGCAAAAAAATAATTTTTTTAACTCTATTCCAGAAGACATGATCAAAAACGCCCCTTTTTTGTAGTACTACATGTTTCATTCTAACTTGGATGTCAATAAATCCAAAAATAATAGGAAAAGTATTTATTATTAGACCTGTCTTTGACTGTACTTAAGAAAATGTTTACAATGCAATTCTTGAAAAAATAAGGAGAAATACTTTGATTAGACTACGATTTGGACCATCCCCAACTGGAAACTTACATATTGGAACGTTACGCACAGCTTTATTTAACTGGTTATATACTCGATCTAAACTTGGTAAATTTATCTTACGAATAGAGGATACAGACCTTTTAAGGTCAAAACCTGAATATGAACAAAATATTAAAGAAGGACTTGAGTGGTTAGGCTTAAATTGTGATGAAGGCCCAGAAGAAGCTGGGGATTTTGGTCCGTATCGTCAAACCGACCGTATTAAAGAAGGTTATTATAAGCGAGCGCTTGAAGAATTGTTGGAGAAAAAGAAAGCATATTATTGTTTCTGTACAGTATCAGATTTGAATGGCGAGAGGGAGTCGTCTAAAAGCGCGGGCAAACCTTATGTCTATTCTAGAAAGTGTTGTGCATTAACCCCTGAAGACGTTAAGTCTAGATTGAGTGAGAATATTCCCTATACGCTTAGATTTAAAATGCCAGAGAACAACTCTCTATTGTTTAAAGATATAATTAGAGACGATATAAAATTTGATTGTACTCTGGTTTCTGACTTTGTGATTATGAAGTCTGATGGATCCCCTTCATATAACTTTGCGTGTGTGGTTGATGATAAAGACATGAAAATAACGCATGTTGTTAGAGGAGAAGACCATATATCGAATATGCCTAAACAATTAGCAATATTTGAAGCATTAGGTTCTCCTGCTCCTGAATATGCCCATATGCCAATGATTTTAGGCACAGATAGGTCAAAACTCTCCAAGAGACATGGCGCAACTAGTGTTACGGAATATAGAGACCAAGGATTTTTGAAAGAGGCCTTTATTAATTATTTGTCTTTGCTTGGATGGTCGCCTAATGACGAACAAGAAATTTTCTCATTAGACGAGATTATTTCTCAGTTTGGTTTAGACCGAGTGTCTAAGTCTGGAGCCATTTTTGATATTAAAAAATTAACATGGATGAACGGCCAGTATATTAGAAAATGCTCTCCGGAAGATTTATTTGAAAGAGCATGGCCTTTTGTAACTGACACATTAAAATCTAAATTAACGACCCTTTATAGTGCAGAGGATCTAGTGAAAATTGTAAACTCGGTAAAGGATAATTTAGATACACTAGCGGATGTGTCTTCTTATATAGAGGTATATGCTAACACTGAAGATGAGTATCTAGATAAGCTAAGCAACTTTGAGTTTTCAGAATCTGATAAATCTGTGATTTTACATTTTTCTGATTTTTTAGCCACATCCTCTGACTTAAATAAAGTTTCAGTCGATCAGGCCTTAGACTCCATTTTAGAGAAAACGGGCTTGGGTAAAGGGAAAGTATTTAGGCCACTTCGCATTGCTAGTTCGGCTGAAAAATCTGGGCCTCATGTTTCTGAATTATTGGCGATATTAGGAAAAGAAAAATTACAAAATCGTTTATCTGGACTTTTAAAATAAAAAAATAAACATGAGTGAGTGACATCTAGAAATGTTAGAAATAAATAGTAATCAAGTTAATATACTAAATGAGTTTCGAAGCCTTGTTGAAGGTATTCCGGGTTTTGAGCCATTTTCTCAAGAAACTCTTTTAGCCTTTGTTAATGATCCCCTTATTTTTTCTTTGAGTTTTAATAAAACTAAAGGCAATGGCATTTTATATGGGCTGGATCATGCTGATCTTCGAAGAAAGCTAGTGAATACAATTCCGGATGAGATTAGATGTGATCTTTTATTTGAAAAACTGGAACAGGCTGGGGTGTTTAATCAACCTGATAGCCCTCTATATTCACTTACAATTGACGAAATAGTAAGTGTTGGTGACATAGGAATGGGGCATAGTGTTTATGTTGTGGAGACTAATACAGGGTCTTGGGTTATTAAAGAAGGTGTGGATGAGCATCAACTCTTTTATGAAAAACTTTTAACTTTGCTAGATTGGCCAACTTTAGATTTGAAAAAAATTGAACGTAATGGAAAATGTTTTTCAATTTTTAAATACTTAGGCGGGCAAAATTTAAATAGGTATACCCAAGAAAAATTACTAGATGAGAATCTAGAAATTCAACTAGCAAAACAAGCTGCCCTGGCAGACTACTTTGGCCGTGGAGACAGACACTTTGAAAATTATATGGTTTTTGAAGGGACTTTATATCCTATTGATGTAAGTTTTTTGTTTTGGACTAATAATGAAGATTGGCTTCTGAGTTATATTAAGGCTGGGTTGGCAGAATTTAGTTATTATTCTTTAGTTAAAGACGACCTCTTTTTATGTAAAGTAGAAGCGTTTTTTGAAGAATATAAAACAACGTCTGAACTGTTAAAATCTAATTTTAATTCCATCAAATTGTTGGTAGAAAATTTTTATGGAGACAGGGCAAATGACTACATTCAATTTATTAAAGATAGATTGTATAGCGACTCTTTTTTGTTTTCTCAACAGGAACTTTACATTAATGGGCTTAATTTTTGTAAAGAGAGGACAACTTATAAGCATAAACTTGAGCAGGTGGTATCTTATAACCCGTCTATTTTAGAAGGATACCCGTATTTGAAAATGTATTATTTAGCTGATAAAGGTAGACATTCAACATTTTTCTTGATTGAAAAGTTTGAAAGGGAGTCGGTTTTTAAATTAATTCATAAACTCTCTGATCAAGTTAAAGAAAATGAAAAAATTGATATAAAGAATTTAACGCATTAAGTATTAGTCTTTTTATTAAACTCAGATAGCCCTTAAATTATTTTTTTCTTTTGATTGTAATTAATGTAAAAACAAGGTTTTGGCTTCAATAAGATATTGATTTGCATCTGTTTCATTTTTAGATTCAGAATATAGCCTAGCAAGCGGTTCTGTTCCAGATAGTCTAATTAACACCCAATCATTATTATCAAAAATCACTTTCAAACCGTCCGTTTTATCTAACTTGGAAATGGGCTTTGAAAACAGTGGACTAAGAGACTTTAACTCTGCAGAATTTAAGGTTTTTACAATTGTTTCTTTTTGATCATTGTCAAAGGTGGCTGAGGTTTCTTGAAAACTAAATTTTCCGTACTTTTCTAAACATGCCATTTTTAGTTCAGATAACGATTTTTTTGAGTCGGCCATGATATAAAGTAGGCAAAGACCCGGAAGAAATCCACATTTTTCCATGGTATGTAATGAACAGGTTAAGCCGCCTGATGATTCTACTCCAAATGAGAGTTCACTTTTGTTTTTGGCTGTTTCTAAAAATGGAGCAAAGTGCTTAAACCCAACGGCTGTCTCGTTATAAGATAAATTATTTAAGCTGGTTACAGCCTTTACAATTCCAGATGAGGCTACGGTTGTTACAATTTCTGTAACTGGCAAGCCACGTTGTATCAAATAGTCTGTAATAATAGCGGTGGCTTCTTCTGGTATTAGTTGTTCGCCCAAGTCATCAACGATGCTAAATCGATCTCCATCTGGGTCATTTGAAATACCTATACTGGCGTTATTTAATGTCACCTTTTGCATTAAGTCTTTGAGACCCTCTGTGTTTGTTGGGTTTGGCTCAATTCCACCAAAATCTGAACGTGGCTCACTGTTTACTAATTCATAATTCTTTAGTTGAAGTGACTCGAATATAGTTTTCCAAACGGGCGCGCAAGTTCCGTATTTAGTGTCGCAAATTACTGTTGAATGGCTAATTGAAGTCTCAGGAAACCAGTTCGAGATTAATGTTATTAGTTCTTTTGAGAACCAAGTTGTCTCACTTAATAAAGTTAAGCTTCCTTTTTCTTTGGACTGGGGTAGTTCTTTTTCTAAAACAGAATTTGCAATAGATTCTATTTCCTTAGTAATCAACTCTGGAGCAGGTGCTCCATTTTTAGGATTAAATTTGATGCCATTGTATTCTGGAGGGTTATGAGAGGCTGTTAAAATCAGTCCTCCCTGCAGTGAAAATTGAATGATATGTTTTGAAATAAGTGGGGTTGGTACGTACGTGTCGTAGTAATAAACATTTACACCTTGGTCTAACAAAGTATCTACGAGTAACTTGGTGAAAGAGTTTTCTTCTAGGGATGGAGAATTTCCTTCTCTTGGGTCATATCCTATAACTATCGACGGTGAAGGTGTTTCTTTTCCTAGAAATTTTGAAACGGCATAAGCAATGGCTTGTATGTGGTCTGGTTTGAAGGTCTCTCCAATAATGCCTCTATGTCCGGATGTTCCAAATTTTACAGGATTGATTTTCATTAAATAGTGCCCCTAATTAATTTTTTGGTGCCGAGAACAGGACTTGAACCTGCACAGCCTTGCGGCTACTAACCCCTCAAGCTAGCGTGTCTACCAATTTCACCACCTCGGCAAGAAGTATGCGATGGAGACATTATATAGTAAGGGTATAAATATGTCATTTCTGCCTAGAATTTTGTATTTGTGGTATAATTTTCTGTAAGAAAATGACTACAATATTAAAAACGACCATGAAAATTGGTAGTACAAATTTTGATCTTAAGCGTCCCACTATTATGGGGATACTAAATCTTACCCCAGATTCCTTTTCGGATGGGGGGAGGTTTTCTGATTTAGACAGAGCTATAAAACGTACAGAAGAGATGATAAACCAAGGTGCACAAATTATAGATGTTGGGGCTGAGTCGACTCGTCCCTATGCCGAAACGATTACACAGAAGCAAGAAATATTACGTCTAAAACCTTTTTTAACTCAATATAAAAAACGATTTTCAGTCCCTCTTTCATTAGACACTTCTAAGGCTGAAGTGGCAAAAATTGGTTTAGACTTGGGTGTGGATTTAATAAATGATGTATCTGGACTTAGCGCTGACCAAAATCTAATAAGCGTAGTAAGCGATTATGATGTTCCAATTGTATTAATGCATATGAGACAAACACCCACTACCATGCAAAATAGACCTAGTTACGACAATGTATCTGAAGAAGTTAAGTCTTTTTTGATACAGGCTCGAGACAATGCCTATAATGCTGGTGTTAAACATGTGATTTTAGATCCGGGAATTGGATTTGGAAAAACCTTGCAACATAATTTAGAGCTGATTGCTAACTTGGATAGTTTATTGGATTTAAATTGTCCAATTCTTATTGGGACTTCAAGAAAGTCGTTTATAGAAAAAATCACAGGAGGGGTGGCTCAAAATCGTTTAGAAGGGTCAATTTCGTCTAATATTTATGCATTTCAAAGGGGAGCCTCTTTTTTTCGAGTTCATGATGTGATAGAAGTTAGAAAGGCCTTACAAGTTTTTGACGCCATTGGAGAAGCAAGCTGTTAACAAAAGCATATTTAGCATTAGGATCTAATATTGGAGATAGAAAAAATTATCTTGTTCAGGCAATAGAAAAGTTGCGTGAATCTGAACATTTAGAAGTATCACAGGTGTCTGAATTTATTGAGACTTTGCCTGAAGGTAACTTGGCTCAGCCTAAATATTTTAATGCTGCCGTTGAGATTTCTACGATACTCTCTCATAGAGAGCTTTTTGAACTTACTTTAGAAATTGAAAAAGAATTAGGTCGAGATAGTAAAGGGAATAAAGACCCAAGAACGATTGATATTGATATTTTGCTATACGATAATCATATCGTTTCTGATGAAGACTTAATAATTCCTCACCCTATGATGCATGTTCGTGACTTTGTACTGACACCACTTTCTCAAATTGCAGCAGACGTTGTTCATCCTATTTTGGGTGATACCGTCGCGTCTCTTCACTCTCGTAAATCCGGCTATTAAAATGGTCTCTTTAAGAATTATTGAGTCTGAATTAGACTCGTTTACTAAAAAAATTTCTGAATTTATTAAACCTGGGGATACTTTATTATTATATGGTGATATGGGGGCTGGAAAGACAACCTTTACAAGGTCATTAGCCTCTCATTATGGAATTAACACTGTTAGTTCACCTACATTTAGCTTAGTAAATAGATACGAAGGTGACACGCCTATAGATCATATTGATTTATATCGCCTGAATAGTGAAAAAGACTTTTATTCGTTTGATTTAGATAAGTATTTAACGAATGAAGAGAGTGTAACTATTATTGAATGGTCTGAAAAAATTGGCTCCTTTTTACCTGAAAGTTATTGGAAAATTGAGTTTAAATATTGTGACGAAAGTACTAGAGACGTAAATATAACGATTTTACATGACGATAGTTTAGAAAGTCAGTTAAAAACGAAATTACGCGACTTTAATATAAGTTCGTAACTTAGCTGGTTTTGAACGAGAATTTAACCTGATTTCTTCTTGAGTCGCTTGAATTACTTTTTTATGGATGGGAGCTATCGTTTTTTTAAGTGGTTTGAAGAGTTGCTTTACGAGCCGGTCTTCTGTGGAATGAAACGTAATAATGGCGATTCTTCCCTCTGGTGGTAAGTTATCAATAGCATGTTGTAAAAACTTAAGCATATGATCAAATTCTTTATTTACTTCTATACGCAACGCCTGAAAAATTTGAGAACTTACTTTCATATATTGCTTACGACTATTTGAGAAAAAATAACTTTTCTTTATTATTTCTACTAATTGAAAGGTTGTTTCAATTTTTTGTTTTTTTCGTTCAATGACAATATTTTCAGAAAGCTTTTTGTTATGATAAAGCTCTCCGTTGTTAAAAAATAAATCGGATAGTTCGTTTTTGTTATAAGCATTTAGTATTTTTGCTGCTGTTTGTGATTTACTAGTGTCCATTCTCATATCTAAAGGCTCATCTTGTAAGAAAGAAAATCCTCGTCCCGCGCTGTCTAACTGAAAACTTGAAAAGCCTAAATCAATGAGGATTTTGTTTGGGGGTTTTGATTTCTGCTTTTTGAGGACATCAAAAATTGAACTGTAATTTATATTGTAAAATAAAACGTTGTTGTGGCTGTCAAACTTAGTTTTACAGTGTTCTATAGCCACTTTGTCTTGATCGCAGCAAATTAATGTTCCAGACGTGTCTAGCTTGTTAAGCAACTGCTCTGAGTGCCCTCCAAATCCTGCCGTACCGTCGAGTACAATGTCGTCTTTTTGAATGTCTAAATTATTTAATACGTCTTCTAAAAGTACTGGAATGTGACGTGTCATTAGTAGTTAAACTCCTCAAGAATTACTTTTAAAATGTCAGGGTCAGATTTTGGTGTAATAGTTAATAATCCTGCACGGCAATCGGTTTTATGAATGGAATTGAGGTGAGTAATATAGTCTTGAGTGTCTAAAAATGGATCAACAACAACCGTTCTATTTGTGAACTCGTCTTTGTAGTGGACTTTCATGTCCCATAAGTCATATTGGTAAAATTTCAAAAAGCATAAGGGGGCTATAATGTCCCATAACTTGAGTTTGTCTTTATAGAAAGCGGTTATTTTTCCTTCGAGTAGCTCGAGACAACTTATACCAATTGAATTGTTTCTCACAGGAGTTGCATTGAGCTTTTTTAATAAACGATTAAACTGCTCGGTTTTTTTTACTTGATGGGGAAAAAACTCTGTGCATAATAAGCGTTTAGTCAGAGGTGTTAGAGGCTTATTGCCATTCTGGTAGTCACAATAAACTATGTTTTGTTCTGGTATTGATACATAACTTACATAAGGTTGTCCGTCTTTAATACTTCCGATATGAATGGTATAACTTGGTAAGTTTTTTACAAAATTGGCGGTTCCGTCTATGGGGTCAATAAACCAAACGACGTCTCCTTTACTAATCTCATGCTTGGCTCCTTCTTCACCAATTATCTTATGATGAGGA
>QFBU01000026.1 GCA_003265975.1 Candidatus Marinamargulisbacteria bacterium SCGC AAA071-K20
TTAAGGGCTGCTACATCTGGCCCTTTAAAAGATGCATCCACTACAGTACGTTCTCGATTTACTAATCTTTTTTCATTTGGCCCAAGATCGGCCACTACTTCCCCATCTGTTTCGGTTAGTTATTTTGCTGATGCATCACATGAGGAACGAGCCAATCTTGCACCCGAACTTTCTCCACCTGGAATGGTAAAAACTTTGGCTAATAAGATTACCGGTACAACAGCACCCCAAGCTATTTTGACTAAAAATTTGACTGAAATTTTTCAAAGTAGAATCGATGATGTTAAAATTAGTATGAACGCACGCAGTATAGTTCCTGGAAATAGAGGAACGCAGCAGCAAAATAGTTCGTTAGATGTAAAAGGGGTGTCCTTCACCATAACCTCTGGCGGTCAGTCAAAATGTGGTTATTTACCTACTTCACTTTACAGACATACGATGAGTCTTATGGCTTCAAAGGTTCATCATGGTGACGTTGGTGTCGGTACAAAATTTAATAAAGAAGAAATGAGGTCCATATTAAATGGGCCAAAGGGATTCTCGCCTCCTGAATTAGTAGACTCTTTTTTAGACAATTTAGACTTTGACGGAGCTACTTATACCCTAGATAACATTGTGAGTAAGTATACTGAATTTCGAAATGAGGTATTTGCGTCTCCTTTAACTTGTGGAGACGTGGCATTTGAAGACACAGCTACTGTTACAACGGTAACGAGGCGTCCAGAAAATGCGGAGAGTTTTAATAATGCTCGTTTAAATACGTTGGAAGAAATAGAAGCATTCTTTAGCATGCTTAGTGAAGAACCCTTGAACTTTGCGGTTCATAATACAGACATTTATTTGCTAGCTAAAAATAAAAATAAAAATAAAACGCCAACTTCTATTCAGATGTCAGATGTGACTGCCTCACGAAAAAATAGTGGGGATGGGGCTAAGTTAAACCAAAGAGATCTTCAAAGAATACAAGGCGTATTTAAAAAGTTAGGTATAAATATCGGAGATGACAATCCGTTTATGGCGTATAGTCGTCTTCAAACTACCATTATACAAATGGCTGAAGGGCGTCCTACTACTGCTTTTTCAACGCCTGTTGCTTTTACATCAGGCGTTATAATTGAAGGTCTGGCCCATACTGTTCCGGAAACCAAAGTTCATACTGCGACTATTAGTGGCAATAGAATGACGGATACTACTATAGGTAAAACTGTGTCGAAGAAGGGGGCTCGTGGGTTTTCAACTTCAGTTAAAGTTGTAAGTTCTAGTGACTTCAAAAAAGATAGTGCGCTCCACACAGCTGTTCAAAAACATAATACAGGCCTCTACAATATGGACAGTTTTGTTGGAGGCAGACCAGTTGTGTTTGCTGTTGAACTGGGTGAACGTACCGAACATTTTGTTGAAATTCCGACTAAAGATGGAGGCAATGGACGCTGTATAGTGTCTGTTTCCGACTTAGTATGGCTTGCTAGTGGAAAGCCTGTAGGTGACTCAACTACAGTTGATACGGATGCTGCTGATATGTCAGCTATTGAAGATGTTTCAGTCTCAGACATGGACTGGCTTTCTCCAGACGAGGCTCAAGAAGTTCGAGGTGCGGCGTCATTTTTTAATGGTGCTAAAACTACTGATAGTAGAGAAGACGCATTAACTATTAAAGAGGGCTCATTAACGGCCGGTGGTGTAACTTTGAATTTTAACGACCAAACTGAAGAGGAAAAAGGCACTTCATCGTCTTCTCAGGAAAGAACTTTTACGGGGATTACTTATTTAAGAAGAGATATGTCATCGGTTGTGTCTATTATGGCATCGAATGGAAGTGTTATGAGTCGCTTAATTTCATCGGGTACTAGTAATAATTTTAGCTCGTTTTTAACGACTACTGAAAAATCTCAAGTAAAGGACTTTTATAACGATTTAGGCATGGCACTTAATGCAATTGCGTCTGAGAGACCTGTTCCTTCAAGTTTAGCTGATTCTTTAGTAGACAGACTAACGTCACTTTCAAGTATTTCAAAAGGTTATGATGGAGAAAGTGGGCGAAAAGTAGACATTTCAACAGTATTTAGTACGCTTGCAACAACAATTAGTAAATTTAAAGGTCCAAATAAAAATTCGCTACAGGCGCGAATAGCTGGGGTTACTTATGATAGCAGCTCTAAAACAATAAACTTAAAACTATCTAAATATGGAACAAGACGAGAGATGGGACGACTCTTAGGTTCTGTCACTAGCGCTGCAACCGGAGGATTTAGAGGCGTCAGGGCTTCTAAAAGTCATGACTCACCAATTAAAACAGTAACGCTTCCACATCCTTCAAAATTTACTGAAATTCCGGACCATAGTTTAGTAAAAGAAGCGATAAGAGACATTAAAGCAAGTGACTCAGAAATGTCAGACCAAGAAGCTTATGGCCAGTTTTATGAGTCTGTGGCAGACACTTATGATAATACAGGGGGCATTAAACAAGACAGAGCTCATGGAAAAATTAAACAAATGTTTACTAATTCTAAACTTCGTAAGGCGGTTAAAGGAAGAGTTGAAGCAACAAAAATGAAGAATGCCGAGTTAGCACGACAAGAAAAAAATCATGAGACGGTTATAGGTCAATTTGCAACTGTAAAAAAAGCCGCAAATAAAGTGACAACGGCTATTTCAAATGGTGGAACTATAAAATTTGGTAGAAGTATGACTAATGCTATAGCTTCTGCATTTTCTAGAAGTGACACCCCTAAACGATTGGAGCTGATTACTCAACTTAGTACGACGCTTTCCCGTATATCTGATCTTTCACTTAAGGGAATTGAACCTGATGATCCAAGCTTTGAAGCATTAAGAACCATAAGTGCTGCTGATTTGAGTATTGTTTCTACAACCGGAAAAATCTCTAGTGCAGACGGATCAAAATTAACCGTAGCCATATTACAGGCAGCTTTAGATTCTTTGACGCCATTAATTTCAGTTATGAGTGAAGATGTAATTGGTGTAACGACAATGGGGCTTTCCGATTTTTTGGGGGGCTCTGATGTGTCAGTTGCTTCTGTAGGAGATGTTGCTCCGGTTGTAAGTAGTACTGCGGCGGCTGCTCCAAGTGTAATTCTTGAAGAGTCGAGTGTTGTGGAAGAAGAAAATAGTTTTGTTGAATATTCATCTGGCCAACTAGATATTCAAGAACCTCGAATACAAACTAGGGTAATGTCTTTAAATATTATGAAGGCATTTTCAGATCATGCATCTGGAAGGGCAGGCCTATTTACAGGGTCTAGTGAAAAACTTCATATTAGTATTGATTTAGCCGCGGCAAATTCATTTTCGGAAATTGACTCTGACGGAGAGCATGTTGATGATAGATATGAGCCTGCAACGCCCATTGCTGTTAAAATTGTGAGTTCCGGCTCTGGATTTAAAGCGACACTTGAAAGTTCAAAAGGCCTTTCTAGTGACGATCTTTCTGATGCAAAACAAGTTATTACAAACTTAAATGATTGTTTAAAAACGGCAGTTCCTCAGGGTGAAATTAGTGTGAAAATTGAAGAGTTTTCTGATGAATTAAGGTTACTTAAACTTGCACGCCCTGTGATTGAAGCAAGAGAGCTTGGCATGAAAGACGTTTTAGCAATGGACCTGTCAGTTGTAGACGAGGCTCCCTTTTATGCTGACGAATCTTCGTTTGACGAGATGAGACCTGCCCAACTTGTTAATGCACGAATGGCAAGGGAACAACATTTGTCTGCTTTAAATATAGTTCAACTGTTTACAACTGACGGAAACACATCGTCTAGGTCAGGGTTATTACATGGTGGCGATAAAATGCATATGTCACTTAACTTAAATGCACCCTCTGAAATGGGGCTCGGAGCTGGTAGTGAGGGGTTTAGCGACGGCGCGATGCCGGTTGCATTGAAGGTAACCTCCAGAGGCGGTCACCTTAGAATAGAATTAGAAAAATCAACTGTGTCTGATTTAAGTATAATCGATCTTCACGCAGCAAAAAATTTAGTAAGACAGATGAATAGAGCTTTGAAAGACTATGATATTAATGGTGGCACTATGGACGCTGATATGGCGACGTTAAATTCAGAAATTGAGTCGTTGGCCTTTGAGACGTCTAATAGACTCGAGCCAAGGACTTATAGTATGAATAGAAAAGACATTGAATGGCGTCAGGCTCAGACAGAAATAGAATTGTGTGCCTATAAAATAGCGGAAAAATTTATTACTAACATTCAACACGGAAACATTAGATTGCAAAGAGGTAAGACTATACAAGTGGCAGTTGACC
Organism: Candidatus Marinamargulisbacteria bacterium SCGC AAA071-K20; assembly: GCA_003265975.1. Lineage (GTDB taxonomy): Bacteria > Margulisbacteria > Marinamargulisbacteria > AAA071-K20 > AAA071-K20. The sequence continues at coordinate 4,280 of QFBU01000026.1, forward strand.
TGAATCGCCTTGCTTCCATTTTTGAAATGAAAGATGGAGTTATAGATAGTGAAGTCTACCAAGCGGCTGTTCGCTCAGATGCAGCACCAACAGTTATGATATTAACCGTGACCGCTGACAAATATGGAAAGCTAAGCACGAAGTTAAAAAATTCAATTTCACCTGGTTTTGCCGACGGTAGCTTGCCTAAGAGCACACTAGATAAAGCCTATGGCTTTGCTGCGAAATTTGGAACCGTTTTACAAGATATTACTATTGGAGATCCTAATAGTAGAGCGATTGTTGAGGAGGCTATTGAAAATTCAGATGACCTTTTATTAGAATTAGATTTTCACATAGATACGATAAAAGACATAGAAAAAGCTAGAGCTTTAGAATTGGCAGCCGTTGCAAAACATGAACGTATAGAACAAGCAGTTAATCAGTTAGAATCTCATTGTATGCTTACTTCTGGTTATTGTGATGCACAACGATCTGCTGAGTCTGCAGTAAGAAATAAGCAACTGGATGCATTTGCTTATTTGGATGGGTTAGATATTGGGTCTTTAAATTCAACAAACGAAATTAATAGTGCATATACGACTTTAAATAAAATGCTTGACGATGCAACTAAATATCATGTCCTCGACACTCAATCTTTCAAAAATTTATTGCGTACTGAACTAGAAAACCTTAGTGACTTAAGCAAAGCTATTAAAGTTTTAGAAAATGGAGCAACAGAAGAAGACAAAGCTAAAATTGATGGAATGAGAGAAAAAATGAAAACGCAAATAGATGAGTTAAATAAAATGCAAACGGGTATAACTAACATGGAAAGAATGGATGCAATGATTTCGGAGAAGATTGATATGTATAAAGCTGGAATTCAAAAACAGATGGAATTGAGAGAGGCGTATGTTATAGCGAAAGAAGACGATAAGATATTAGTTAAGACTAAAAATGGACGAATTAGGAAGTTATTTACGCGATTTACACGTAAAGTGGCTAGGCGAAAATTACGTTCGCGAACAAAAAATGCATCCTCTAAAAAGAATGTAGCAAAGCTAAGAGCATTTAAAGCAGAAATTAAGGCTATGATTGCTATGTCACGTAGTGAAGGTCATTCGAGTAGAGGGGCATATCAACCACTAACTAAAGAAGCACGTACTCAGGCAAAGCGGTCAACACGCAAACAAATGGGGTGGGCTACAGACTACTTGAAATATGTATATCCTACTGAGAGCCAGTTTATAAATCGAATTTCTTTCGACTTTTCAATGGTAGATGGCGTGTTTACCTATGCCGAACGTCCTTCTTCTGCAGCTCCATAATCTTTTTATTTATCAATTAATCAAATTCTAGTAGCAGAAACTCCACAATTATAGATAAATATTAATCATCAGACCCTTCCCAAATAAAGCATAAAGTAAAGCTAGAAATATGTTCTATTTAAACTATTCCATGGCGCAGATATTAGAAATGGAGCAATCATGAGCGGGTGCGATTGTGACTGGAGTAATATAGGTTTCAGGGGGAGGTTTAAATAGAAAATTGGTGATCCGGGTGGGGTTCGAACCCACGACCACCGGATTAAAAGTCAGGTGCTCTACCAACTGAGCTACCGGATCACGCAAGTCACATATAATAACAAATCTAAATAAACCTGTTAAGTACATATATTAAATCTAATAATACCTTATAAATTTACATGGTCAATACAGTAGTTGTTTTATGAAACTGGATTTACTATAATCAGAGTAACACTATGTATGTGTAAACTTATCTTATCAGGATGTAAAAACGTATGTATTTTAAATTCAAACTTCATTTTCAAATATTTTTAGGAATAGTTCTAGGTATCCTTGCCGGAATTTTATTCAGAGAAAATGTTATTTATTTAGCCCCTATCGGGGACATTTTTATTAGAATGCTTAAGATGGTAATAATTCCTATCATTTTTGCTTCACTTATTGTCGGTGTAATGAATTTAGGTTCTATTCAAAATTTAGGACGATTAGGTATAAAAACGTTTATTTATTATGTGGTTACAAGTATTAGTTCTGTAACGATAGGATTAATTTTAGTAAATATCATCAAGCCAGGGGTTGGGTCCACTCTTAGTCTTACGAACAGTAGCGTTAACTTAGACGTCGCGGCTACTCAGTTTTCATTTTTACAAGTGTTTATGGAAATTGTTCCTGAGAATATTTTGAATTCAATGGCGCAAGAAAAGATGCTGGGAGTAATTTTCTTTTCGATTGTATTTGGTTGTGCCATGTTGTCTATTGAGAGAAAAAGCGCCTCACTTCACAATATGATCAGTGCCTTAAATAACGTAGTTCTTAAAATTACAGACTGGATAATGTTACTGGCACCTCTTGGTGTATTTGCTTTAACGGCTGTAATTGTTGGTAAAACTGGCTTTTCAGCATTTAAACCTTTAGCTTTTTATATGTTTACAGTGGTGTTAGCTTTAAGTGTTCATGTGTTTTTTGTATTGATTATGGGCTTAGTGTTCATAGGTAAATATTCACCCATCAAGTTTCTAAAAAACATGTTTCCTTCTTTAGCCACTGCGTTTTCTACCGATAGTAGTGTCGCTACACTTCCGGTTACTATGGAGTGTCTAGAAAAAAATGTAGGGGTTTCTAAAAAGGTAGTAGGCTTTGTTGTGCCTCTGGGTGCCACCATAAATATGGACGGAACTGCACTTTATGAAGCCGTAGCGGCAATGTTTATTGCTCAAGTATACGGAATTGATCTTTCTATAACTCAACAGTTTGTGATTATGCTCACAGCTACCTTAGCCTCTATTGGCGCCGCAGGGATACCAAGTGCGGGGCTTGTTACAATGGTTATTGTTCTAAGAGCTGTAAATTTACCATTAGAAGGGATAGGTCTTTTATTGGCTGTCGATAGAATTTTAGATATGTGTCGTACGACAGTAAATGTGTTTGGCGATGCCTGTGGCGCCGTTATAATTGCTCGTCTTGAGGGCGAGAGTAAGTTTTCTTAATTACTATTGTATGGGACTTTCAATACAGACTTTAAAAGATACATTAGATTCACTTTTACCAAAATCTAGATTTGAGCATTCGCTTCGTGTAGCTGATATGGCTGTGGTTTTAGCGTCATTAAATAATATAAGTACTGAGAAAGCCTATTTAGCTGGGTTAATTCACGACACTGCAAAGCCCATGAGTCCTCAAACTCTATTGTCTGACTATTCTGTACAAATAAAAGACCCTCTGGAGACAGTTTTTAGTGAGTATAAAGCAGTTTGGCATGCCTTAGTGGCACCTCAAGTTGTCTCTACGTTATTTCAAATTAATGATGAAGCTGTTTTGGATGCTATACAGTGGCATACCACTGGAAAAGCCGATATGGCTTTCTTGACTAAGGTAATATTTGTGGCTGATTTTGTAGAACCAGGTCGTAATACAGATATTTCAAGGGCTATGGAAATCATAGCAAAGTCTAATATAGACAGGGCTTGTTTTGAAATAAGTGAGTTTTCAATACAAAAGCTCAATAAAAAAAATAATAAGATACATCCTTTGACTATTGACTGTTATAATCATTATCGCTCTTTTGCGAAGAAGTAAAAATTATGATTAAACGCTTTAAACTATTTAACTGGATATTGGGTATCTTCCTTGTATTATTTATTTTTTTAACATCATTTTATGTGTTAACTATGATGATGGTACGCTTGAGTCTTGTTGAGTTTTTCTTTAAGGTTTTGCCTCAAGAAAAGTTAAGAGGCGTCAATATTTTAGCTGTGGGCATTGATGCTACCCGAAACGTTAAACGGTCTGATACCATCATAGTTTTCCATTTAGATCCCGACAAAAATAGAATAGGCGTGATTTCAATTCCTCGAGATACAAGGGTGAATGTTGAAGGACATGGCTATACAAAAATTAACCATTCTTATGCGTATGGTGGCATAGACTTGTTAAGAGGGACTGTTTCAAACCTCCTTAGCATTCCAATTGATTATTACGTTAAGTTAGATTTAAGTGGAGTGTCGTCCTTGGTTGATGAGTTGGGCGGTCTAAATGTAAATGTAAATAAGGATCTTTACTATAGAGATCAAGCCGGCGATTTATATATAAATTTGAAAAAAGGAAAGCAACACTTAGATGGTTCCAAGGCGGTCCAGTATTTACGCTTTAGGCATGACGACCAAGGTGATATTGGACGAATCAAGAGACAACAGCAATTTATATATGTAATGGCGAATAAGGTTACTAGTGCGGGTAAGCTACTGGAACTTCCATTGTTAATTAAAAGAATTAGTAAATTAATTGAGACGGATCTAAAGACAAAAGAGATGATTAACGTCGCGTTTCAATTTAGCGAGGCCTTTGGCGCTAAGAATATTCAAAAAGGAACAATTCCTGGAGCTATAACACTTATTGATAATTTAAGTTATTGGCAACCTAATATTACGGCGATAGACAAAATGGTTGAGAAGATAATTTTTGGATTTGATGACCATACGATGAAAGTGGACACTAAAGTAGCTACAGTAGACAAGGCAGCAAGCAAGGAACCTCGTCGAAAAGTGACGATGAAAGAAGTGAGTAGGGTGGCCGATCAAACGGATATAAGCAAAGAATCTATTTCTTCAGTTGAGCTTAAAGTAGAAGTTTTAAATGGATTCGGACTAAAGGGCGAGGCCCAACGGACAGCACGCTTTTTGAAGAAGCATGGGTTTTCCGTGGCAAAATATGCGAATGCAGGTTCATTCAGTTATGACGACACTCTAATAGTGGATTGGAAAGGTAATTTGGATAAAATTGTTACCTTAGCTAATTTCTTAGAAATTGACCCTGCAAATATAATTGTTTATGATAGGCCCGAGAAGCCGCTAGATGTGACAATAGTCATAGGAAAAAATTGGCTAGAACTTAAGGAACGAATTAACAGTGAGCAAAAAGACAGTCAATAGCGCCGTAAAAAGGGTTTTAGATGAAGTAATAAAAATAGCTATAGATAAGAAATCTGAAAATATCAGGTACTTTTCTGTTAGCGAAAAAATGTGGATGACAGACTATATTTTAATTGTAGAAATAAATAATAAAATCCATGGAAAAGCCTTATGTGCTGAAATCAAAGACAAGGTTTCTAAGCTAGTAATATCACTAAAGACAGATGATTTTTACGAAGATTTTAGTTATGCTGGTCAATCAGACAGTGACTGGATAGTCCTAGACTTAAATTCAATAGTAGTTCACTGCATCACAGAAGAACTAAACGATTACTACAAATTAGACGAATTATTCGAAAAATACGGCCCCGTTTTTCATTCCTAAAAGAATTGACTTTGGAATTTATTTTATAAATTGTTGATAGAGTAGTTTACTCCATTATATAATGGAGCCCTTTTTCATGGGTGTCTTTTCTACGTTTGAACATTTTTTAGCGACTGAAGTTTCTGATATATCTATTGTTAGTTTTTTTATAAATATTGTCCTTACAAGTCTGTTGGATTTCCTGTTAAGGGCCCAACTATATAGAAGGTTTGGTGGAGCTAAGCGGGATCGAACCGCTGACCCCTTGGCTGCCAGCCAAGTGCTCTCCCAGCTGAGCTATAGCCCCAAACTAGATTTCTATTAAATCATAGGAATAAAAATAATAAAAGAATTTGACGAGTAATATAAGATGTAGAGGTACAAAAACTAAAAAAAATGTTAGGTAGTGGCTATGTTGCCAGTAAAAATGACAAGTCAAACTTTTGTAACAATACAAGTTCAACCAGATCATAAAACAATTCTAAATATAGCCGTGGCCATATCAAAAAAAGGGTTAAGTGAAGGGGGTATTCCAATAGGAGAAAATGAGAATTTTAAAGGACCAGAAGATTGTTTGACTCATGTAGAATGGTGATATTGGAAAGGGTGAAGGTTAGGGACGATTTGAAATAGTTTGTAAATAATTTTTAATTGTTTACTTGCGCATTTAAGGTAAAGTCCCTTTAATAAGAAGTCAATGAGACTAGCTGACGAAACTGTTAATCAGGTCAGAGACCTACCTGATATTGTTCCTGTAATTCAAGAATATGTAACGCTAAAAAAGCGTGGACGTAATTATATTGGCTTATGTCCATTCCATTCAGAAAGAACCCCTTCGTTTACTGTAAGTCCAGAAAAGAAAATATTTCATTGCTTTGGGTGTCACGAATCTGGTGACCTTATTGCTTTTGTATCTCGATTAGAGCATTTGAACTTTACTGAAACTATAGTCTTTTTAGCCGAAAAACATGGTATTGATGTTGTTCAAGAAGAGGGGGGTGGTGGTCACTTTGTTCCTCAGGGTGACAGAGAAAAGGTTCGGGAAATACTGTTAGAGGTACGTGAAAAATGTAAATTGTTTTTTAAAGAATCAACTGTGTCGCAACAGTATCTAAAAAAAAGAGGTCTTAACTCAGAAAATATTGCCTTGTTTCATTTGGGATACTCTCCAGACGCATTTAATTGGGTTGATTACTTTGAAGAGAAAGACTATTCAAAAGACCTTTTGTTTAAAGCCGGCTTAATATACCAATCAGAAAATGGTGACGTTTTACCCAGATTTAGAAATCGGTTACTGTTTCCTATCTCAGACTCCCACTCAAGAACTGTAGGGTTTGGTGGTCGTAGACTAGATGATCAAAAACAAGCTAAGTACATTAATTCTGAAGAAACTCCTCATTTTAATAAACGAAAAATTTTATATGGGTTTGATTTAGCAAAGTCAGCCATTAAAAAGAATAACTGTGTCTTAGTTATGGAAGGTTACATGGACGTAATTACTGCCCATCAATTTGGTTTTAATTATTCGGTAGCATGTATGGGGACGGCGCTTACTCAAGAACAAGTACAGTTACTTAAGCGACTTACTTCAAATGTTGTGTTGGCACTTGATGACGATTCTGCGGGGCAACAATCAACAGAACGTAGCTTTGAAATACTGCGGCAATTTGATTGCCAAGTAAAAGTAATACAGCTCAGTGGTTTGGATCCAGCCGATGCCCTACAAGAAAATGGGTCTGAGTATTTTCAGAAATTAATTGAAGACGCTATTCCTATGGTGGAATACAAATATCATAGAGCATTAGCTCGGCATGATAAGAACGTCATCGAAAATATTCCAAGAATTATTGACGAAGTGCTTCCGTTTTTAAAAGCCGAAAAAGATCCAATAGTTCAGGACCATTACATGAAACGAATTGCAAAGCATTTAAAAGTTGAGCCTGAATTAGTGATGGCGAAAATTAAAAAAACTGGCTATAATATTAGTCGGAAATTGAACTTATCTACGAAGAGTAATAAGGACAAGTGGGTACGTGCAGAAGAGTATTTAATTTTCTTTTCAGCATGTAGTCTTGATTGGCGAGTTAAAATTTCTGAGAAGATTTCTTCAACGGAATTTATCACAGCTATTCACCGAAAGTTATTTGCTCTAATCGGTGAATCAGAACTAGTAAATGAAAGACTAGTTGATTCGATAGAGGACGCAGATATGAAATCTATGTTAAGTCAAATTATCATGGATGCTGAGCGTAAGGGGTTTACGGAGCCACGATCAAATGAGTGGATCGATTGTATAGAGACAGTGCATAACTACAGTACTAAGCAGCGGATTGCAGAAATAAAGCAGCAGCTGAGAGAAGAAGATATAAATAGCACAGAAGTAGTTACGGCATTGTTAGAAGAATTGCAAATGTTAAAAAATAACTTGTGAGGTGTTTATGCCAACTAATCAAACAACAAAATCTATCGTTTTTGATGAAGAAACAGCGGTAGATAATGTTCCTTCCAGTAATAGCCGAAAAAGATCAGTTTCAAGAGAAGAAACAATTTCTCCAGAAGAAGTAGCCAAATTCACTAAAATATTATCCCCAGCTAAAGAAGAATTAAGTGCCGATGACGCCGTTAAGATGTATCTTAAGGAAATTGGTAAAGTAAAACTTTTAGATCGAGAAACAGAGTACGATCTTTCAAAAAAAGTTGAAGAGGGTTGTCTTAAATCTAAAAATGCTTTGACTGTTTCTAATTTAAGATTAGTCGTAAGTATCGCAAAAAAATATACCGGTCGAGGGATTTTGTTTTTAGACCTTATTCAAGAAGGTAATATTGGGCTTATACGAGCTGTTGAAAAGTTTGATTATACAAAAGGGTATAAGTTTAGTACTTATGCCACTTGGTGGATAAGACAAGCCATTACAAGAGCCATTGCTGATCAATCAAGAACGATAAGAATTCCTGTTCATATGGTTGAGACAATCAATAAAATTAGAAAAATTTCTAGAGAGTTATTACAAGAACTTTCACGAAAACCTTATGATTCAGAAATATCTGACCGTGCTGGTATTGATGTTGATAAAGTGAAAGAAATTTTAAGGATTTCTCAAGTTCCTTTGTCTCTTGAAATGCCTGTAGGCGAAGAAGTTGGCTTTTTAGGTGACTTTGTTGAAGATACCAAACAAGAGCTTCCAGAAAAGAATATGATTAGAGATTCTCTTAAAGACGCGTTAGAAGAAGTTCTGTGCGAACTATCAGACAGAGAAGGCCGTGTTATTAAGCTTCGTTTTGGGATGGAAGATGGCGTTCCTAAGACACTTGAGGAGGTTGGTCGTATTTATTCGGTTACTCGTGAACGAATACGTCAAATTGAGTCTAAAGCACTTGAAAAGTTGAGACACCCAAATCGATCTAAGAAATTGAAAGAATTTTTATAGACTGTACTTCCATTGAATAATTGAGGGGGGGAGATTGTTTTTTCCTTTTCGTTTTTTCATTTTTTTTATATAATGTTATTTCCCTTTATTGGGGCCCATAGCTCAGCTGGTTAGAGCGTCCGGCTCATAACCGGCAGGTCCAAGGTTCAAGTCCTTGTGGGCCCACCATTAAATCTTTCTAAATCGTCACGCACTCCTAATCGCCTCTGTCGATTTAAGAGTGCTTTGATCCAGGGAATGAAAGTTCATGGTTGAAAAATTTAACTTGGTTCCCTCCTTCGTTGGTTTACTGTTTTTTCTTGATTTAATTTATGCTGCGTTTAGGGAGTCGTATATTTTTTCTGTTAAGTTGCTCTGTTACCTTGGTTTAGTGCCTTTAATAACTCTGGTGATGGGACGCCCCTCCTCGCAATAAATTCATATCACCTAGGAATCTGACGTTTTCTGTAACTGATGAACTGTCTTCTTGAAGATTTAATAACTCCATTCTAGCTAGATCAAACATTTTTTTTGAACATTCATGTCTGTCTACATGCAATGTCCCTACTGTTGATTTATAAGCATGTCTTCCGAGATTCAACTCTAAGTGGCCTACTTTGATGGATGCTGCTTGAGTACAAAATAAACATATTCATTGTAAAGTAAAGTGTATTTAGTGCTTGTATTACATATGAAGTGTCATTTGAGGCTAATTATTCCAGTGTTTAGAATAGATGTATGGGTGATTTTAGCGTATTTGAAGGAATAGACTTAATACTTAACGGATAATTGATACGCCAACCAATTGTTTTCAATTTTTTGATTGTTAATTAATAGTTTGTTTGTCTTAAAAAGGTCTTCTATACAAGTTTTCCATTGTTTTCCAATTCCACTTACTATTAAAGTTCCACTAGAACTTAATAAATTTACTAAACTTGAAATGTTATTTTCAATTACTTCTGTTAGTAAGTTGGCCACTACTAGATCATACTTTTTTGGAGTCGAAAATGTTTCTATATCACCTTGAAAACAATTTATATGCTTACATTTATTCAATAAGATATTTTCAGTAGTATTTTTTATAGCGTTTTTACAATTATCGAATGCATCAATATTCTTAACACCAAATTTTTCAGAAATTATTGAGAGTAGTCCTGTTCCGGTTCCAACGTCACAACAATTTTCTATAGAGTTGTTTTTTAAAAATTCTTCAATTAATTTTGCACAAAGCTTGGTGGTGGGGTGTCTACCGTCTCCAAAAGCGTCTTTAGGATTTATTTGAATAATAGAGCATCCTTTTTTAAGTGACTGAGGCAGCTCTAAATGACTTGGGTGGATGTAAATTGAATTTCCTAAATAAAAACCTTCATAGTTGTTTAACCAATTGTATTGTAGCGAATTCTCTAGAGGAATCACAATTGCAGATCTTTCAATGTCTAAAACTAAAGATTTATTTTGGTGAGTAATAATTAAATTAACGCTGTTTTTGTCATGCTCTTTTTCAGCTACCGAACTTGCCCCGGCATTTAGAAAATAGTCTGAAATTTCATCTTTTTGACTTTTTTCTACTTGAATTTGACTTTGATAATAAGACGGATCTTCTTTAGTCATTTTTTTTTCTCTTTAAAAAACTTTATACATACTTCGGCAAATTTATTGGGGTAAGAAAAATGTGTATTATGTCCTCCATTGATAATAGTGTGGCTTAAGTTTCTTCCTTTTGTTATATATGAACTTGCTAATGTGCAATATTTTTTGTCTTCATTACCTGTAATTAAAAGAGTAGGGATTTTACTTTTAATCAGGGGAGGTAGTAAATAGTCTTGTTTACCTAAACTAAAGGTTATTAATGCTTTCGCTAGTGTTTGAGGGCTTTGTTCTAATTTTTTGTCTATTAACTGTGAATAATTACTATTTGTAATAATATTTCCCCAGAGAGGTTTTTTATACCAATGATCTAAAAAAAATCGATAGTCATAGACTAATTCTTTAGCCAGAACCTCATCGTTTTTAAGTCGACTATTTTTTTTAGATAATGTTGATAGCCCTAAATTTGTTGACTCCAAAATTAGTGACTGTATATCATTAGGATTAGCTAATGCATAATGTGTCGCTACTCTACCGCCTAATGAATATCCAATCAAAGTGAATGGCTTTGGAACGTTTTTTAATTTTGATTGTAAAAAGATTGTTAGTTCTTTAAAATCGCTGACCTGGCATTCTTGTTCTTTTCCGTGAAAAGGTAAATCAACTGTATAACAAGAGGATATAGGTTCAAATAACTTAATTATAGAGTCCCAATCATCAGAGGATCCCATAAATCCATGAACTAATACTATTGTCTTTTTTTTAGGCTCAAATAAAGTAGTCATCCCAAAAATTATACTATATAATCCAACTTGTGGGTCAGAAACACAATCGCGGGGACTGGCTCAAAAGACAAATTGACAGTTTTTTGAGCCAGTCTCCGAGGAAAGTCTGGACTTTGTAGGGCAAGACGCCTCCTAACAGGAGGGCAGGGTAACCTGACGGAAAGTGCCACAGAAAATACACCGCCGATGGACTTTTGTCACAGGTAAGGTTGAAATTGTGCGGTAAGAGCGCACACTAGGCATAGTGATATGTCTTGCGGTAAACCCCGTTTGAAGCAAGCTCAAATAGGAGAAGAGAGTCGGCCCGGCTCTATGAATTCTCGGGTAGAGTGCTTGAGCGTATATGCAAATATAGGCCTAGATAGATGATTGTGCGTCTTTGTTATGAAGACCGACAGAATCCGGCTTACTTCTGACCCACATTTCTTTTTTTTCCTCTATATAATAGAAATAGATATAATAAGGCGTTAAAGTATGAAGGAAATGGTTATAATGTTATTACTTATAGGGATCTTTTTGAATCCCCTTTTAATCGAGTCTAAATTCCCCCAGAATATTAAAAAGAATGGTTATTTGAACTTTGAAAACACTGAGTTTTTGAAAAAGAAATATCTGTCCTTTTCTGAAGATCTTGATCCAATCAAAATATATGAAACATAAACGTGGAACAAAGTAATTTTGAAAATATTGTAAGCCAAACAAAACGATTGGTGTTTTAGGCAATAAGATGAACGCTTCATTCTTCATTAAGTTATTTAGTAGAAGATATTTCTCAAGAAACATATTATCAAGCTTTTCGCTACCTATCTGACACCTCACGTAAGATAGACAATATTGAGCCGTATCTATACCAAGTAGCTAGAAGAGAAGTGATTCGAGTTAATAAGCAAGAACGTAAAGAAACTGAAAAATGGGACGTAGAAAACGTATATTCAAGCTTATTATCTCAGGAGGAACTTGAGTCTATAGAAGATAGAATTGGCAAGCTTCCAACAAGTTATGGTGCCGTTGTAAGTATTGTTTTAGATGGATTTAATCTTGCTGAAGCAGCACAACTGTTGAACTTAAAACTAGGAACTATTAAGTCTCGCTTATTTAGAGCTAAAAAACTATTAAGATTAGGGAGGGCAGAGCTATGATTAATCACAAAGAAACAATAGATTGGAAAAGTGTTTGATCGTCGTAGGCAGTCTAAACATAAGACAGTCGTAAGCTCTGTAGTGCTTTGTTTTTTGATGGTGTGTTCTTTTCTCTTTATAACCTTAATCGTATTGAATATACCCTGGGTGAAGAGTTGGAAGATATTTTAATTATGTATATTTATGAAGACTATTAAAATTTTCTTGTTACTACAAGAGTAGAGGTTGTACATCCTCAAAAGAGGAACATAGAGTTCCGCTATGTTCCTCTTTTGAAAAGTCTGTTATGCAATTAAAGGGATGCTTTTCTTAATAGTGTTAGTGATGTCTTCAATATTGTATTTGAATTCTTTTCTCAATGCACTTTCTGGGGCGCTTGCTCCAAATGAGTCTATAGTAAAGCAAAGTCCGTCTTTACCAATAAATTCATGCCATCCAAATCGGCTTTGTGCTTCGATTACAGCGTATTGTTGAGCCTTACCTAAGGTTTCATCTTGATAAGCTTTTTCTTGGTCCTTAAATAGCTCCCAACAAGGAAATGAAACAACTCTTACTGACGAGCCTTCTGCTTCTAAGTTTTTAGCTACATCTAGTGCTAACTTAACTTCTGTTCCAGTAGCTAATATACAAAGGTCTATACTGTCTTTAGACTCTTTCTTAATAATATAAGCACCTTTAGAGACGCCTTCCATTGAACTGTTTTCCAAGTCAGGCGCGCTTTGCCTAGATAAAATAAAAGCAGTTGGATGTTCTGTTTGTAGTGCAGCAGCCCATGCTCCTTTTACTTCAGTTGAATCAGAGGGTCTAATTACATTTAAATTTGGGATAGATCTTAAAGAGGCTAGGTGTTCTACCGGTTGATGAGTAGGGCCGTCCTCTCCTAAGAAAATACTGTCATGAGTAAATTGATAAATAACAGGTAACTTCATTAATGCAGCTAACCGAACTCCATTTTTCATATAATCAGAAAATGTTAAAAATGTACCTATAAATGGTCTAAAAGAGCCTTCAATTACTAAACCTGTAGCTATTGCTGCCATAGCAAACTCTCTAACACCGTATTTTACGTTACGTTGAGAAAAATCATCTTTAGTTACAAAGCTCGATGACTTTATGTATGTAGAGTCAGAACACGAAAGATCAGCTGATCCGCCAAGAATGCTTGGAATGTGTTCTGATAGAAATTGAATAGCTGCTTGTGAAGACGCTCTAGTGGCTAAGTTTGGTTTGATTTCTAGTGATTGAAGTGAATTTAGAACAGACGTATGATTTCTAGTATTAGTATTTAGTTCATAAGTATTTTTGTTATTATCCGTATTTAACCAATTCCCAAATCTCTCGTTCCAGCTATCTTCTTTGGCCTTATCATCATTTATTTTTTTATTAAAGAATATTGATACTTCAGGTGGAACAATAAACTTAGGCTCAAGTGCTATTCCTAGCGCTTCTTTAGTTTGATTACCTTCATCGTCTCCAAGTGGCTTTCCGTGAGATTCAGAGGTGCCTTCTCTATTTGGAGAACCAAACCCAATCATTGTTTTTGCAATAATTAGTAACGGCTTTCCTTTTAAACGAGTTTCAGGGTTCAACGCATTATCTAATGCATCAAAATCGTGTCCATTTACAGTGACTACATTCCAACCATAAGACTCATACCGTTTGGCTGTGTCTTCAGTAAAACATTCTGAAGTCGGGCCGTCTAAGCAAATATCATTGCTGTCATAAATAAGAACTAAATTGTCTAAGTTTAAATGTCCTGCAAATGAGCTAGCTTCTGAGCTAATACCTTCCATTAAGCAACCATCGCCTGTAAGAACATATGTTGTTGAATCAAATAGAGGGCCTGTTGCATCTTGATATCGATTGCCGTTTATTTTTTGACCTAGAGCT
>QFBU01000027.1 GCA_003265975.1 Candidatus Marinamargulisbacteria bacterium SCGC AAA071-K20
GTACTAACAATGTGTAAAACGTACTATGGATATGCCAGTCTATGGACAGCCAGGAAAACAGGGTTTCCTCCGCCTGACCACAGTCTTTGGACAACTCGTTGAGTTGACCACATCCCCACAGTTTCGAGTGCTAGTAGTGTTTTTAATGGGGAGGAAGTCCAACCCTTAACCCCAATCCTTGGGGAATTTTGTTTTTACCGGACACTACTGTTCTCTTATATATTTTTTGGCCACACCATTACTTAAATCACGACTAGCCGCCTGCTTCTCGTATCGCATTTTGATTTTCAACATTATTACGAGCTAAACGCCCCAAAACCGGTCAATTAAGTTACTGAGCCGAATACACCTGACTTTTTTCTTATAATCGTTAAAATCGTATTTATATGGCTTATTTTAACGATAATGGCTTAAAAATCGTTAAAAGATGGTATAGTTAGTGACATGTCAAATAAATTAAATGTATATAAAAAAATACAAGTTTTACGTGAGAGATATATTAAATCTTCTGTTGGAAAAGAGGCGCTACTTCAACTTATAACGGAAACTGAAATAGCTGAACATGTATATAACTCTAATGCGATCGAGAATAGTACATTAACTTTAGAAGAAACTGAAAAAATATTATTACAAATAGATTTGGAGAGGTTTATTTCTGAACGAGAATTATTTGAGGCTAAAAACTTAGCTAGAGTAGTTAGTTATATAGATAAAAAGGCAATGGAGCTGCCATTAACGCTAGATTTGATTTTAATGCTACATAAAATGTTACTTTCAAATATAAGAGATGATATTGCTGGACGTCTTAGAGAAGGGAATGAATATGTTCGAGTTGCAAATCATATAGCTCCTCCACCTAAAGAATTAGACTCTCTACTTAGCTCAATGTTACAGGTCTATAATTCGAATGTTTATGACTCTATCATTAGTCGTATTGCTACTGCTCATTTATCTTTTGAATACGCTCATCCATTTGTAGACGGAAATGGTCGGATAGGTCGGCTTATTAATAACTACTTATTAATAAGAGATGGGTATGTTCCTATTAATATAAAATATATAGATCGTAAAACTTATTATGATGCACTTAGGGCTTTTGATGTTAGTGGTGAGACTCGTATAATGGAAGAAATAGTTGGGCGTGCCTTAACAAATAGTTATCATAAAAGACTTGCTTATTTAGAGGGTAAAAAAATAATTACCTTAAACGAATTTTCTAAGCAAAATAAACTTTCGCACGCAAATCTCATTAATAAAGCAAAAAGACAAACAATAGAAACCTTTATGGAAAAAGGTGTTTGGAAGATTGGTGTTTTGTGAAAAAGAACGACCTTTAGTCTCTGCCACAAGGGGCTTTACAAAGAATATAATTCAATATCAAATCAAGATTACATTCGTTGGTTGTTTTTGTGTATCGTTTCTTTGTCATATATTCTATGATTCATTTCTATTTCTTCAATACTGGTTGCTTTCATAGCAGTGAGCATACTATATAGAGTCTCCTTGATAGTTCTTATGGGGCAACGGTTAAGTTATTTTAGTCGTGTTTATTGGAAACGGAGCGCCGGCAAGATCTCCCACTACATTTACAAGGTCACTATTTAAAGGAACAATTACTTTACTATTATTTTTTAAAGACTCGCTAACGGTATCAAGACGTTTAAGAATTTGTGCATTTCCAACAAAATATTTTTCAGCAGACTCGTTTACAATTTTAATGGCTTCTCCGTCTGCTTCGGCCTTTAATTTGATAGCGGTTGCTATTCCTTCGGCCTTTTTAATTTCTGCTCGTCGTTCACCGTCTGCTTTTGTTTCTATTGCTGTGGCTAAGTCTAATGCGGCAATTTTTTCATTTTCGGCTTTAACAACCATGTTCATAGCAATTTGAACATCTTCTGGTGGTTCTATACGCTGTAACTCAACTCTAACAACGCTAATTCCCCACTTATTAACTTCTTTGTCTAATATTTTTTCAACTTCGCTATTTATAGTGTCTCTATTTTCATTAGCTTCTGTTAATGTCATTTTACCTATAACTGCTCTTAGTGTCGTTTTAGCTAGTGAGGGTACAGACGAAATAAAATCATTTACATTATAAAGTGACTTCTTTGCGTCTTCGACTTTGTAATATACAACTCCGTCAACTTCAGCATTTAACTTGTCTTTGGTAATAATAGACTGCGGGTCGATATCAACTCTTCTCTCAGTAATATTGATACGATACATTTTGTGTAATCCGGGAATAATCCAATTGAACCCCGCGGTTCCAGTCTTAGAATATTGACCTAAAAACTCTACAATACCAAGTTCGATTGGTCTTACAATTCTAATTCCTGACGAAAATATTACGACTATGATGGCTATGATAAATATCATTAGTTGACTCCTTTTTTTAAATAAGCACAGCAATACATGGTGTTCTTACTGTCCTATTCTTACATGCATGTCCCTTAACCCCTAGAACAACAACGTTTTAGCTTGTTATAGCCAGTCCAAAATAGAATGTCCGAAGTAAAAGCGTAAAGAAAAATGTTTTGAGGATATATATAAAATAACAAAGCATTTCAACCATGCATCTCTAGACTCTAGATTTGAACTTTTTTATGGACCTCTCAAACTCCTGTTGTGCTAAATTTAGTGATAGGCTATTCCTCCTGTTTTTGATCATTCAAGAAGATAGCCTATCTTAACTTTCAAATGCACGTCTACGACGTGTTTTTTTATGCTTATTTCATGAGGAAGTTTTTTTGTTTTTATCGGACACTACCCGTTGATTGTCGTCCATAAAAAAATGGCTTACTTCAAGCCCTCTACAGTATTTACAGATAGCTTTAAGAATTTGGGGCTGTCTTATTTCTTCATTGTTACTTAGTCTACTAAAAACTGCTCTGCATCTAGCGCGGCCATACACCCAGATCCTGCAGCGGTGATGGCTTGTCTGTATCTTTTGTCTTGTACGTCACCACAAGCAAATACCCCGCTTACAGAAGTGTTAGCGGTTCCTGGAGTGGTGATGATGTATCCAGTTTCGTCGCACTCTACTTGTTTTTCTAAAAAGCTTGTATTTGGAGTATGACCAATCGCATAAAAAAGTCCATTAGCTTCGATGTCTTTTTCTTCGCCTGTTTTATTATTTTTGATGTGAACGTGAGTGAGTAGGTTTTCGCCCTTGGCTTCAAGTGCTTCGGTATTCCAAAGAATCTCTATTTTGTCGTTATTTTTTGTACGTTCTTGCATTACCTTGGACGCTCTTAATTCGTCTCGTCTAACTAGTAAAACTACTTTTGAAGCAAATTTAGTTAAGAAGGTAGCTTCCTCACATGCCGAGTCGCCGCCACCAATAACTACTAGTGGTTTATTTCTAAAAAGAGGAAGTGCTCCGTCGCAAACAGCACATGCTGACATGCCTTTTTGCCAATATTTTTCTTCTCCAGGAATACCCATCCGTTTTGCAGTGGCTCCTGTAGCAATAATAACGCAATCAGCCGCTACTGTTTCTTTGTCCCAATAAACCATAAATGGTTTTTTTGACAAGTCTACTTTATGAACTGTTTTCATTAAGAGCTCAGCTCCACAATGTTCGGCTTGGTCTCTCATTTTCATCATAAGCTCTGGGCCACTAATTTCTTTGTATCCTGGAAAGTTTTCAACTTCGGTTGTGGTGGTTAATTGACCGCCGGCGGCGACGCCTCCAGCCATTTCGCCTTCGAACATGAGTGGGTTAAGCTCAGCTCTTGCTGCATAAATGGCAGCTGTGTGTGCAGCTGGGCCTGATCCTATTATTACTACTTTTCGTGTGGTCATTACTTACTCCTAATTAGCCTCAAAAAATTGAATGAGATCTTTTTCTTTGTCTTCTTTTTTCTCTGATGACCATCGTCGGTCTTCCGCTGTGTCAAATTCTTTGGGTTCTGTGCCCTTCCAATATTTTTCAGTGGTTACACTGTCTTCAGGGCTATAGTCTGTAGCTAACTTTCCAGTTTTCCAATTTACTTTTCGTTGTACTAATCCTTTTGGACGAGGAAAGTCTTGTGGTGGAACTTTTCGTAGTGCTTCTTTCATAAACTCTCGCCACATACTTGCAGGTACCCATCCACCAGTCATTTTATAGGTGGGTGTATTGTTGTCGTTTCCTACCCAGGTTATACATACTAATTGAGGTACAAACCCAACAAACCAGGCGTCTCTGTAGTCTGACGTGGTTCCTGTTTTACCAGCGACGGGTCTAGGCAATTTGGCGTTTCGGCCGGTACCGTATTTCACAATACCTTTCATCATATCAACTAAGGTCGCAATTAAATTGGCATTAAATACTCGACGTTCTACTATTTTATGTTCATACAGAGGTGTCCCGTCTCTGTCCTCGATAGAAATGATTCCAGTGGGTTCTACACGCTTGCCGTTGTTTGCAAATACACCGTATGCCGAGCCTAGCTCTAACATGGTAACTTCGTTGGCGCCTAATGGGAGTGAAAGAATTGGTTTGAGGGGTGATGTTATTCCTAATTTTTTGGCGTTTTCAACAACCGTTTCAGGACCTATTAAATAGTTTAGTTTAATGGCAATGACGTTTACTGAACGCTCAAAGGCTTTTCTCATAGGAATGTTTCCTAAGTATTTTTGTGTATAGTTTTTAGGGCCGTAAGGTCCTTCTATTGTGTTGAAGGTTACAGGGCTGTCTTCTATAAATGATCCGGGAGAGAATCCTTTTTGAAGAGCTGATAGATACAAAAAGGGCTTGAAGGCAGAGCCTGGTTGACGCTTGGATTGGGTTACTCGGTTAAATTCGTTGTTTTGAAAATCAGCGCCACCTTGCATGGCTTTTATGTATCCTGTGCGAGGGTCGATAGCTAATATCGCACCTTGTTCGTAGTTTAAGGAGGCTACTTTTTGGCCTTTAACCCATTTTGGAGATTGGCCGTACTCTATGTATTTCTTTACGGTTTTTTCGGCGTGTTCTTGAAGTCCATAGTTGAGCGTTGTGTGAACTCTCATCCCAGAGGTATAGGCGGCCTCTTCTCCATACATTTCTATAAGTTGCTTGATGATGAAAGAGGTAAAAAAGGGCGCTTTGTATCGAAACTTTTTTCGTTTAGCAATGATGATTTCTTCTGTGTAGGCAATATTTGATTCTTGTTTAGTGATAATGTCTAGATCAACCATTCTGTCTAGAACCAACTTTTGCCTTACTTTTGCGCCACGAAAGTTTCTTATAGGGCTGTAAAGTTCTGGTCCAGTAAGAATTCCTACCAATAGTGCCGACTCTGCTAGATTCAAATTTTGTGCGGGTTTTTGATAGTACATTCTAGATGCCGACTCAATACCATAGGCATTGTGCCCCCAATACACTTGATTGAGGTACATTTCTAATATTTCTGTTTTTGTATATTTTCGTTCAATTTGAACGGCTAAAATAGCTTCTGCTAATTTCCTCACTATTGTTCGTTGCCTATGAAGAAATAAGTTTCTGGCAAGTTGTTGGGTAAGCGTGCTCCCTCCCTGAACAAAACCACCGGCCATAATATCTTTAACTAAGGCTCTAAAAATTCCTTTAAAGTCTAGGCCATGATGATCATAGTAATTACTGTCTTCCATAGCGACTACCGCTTTTTGGATTTCTGGTGAAATTTTTTCAATTGGAATTAGTACTCGATTTTCTTCTAAGTGAAGTTCGGCAAGAACAACGTTGTCTTCTGAGATTATTTTTGTGGTTTCAGCTGGAATATAGGTACTTATGGTTTCTACGTCTGGAAGTTTTCTTGAGATATTAAAAATGACGATGCTTAATACTATAAATCCGATAAAACCAATTGTGAAAAAAAATAGAGATAATTTTTTTAGAAAGCCTCCTAATTTTCGCTGCTTGTCTTTTCGGGCTTGAAATCTAGCGCCTACGCTGCTTTTTCCCGATGAGCGAGTCAATTTTCCTATTGAGTATCTTGAACGGAATATCAACTTAACCACTTCCTGCTTTTTTTACGAGTCTTAAAGTGTAGGTTTCAAGCGTGGAAAAGTCAATTCATTAAAGGGGCTTCTATGTTTAGAAGTGTCTTTTTTGTGGGAAGTGTACCTCTTAGAACAATTTGATTTTTTATGGAGGTTATATATGTCTGGAGGAGTAATTAGACCGAGTGGAATGGGGTTGAGTCCTCTTGGGAGAAAATCAAGTCAAGATACACCTAAAGGTGAACAGAAATATAATTTGAGATCTAAAACGCCGACCGATTCACGCAAGGCGAATCCAGAGGAAGTTAGAGTGGCCGAACGTGCTTTGCGGGCTTTAACCTTAGGCCCGGATTCAAATAAAGGACCTAAAGCTACATTAAAAAAACCTGTAAAACGAAGAAGAGGACTCACTCTTGGGAAGCCAGCACCAGCAGCACCTGCTGCCTTAATCGCGGCAAGTGCACCGGTAGATGATGGTGTTATTCTTGATGACTATTTTAAAATTCCTGGTGAAGATTATTCTGAAAGATTAACATTCTTAGGTCAGAATTTAGCCTTTCACTTGCAAGATGAAGGGTCTCCTATTGAACATGACTTTATTGATAACTCTATAATGACTTTGAAGACGTGTTTACATTCAGTCTTGACCGAAAAAGGTGTTGATAATGAGGATGAAGACTTTTTAGCCCATATAAAATCCGCGTTGTCTCCTGGTACCGCATTAACAAAAACACCGCTGATGGAGAAATTAGAAGAAAAAGGCGTGCTCGTTGATACTACGTTTATGGAGCGACTTGCTCAAGGGCTTAGCAATCCTCATTCGTTGTTTGTACCGCTTTCTATGCATGCTGAAATGCCCTTTGGCGTGTCAACCGTATCTGATGAAGCAAGGACGGAGCAATTTTCAAAATTATTGGCATGGTTTGATACTAACCCTTTTGAAAGTGATCGTAGCGTATCTGAATTAATGTCGATTCACCATCTATCTGCATTAGATGTAGCTGAATTGACAGCGTCTAGAACGGGGGGGCGGGCTAAAGTGTCTCCAATTATAGATCGATCTGTATTGTCTGAAACTAACGTTCCTTATCCTACACTTGATATGGGGGATCATTATTTGATTGTTACTGGCGGGTTTCATAATACAGAGGGGGAGTATTCGCCGATTCTTGGTAAAGGAAACTTTGGAAAAACGGTTCTGGGCGTGAGCGTAACTAAAGAAGACTCTAGTGACAGAAAAATTGTTGCGGTAAAGTCTCAGAAACTTTCATTTGGTTTTTCAGACCTCTCCCTTATGATGAAAGAGAATGCGTTACATAAGATGGTTCAAGAGCACCGTAATATTGTGTCGATGTATAGGGGTGGTGTAAGCAGTTCCGAACATCAGTTTATAACCGAGCTTGAACTATGTTTGGGCGATTTAAGCGTAAAAGAAGTGAGCTCAGAGGATAAAAAAGATACGTTTAAGCAGACTCTTTTGAAAGAACCCGAGGCATTTAAGGTGTTGTCTAAGCAATTGCTAAGTGCGCTGTCCTGTATGCATGAAAAGGGAATTGCTCATAGGGACATTAAACCAGGCAATTTATTGATGGGCGCTAATGGTAAAGAAATTAAATTGGCAGACTTTGGGTTAGCGACTACCTCTCAAGGGGGGTTGTTGAAAGGTACTGAGTCATATTTACCTAGTTGGCAAGGCGAAAGGCAAGGCTTAAAGACGGATGTTTTTTCAGCTGGGGTTACTCTAGCTGGGCTGGGCTTGGGGATACATGTTAATGATGATCGATTTGGTATGAGTGTATTAGAGCAAATGACAGGACTGGATACACTTTTGACCGAACTTGAGTCTTACGACGTTCTAGATAGCCTGGAGAACACAGGTACTGATCTTAACGATGAAGATTTTAAGGATTTGAAGGACAAAATTACAATACTTAAAGACTCAGGAATGACTTTCAGTGAGGCTAAAGATAGAGTGGCGTTTATTAGGCCTTTAATGAGGAAACTCACATTGAAACCCGCTACCAGCAGACCCAGTGCGGCAACTGTTTTAGAGGCGCCTTTCTTGAGTAGTGCCCCGGATGACTATGACTTTGGATACCCGTCTCCAGGTAGCGAGACCGCATGCGGTCATTCTGGGCGACTATCGGCTACAGTAGATATCCTATTTCCTCGAGAAGACGCATAACTGAATCGCTATATCTGGCTCGCTATTATTCAAGAGCCTGTGTGTGGTGTGTGCTCTTCCTATCCATGTTTGGAATAGGGCGATGTTTTTTAGGCTAAGGGTTTTGTTTTGCGAGTGATTATAAGTTAAATAACGCCCCTCTTTAGTTCTTTCGAAAAATAATGAATGTGATGACTCTTTTCCGTAAAAATGAAGCGTAAAAAGTGAGTTAGAGTTGAATAAATCTAGTTCGACTAATTCTTCATCAACTAGTGATGTTGCTACTTTAAAGTTATGGGTATCTATTAAAGAAATAGTATCTATTTTTTGATTTTGAGTAGGAGGCGTCGGCTCTCTAGTTTCTCTAAATGCGGCTACGTATATTTTTTGTGCAAGTTTAGCCAGTTCTTCGTTACTCTCATCAATATGAGACCCCAGCCCCATGAGCCCTACAACAATGGTGGCGCCAACACAGTGGAGCTTAGTCTCTTTTTCTTCACTGTATAGGTCGTCTTCTAGTTTATTTAATTCATCTGTGGAGTCTATATAAAAATCTACTTTTGAACAGACTTTGGTAGTGGCAATAATTTTATACAATGTAATCCTCCATATATTTATCGTCACTAATAGTTAAGAAATTTCATCTGTTTTCCAAATCAACGCTCTAAGTTACACTAAGCATATGAGTTTATATGAAATATTTCAGCAGGGAATTGAAGAGATTATTCCTGAGTCAGCGGTAGAGCTAATAAAAAATGCTAAAAAGCATTTAACTATTAAATTTGGGGCCGACCCTTCAGCTCCTGATTTACATGTGGGGCATGTAGTTGTTTTAAATAAACTCAGACTCTTACAGGACATGGGACACAGCGTTATTTTTATTATTGGTGATTTTACAGCAATGATTGGAGACCCTACTGGGAAATCTAAAACACGACCGTCTCTAACTAAAGAGCAAGTGGCTGAAAATGCACAATCGTATCAAGAGCAAGTATTTAAAGTATTAGACCGAAAAAAAACGAAAGTAGTGTTTAATTCTGAGTGGTTAGACAAATTGTCGGCGGCTGACATGATTGGGCTAGCCGCTAAATATAATGTGGCTCGTATGTTAGAACGTGACGATTTTAATAAACGGTATAAAAGTAATCAGTCTATTTCTATTCATGAATTTTTGTACCCATTACTTCAAGGTTATGATTCTGTTGTTTTAGAAAATGACATTGAAATTGGTGGAACCGATCAAAAATTTAATTTATTGGTGGGGCGTCATTTACAAAAAGAATTTGGGAAAAAAGAACAGGCTATTATTACCGTTCCTATTTTGGAAGGGCTTGATGGCGTTCAGAAGATGAGTAAGTCGCTTAACAATCATATTGGAATTAATGATAGCCCTAAAGAGATTTACGGCAAGGCGATGTCTATTCCGGATGCGCTTATTATTAGATATTTTAAATTAGCGACTAGGCTAGGCTCACATATTATTTCTGGATTTGAGACACAGTTAAAGGACGGGGAGAACCCACGAAATATTAAAGACACGTTGGCGCGTACGCTTGTTGAAATGTTTTATACAAAAGAAGACGCCGTTGCTCAAAGCGATGCCTTTGAAAATGTGTTCTCTAAGGGTGAGAACCCTAAAGATATGCCAGATTTGAAAGTAGAAGCGGGCTGTCTTTTAGGAGACGCTGTGATTGCAGCTGGTGCCTTACCTTCTAAAAAAGAATTTAGACGACTCGTTGATCAAGGGGCTGTTACGCTTGATGGTGAAAAAATCTCGGATCCTTATTTTAAGGCACCGGCTCCTTCAAACCAAGTCCTTAAAATTGGTAAGCGTAAGTTTTTTAAGTTGGTTTAAGCTTATACATTTCTAATGTTTTTTAAACTCACCAGCTTTTAATCGCGCAATATAACTTTTGGTTTCTTTTGTTAGGATGCCAGTTAAGAAATACATCCCAAAAATATTTGGTATAGCCATTAATAAAAATAGAGTATCGGCTAAAGAAATTACTGTTTCTAAACTAATGACTCCACCTATAAAAATGAAGAAAATAAATACACCATGTATTAGCTTTAAGTGTTTATGCCCTTTAATAAATTGCCAAGCTTGTTCACCGTAATAACAATAGGTAATCATGGTTGAGAATGCGAATAATAAGGTAGCTACGGAAAGAACCTTTGGGAACCATTCGATAACTGTGGCGAACGACCTGCTTGTAATTAATACCCCTCCAGAATTAAGGTCTGCGCCAATGTATGTTCCTGTAATAGTTACAACAATTCCGGTCATAAAGCAGATGATAATGGTGTCTAAGAATGGCTCTAAAAGAGACACAGCTCCTTCTCTTACGGGTTCTTTGGTTTTGGCAGTTGCGTGGGCAATTGGGGCGGTTCCCATTCCTGCTTCGTTTGAAAAGGCCGAGCGTTTCACACCGTTTAGAATAGCGCCAACAATTCCACCACCAACGGCAGCTCCTGTGAACGCGTCACTAAACATTAGACTTATTGCTGATCCTAGATTTTCAGCATTTACCGCAATTACTACAATACAGGCGGTTACATATATTATGGCCATAAACGGCACCACCATTTCTGCAAATAATGCGATCCGTTTTATTCCTCCCATAATTACTACTCCTGCTAAGGTGGCTATAATTATTGAGAGAAGTACTTCTTGGCCATTAAAAAATGAAAATGAATTGGTAAGTAGAGAAATAGACTGGTTAGACTGAAATAAGATGCTTCCCAGTCCGCCTGTAATGCACATAATGGCGAATATTACAGAAAGTATAGCCCCTAGTTTTGCTTTTCCAATTTCTTTTAGCCCTTCTTTTAAATATAGGAAAGGTCCACCGTAAGCTTCTCCTTCATGGTTAATGTGTCTGTATTTTTGACCCAGGGTTACTTCTGCAAACTTGGTACTCATTCCAAAAAAAGCAGCGATCATCATCCAAATAACTGCACCCGGCCCACCTAGGGTTACGGCGATTGCTACGCCGCCAATGTTTCCAAGCCCTACGGTTGCTGAGACGGCTGTTGATAATGCTTGAAAATGGGTTACAGATCCTGGATCGTCTTTTGAAGAATATTTTCCTCTTACGCAGTCGATGCCATGTTTGAAGAGTCTAAAGTTTATGAAACCAAGTTTAAACGTAAAGAATATACCAGCGCCAAGAAGCCAGAGAACTAGTGGGGGAAAACCAAAAGGGGCAATGGCGAAGTCACCTAAAAAGGACAGAGTTCCTCCTAAAAATAAAAAATTAAGGACTGCGGACAGTGGGTTTAGTATGGCCTCTAAAAATTCTTGAATCATTATGTATCATGTCCTTTTTTCTTTGTTTTAGTTTGTGGGTGAGTCCTTATTGTAACAGAATATTATTTCAAAAAACAACTGTAAAAAAATATTATATTTGCTTGTACAAATTAGATTTTATTTGTCTTTTATTAGTTAATATACGAATAAAATAGTATTTTTTATAAAATATATTGAAATTATTTCTTAATATATTAGATAGTATGCTATAATTAAAATCTATATTGTTGTATTAAGTGTGTCCTTTTCTCATCGACAAACGTCACGAGACTTACTGGGCCCAGAAGAATGACCGATTTGCAGAAAAAAGCTTTGACGTGCTTGAAATGGACGACGCTTCATTTGAAGAAATTTATGACTTTTGTGATCTTCATAAAATACATCGTGGGGGTGGAAAACATGAGCGTTATTCTATTCCGTATGTGTTTCATGCCGTTGAGATGATGTCAGACGAAGACTTGCCTATCGTCAAAAGGTTACTGCTAGTGCTGGGGCCAGGTAGTTTTCTAAACTAGGCTTTTCCCGTAAACTATCTGCTATGACTAAAAGAAAACTACTCGTAACAAGCGCCTTGCCCTATGCCAATGGCTCTATACATATTGGCCATTTGGTAGAATATATCCAAACCGATATCTGGGCTCGATTTCAAAAGCTAATCGGAAACGACTGCGTCTATATTTGCGCAGACGACACTCACGGAACACCCATTATGCTCAATGCCCAAAAACAAGGTAAAACTCCCGAAGAATTTATTAAAATGTTTCACGAGGAACATCAAGACGACTTCAAAAGATTTCACGTGAAATTTGATTATTTTGGGTCAACCAACTCAGACGAGAACCGAATTCTTTCAGAAAATATTTACAAGTCAGCGAAAGCGGCTGGTGCTATTTACGAAAAAGAAATTGAGCAGCTTTATGACGACAAAAAAGGCATGTTTTTACCCGACCGTTTTGTTCAAGGCACATGTCCAAAATGTGATGCAAAAGAACAGTATGGCGATTCGTGCGAAGTGTGTTCGGCTACTTATTCACCGATGGACTTAAAAGAGCCTAAGTCAGTAGTATCTGGCGAAGTGCCTGTTAAGAAAAAATCATCCCATCACTTTTTCAAGTTGTCTCAATTTGAAGATACTGTGAAAGACTGGCTTTCAAAAAACGTAGTTAGACCTGAAGTTAGAAATAAATTAAACGAGTGGTTTGAAACCGGATTACGTGACTGGGACATTTCGAGAGACGAGCCTTATTTTGGATTCAAAATTCCGGGAACTACCGACAAGTATTTTTATGTGTGGCTAGACGCGCCAGTGGGTTATATCGCCTGTACTCAAAATTGGGCTAAAGACAAATCTGTTACACACGACGATATTTGGAAAGGTGACGATTGGGAAATTCATCACTTTATCGGAAAAGACATTCTCTATTTTCATACTCTCTTTTGGCCGGCGATGCTTTCTGTGGGTGGGTATAAGCAGCCAGAGAAAGTAAATATCCATGGTTTTTTAACAGTAAACGGCGAGAAAATGTCTAAGAGTAGAGGCACCTTTATTTTAGCTAAAGACTTTGGCGAAAAAGTGAATCCAGAATTTTTGCGTTACTTTTATGCCGCAAAATTAAATGGTGGCTTAGACGATTTGGACTTAAATCTGGACGACTTTTTAGTAAAAATAAATTCGGATGTCTTGGGTAAGTTTATTAATATTGGAAGTAGGCTAGGGTCTATTTTACATAAAAAATTAGACGGACAGTTATCATCACTTAGTGAAGACGGAGAAGCCTTACTCACTGAAATTAGGGCAAAAGCAGATGACATTAAAACGGCGTATGAAACTTTAGACTTTAACAAAGCCATGCGTTTAATTATGGGATGCGCCGACTTAGCTAATAAATATATAGACGCCAAAGCGCCATGGGCTATGGTAAAAGTTGACCCAGATGCAGCAAAGCAAGTGTGTACCGATGGCCTGAATGCGTTTAGACTTTTGGCCATTTACTTACAACCTGTCTTGCCAGAAATTTCTGAAAAAATTAAAGAGTATTTGTGCTCTCCTGACTTTACCTGGGAGAGTATCAACGACACTTTAAGTTATCAATCGGTAAATCCCTATGAACACCTTGCAGGGCGTTTGCAAAAAGAAGACTTAGACACAATCGTTCAAAGCTAGCCTTTGCTTTGGTTCTATTTTGATGTAGCATTTATTCTTTAGTTATATCACTTTTTATAATGAGGGTTTAAATGTTTGCTGTTGGTGCTTTATCGTCTTTTCGAACTTGTGTTGCATTTGCTCGGCCGTTTGCAAGGCCGTTAAATAAGGTCGTGGGTTCTGCCCCTACTACAGATGTAGTTCTTGGGGCCAAACACTCTGTACGGGATTCTTCTCCACTTGCTTTTCCTAAAAACTTTCAAATTAGAAGACTTGTATCCGTTTCTCAGGCAAAATCTCCAGTTGCTTGCCGTCGAGAAATTATAGGCACGCCAGTTCATTTAAAATTCCATCAATTGAAATCAAAAAAAGTAGAACAGTATATGACTATTTTTCTAGACGAGTTCAAAGCTCGGTTTTTAAGGGATTTAACTAAAGATGAACATGCCTTTGTAGACACTTATTTAAAAAATGGCTCAGACTTATTAGACCTAAGCAAAAGCGAAAATATGTATGAACTAGCATCTTTATTTAATAATAGTTTAAGAACACTTAATATTGTACCTAGAGGACTAGATTGGAAAATTACTGAGTTTGCAACCAATGTTAATACAGTTAAAAACTTTGTTTCACTTCGGGCAGAAAATGATGTTCGCGCTGATATTTCAGGCGATTTAGATTTGGATAAATTGAATGTCTATGGGTTTTTACGACTTGGAGATATGTCCGACCCTAAACTTATATGCGACTGGTTACAAGCTAAAACACGTCTCTTAAGTGACTCTAAGTTTGAAGAGGCCCTTACAAAAATTGGCACGTTTAGCCCTGTAGCTACTGAGCACCCATGCCAAACTGTTTGGGACTCAGTGGTGTCTGGTCTACAGCCCATATTAACGCGACCCATAGATGCGGCATTAGCGTCTGATGTTGCTGATGTTTTTGAAGGTGAAATGCGGTACAAGCCCAAGCAAGGCGCGTTAGCTAGGCATTATGATGACAAGGAAAAACTTTTACCCACAATTAGAGATTTTTACGGTACGAGATCTAAAATGTTGAATACTTTTGTACCACAGTTAAAAGCTGAATATGCCACTTTACAAGCTTTTGTTTTAGTAAAGGATAGTGTCGAAATTAAAGAACAAACAAGACGTTGTAAATTGTTAAATGCCTATATAAACGCCTATGCTAGTGAGTGTAAAGGGTGGGAAATTGAAAATGATCGATTTGTTCAAAATATGGCTAACTTATTGGCTACCATGTCTGAGCAGGTAGGTATTGTTTTGGGATTTGGAATGGGGCAGCTTGAAGAGATGGATTTACCGACTGACTTAAAATCCGAGTTGTCTAAAGAATTTAATAATGTAGACAAAACATTGACGCTATTAAAAGCCTATTCACCTGAAGCGCTGCAGTCGATATACGATGCAGAAATTCCGGCTACGGCACATATTGATGATATTACGATGGATGATATTCCTGATGGGCATATTAAAATTATAATTGCTTACTATAAACGATTGGATTTAAGTCGAAATAGAATTTTGCACATTATAGATGCGGTTGACGACCTCTCATTAAAAAAAGAATTAGACATACGTCTAGGCGCCACCTTAAAAAAGTCACCATGCTTTGTAACTAGAAAACAAAGTAGAACCGGTTATGATGACCGACAAGAAATGATAAGGCAGTTAGACGAAGATCGCGTGTTGTCAGAAGGGTATACACAATGCTCCTTTGCGTTACTTGTGGCTTCTGAATTGGGTCTTATAGAGCGGGCCATTAAAGCCGATTATGCAGGCGCAACCTGTGTGTCTGAAGAACGACAAGTATTGGGACGGTTTTTCAAAGATGTTCCAGATCAACCATTAACGGAAGTATCGCTTACTAGCAAACCAAAAGATGTGCTAGATACCTATTTATTAGATATTCTTTTCCCCCTTAAAGGGCTGAGTGATGAAGAATCCTTTGATTGTTTAGTTAGGATTGAAAAATATGGTGTGATGGATATGTGGGCCTGTAGTGACACCTCTACAAAAGACGGCGCTGTGAACAGTGATATTTCGATGTTAACTTCAAAACAGTTGATGTATCAATTTTTGAAATATTTTTTAGACGAGATGTTAACTAGACTTGATGATGGGCATAGTTCGCCTGATGAAGAATGGCACGATACTCCCGCCTATTTTTATAAAAAAGGGCGTTCTTTATTTGGTACGGATCGCTTTAAAGAGTTATTGAGCAAGTATAAAACCTCAACAGAAATTGGTGGCGGAAGTGGATTTGATCGTGCGCTTAGCGCTAACCCAGAAAAGAGAGCTACTCAGCTTTTTTTTAATGTATTAAGAGAGACTTTTGAAGGCGATATCGACCTCACTATTCAACCTGGGTGTCGGGCATTTATGGAGAGTTTGTTTTATGGCTCTATGAGTATTTTAAATGTAGGGGCAGGGTTTAATCTGTGGGACAGTACACTCACTGAAGAAGACATTACTATGGGTCGTGAGTTGGGCGCTGCTCAGGGGCGAAGTTTACATAAAATTATTGATGACGACGACATGATGGGGGCTATTACTGCGACTACTGGTAATTGGAAGTTGTCTTTTGGTTCAAGAAAACTTACGGGGAGTCCTGATGGCGTTGTAGTAGGACAGTTAAGTGCCTCTGCCGATTATAAATCACTCAGGGCTATCGCTCGTGTTTTAAGGCTTAGAATGGGAGGTAATGGCTTACATAATATGAATACAGCGTCACATATTGACGGTGCGCCTTTAGGTCAATTAGCTGACGATTCGGTTATTTTATATTTATTATATAACCGATTATCTAACCCGGAGGCTGAAGAAAATAAATTTACTGCGTTTGGTCTTCCAGCAAGAACAAGACGTTTGAGTAATCAACAAATGGGGCTGTTA
Source organism: Candidatus Marinamargulisbacteria bacterium SCGC AAA071-K20 (assembly GCA_003265975.1). Classification (GTDB taxonomy): domain Bacteria; phylum Margulisbacteria; class Marinamargulisbacteria; family AAA071-K20; genus AAA071-K20. The sequence continues at coordinate 16,476 of QFBU01000027.1, forward strand.
TATCAATGTTATAAATTGTTAGAAACAAACATGAGAAATGTTAACGACTATTTAGGGGAGCATGGCGTAAAGCTAAGCCCTGCTAGAAAGCGGTCACTTTCTTTTGATGCGGCTTTGAGACAGTTTATATTTGGCGGTGTAATGCGGCTTTATTACACTGCTGATCATTTAGAACATGAAGTTTTAAGAGATTTAGAGAACGGGTATGGAACACCCCCTTCAGTGAGATCAAGTGTCCTTGAAATTGCTAGTGAGCATGGCGTTATTAGTACCGACAAGCTCGAAGAAACCATAGCTACGCCTCCATTTATTGAGGTTCTAAATGATTCTGTTACAGAGGTAAGAACTAAGTCTGAAGAAGCTTTTGCTAGAGCAAACTTTTGGCTTGCTCCTTAGAAAGCGTGTCTACATCAGTTTAGTAGACACCAAATAAACAGCCACAAATATTAGCCCAAGTGCAATCTTATATACTTTACCCTTCGATCCAGGAAACCGTTTTGCAGTTACAGGAATCATCACCACTAAACTCAACCAAATAACTAATTTACCAATCACCCAAGTGTCGAATCCAAACCCAGCTTTGGCAAGCAATCCCATTCCTGAAATCAAAATAACAAGTCCGGTTACCCCGTTAGCAATTTTGGCTAATTTGGTTTCTCCGTCCCCTTTAAGTAGTAGTGTAAAACTAGATACAAACGCGATGACGCAAATGATGTGAAGCACGTGATAAAATCCGTATGACATTTTTTATTCTCCTTTATTTTTCGTTTCTAAATTCTTTTTTTAATGGCACAATAGGCGCCGCAATATAAATAACGACCAACCAAAATAAAATTTCTATAATATTAAATTGATGTAACCAGGTTACACCAAGAAGCTGTACGATGGCTATAATCCAAAATACTAAGCTAAGAGGTCTTACATATTTAAACGTCATTTTTTTATGGGCTACTCTATTATGTGGATAGGCTATTCTGGAAGCCATTAAAAGGGCTGATGCGATTGTAATAAAATAGATCCAAAGTGTGCCAGTAAATTGACTAGAATTCATCGCGATCATCACTATACCAGCACCAGCAGGAGAGGGGAGTCCTTCAAAAATATCCGACGACCCACCTTCGTCGAACCGTTTCAAACGATAATGAACACAGCTATAAAACAAGATCGCTATAACTATTGCAACAGGATATGCGAACGGAATGGTATAGTCGGACAATACTTGAAATATAACAAAAGCAGGGGCCACGCCAAACGTAATTAGATCAGCTTTCGAGTCTAGCTTTGCGCCTAATTGTGAAAAGGTTCCTAGCTTTCTAGCTAAAGACCCATCGCAAGCGTCTAATACAATTCCTAGTAATACTAAGCCTGAGGCTATTACTGGGCTTCCGGTCATTGCATAAAAAATAGCGAAAACACCGCAAAATAAGTTGATGAACGTTATAAAATTAGGAATAAAAGCGAGTAGCGTTTTTTTAGATTTTTCTTTATCACCATTATTTCTTTTAAGTGCGTTTTGCCATAAAAAACTTATAAAATAGTCAAAAAATGACCAGATTGTAACGGCTACCATCGTCCAAATTAGACCTTCAAAAACCAACTCTGGCCAAGAAAATACCCATTGAGCAAGCCAGTTGAGAGGGGTTAATCCTATAGGGATAGCCACTTGTTCCACAGCCGTTCTGGCCATCAGTAAACCAACGACTGGTAGCGTGATTCCGGTTTTAAATTTTCCAGAAGACCC
>QFBU01000028.1 GCA_003265975.1 Candidatus Marinamargulisbacteria bacterium SCGC AAA071-K20
ACTACTCAATTAATAGATCGTCACTAAATGTTTCCGTTTTAAACCTGAGTAAAATAGCTTTATTCGCTTCTTCTCTATCATCAAGATGAATAGTCTCAGATTTTAGGACTTGATAGGTTTCATGCCCTTTACCAACAAGAATAACAACATCTTTATCTTTAGCCTTGTTAATAATAAAGTTAATCGCCTTTTTCCTATCTTGAATCAATGCATAATCTTTAAAGCACTCTGGAAATCCACTCACTATGGCATCCATAATAGTTTGGCTTTCTTCAGATCTAGGGTTATCGTCAGTAATAACTATAAAATCGGCGCGTTCACAAGCAATTTCTCCCATTTTTGAGCGTTTAGTACCATCTCTATCGCCTCCACACCCAAAAAGTACAAATAGCTTTCCATTACGTTTTGTTGCAATTTTCTTTACCGTACTTAAAACACTAGCCAGTGCATCTGGAGTATGTGCGTAGTCAATGAGTACCATGTAGAACTGTCCCTTTTCTACATTCTCTAGACGGCCGCGTGGCGGAGAACATGACGACAACGACTTTTGAATGTGACTTTCACTTAGCCCCATGTGTCGAAGAGCACGAGCAGCTGCTTTAATATTTAAAAGGTTAAAGTCTCCGAGTAAAAGAGTTGAAAAATAGATAGGTTCCTTTTCAAAATCTTTTGGATAAATTTTATAATTTTCACCATCACTCATAAACCCAAGTTTTATTTTTTGATAGATCTCAAATGTCTTATGATAATCTAAATGGTCTTGCGTAATGTTTGTGAGTATTTTAATGTTGAAATCAATTCCTAAAATTCGTGATTGATCTATTCCTTCTGAAGTTACTTCCATTATAAAATGAGTTCCACCTTGATCTAGATGTGTTCGCATCAACCGTAAGGTATCTAATGCTTCAGGGGTCGACAAGTCTCTATTACCAGAGTTTAAAGTACCTAAAACAAAGGTACTCTGTCCGGCTGCTTTTAAAACTTCTCCTAATAAATGAGACACGGTTGTTTTTCCGTTGGTTCCTGTAATTCCAATTACATAGAGTTCTTTTGAGGGGAATCCGTAAAACTTATGTGCATACGCTGCTAATTCAGTAAAAGACATTCCTTTAATAAGTTCGGTTTCTTCTTGATAATATTTTAGAGAATGACCTTCAATATTTAGGGCTATTCGAACTGAATCTCTATAAAAACTGTCTTGTTTAATAGCATTGGCAATTGATTTTTTGGGCTCATCATATTCAATGGTAAGCGCTGTTTTTTGAAGGACTTTAATCAAATGTCCGAAAGACCAATTTTTGTGCTTTTTTTTAGCATAAGTTTCAAATTTCTTAATGGGAATAGGGGAGCCTCCACATTTTCCTGATTCTTCATGAACTCGATTAATCCATTCTCGATCTTCTTTAGTGCAATAGCCATCCAATTCTAAAAAGTTCAAAGGCGAATGCATCACCACAAAGTGACTAGGCTCGTATGTTTTTATAATATCTAGTAAAAAGTCGATCTCTGATTCAGGTTTAAAATCAGATATTCCCGATTTAACTTCCATTGGATTATAGAAATCACGGTTTAAATCGATGCCGTTTGTTTTTTTTCTAGTAGGAACAAAGTCACTTTCTCCAGATCCTATAAAACAATCTGGATTTAACAATGGCACAAAAATAATTCGATTTTTTATGCTAGAAGGATCTTTAAGATTGAGGTACTCCAGTAAAAGCTTCCATGTGGTATATAGAGGCCCAATTTCGTCAGGATGAATTCCGCCTAATAAAAGAACACTCTTAGTTGAGCGCGAGTCTTCATGGGGTTCAAATACATAATATAAAAGAGAAGAACCTAGGTCAGAAGCATAGAATTTTTGGGTAAGATAATTTATATGTTGCTTAGCATTTTCATTTAAAAGAGAGATGTCATTTTCATTTAAATCTAAAGAAAGTCCCAAGTTCTTAAATTGAGATACAATCAAATTTAAATTGTTGTTCACTGTATTATCGATAAATTAACTCCTAGTTTACTAAAGTGACTTTATTGAAAACTTAAACGTCTCTCAGTTTGGTCAATTGAGTTATTTATTATCTTTTCAGAAATAGTTATGGTAGCTACATTTGTCAGTATATTTCTCTTTAGGGCATTTGGAAAGAAATAAAGCGTATCTCCTTGAGAGCATAGCCGCTTAAGAACAACCATTGCGTCAGAGTCATTTAAGAATCTAGAGTGAAAATAATAGATTATTTAACATAATATATATTATGCGACGTTAAAAGGAGCTTTTAAATAAATTTTAATCAGAAATATTAAATAAGATATAAGACGCTCCCACTGAATCACCTACCTCTGCACTAAAGTTACTCACAACCCCATCATGTTCGGCAGTAATAGAAATTTCCATTTTAGCAGCAGTTATAATGGCAATAACATCTCCTTTCTTAACACTATCGCCTTCTGCTTTCTTAATACTTGTTAACTGACCTGCAACTACTGCTTTATGATCACCTGGTTTAAGAACAGGTGTCGTACTACCACCTGCTTGTAGTAAAGCAGAGGTATAGGTTGCATAGTGTAGACCAAGTTTAAATAAAGTATGTTTGTTTTCTGAATCTTCCCATTCTGATTTTAATGTTACAGGCATACCTCCTGCTGTAATTGTCTCTCCTACTTCTAGCCCTCTTAATTTATGCTCTACTGATAAGCTTTGCCATAATGTTGGCCCATATTTATCTCTAAAATTTAAAAGACCCGCTAAATCTCCTGGAAACTGTTTTGCATCTAGACGTTGAAGAGATCTTGGAATTTCAGGTTTATATTCAAGATCATTTAAAACAGCCACAACTTCATTTGTACTTACAGTATTAGCAGCTTTTACAGCAGCTGAAACCTCTGGATCAAATCCAAATGGGGCTGCACCTTTTTCACCTATTAAAATTTTAGTAATACCTACAGGTAAAAGGTCTGGGTTTTCGCACATCCATTTTTTAACGGCAGCTAAATTAGGTTCAACTTTATTATTCATTAGAGTAATAGCTGCATCACCCGCATCTTTAGAAATGGGAGTCACGCCGGTAGCATTTAAAATCTTATCTAAGACGATTTGATAAACAGGAAAAAATTTTGGAAAATCATCTATAGAGTGTCCTAAATTTAAAAAAGCATTTCTCACATTGTTAATCATGCCAGGTGGCACACCATATTTTGTCGCCATAGCTGCCGTTTGTTCATTACCCCCTTGTAAAGGACTTAAATGCTTATTTAAAGCAAATTCAAATAGAGCAATGCCATCAAGTGTTTTTGCTTTAAAATAATCTGTAGACCCGTTGGTGATAGAATCTACAATTCTAGCAGTGGGCGCTTGTGTATTGGTAGTAGACATCATTTCAGTACCAGTAACATCAAACCCAGCCCAACCAGCTTCTTGAAGTTCTTTAGCCATCATATTATGAACCCCACGTGCATCATGACCATGAAAATTGAATTGAGGATTTTCTGGCAAAGCAGACTGGGTTAAATATAATTTTAATTTAACCTGATCTTCAGGTGAAAAGTGTTGTAATAGCCCCTGAAATCTTGGACTTAACACGCTCTGAAAATCTTCAGAAATATTAAGTTCTTGAATAAATTCTGATACTGTCTCATTAAACAGTTTAGGAACTTCTTTAAGTTGAGCTAAATTTTCCATTCCAGCTCTGCCTTGTGCATCTTTTATACAAAGTTGTAATCGAGCTAAAACACTATCCTGTTCATCGGCACCATATTCACTTTTTTTAGTGAGGTCAGCACTATTGTTAGCATCAATTAATGCAGAGTGAACGTATAATAGTGTAAAATAATCAACTATCTGATCAGCAGAGTACTGTTTATTAAAAACCATACATAGTTCAATAATAGCAGGCAATTTAGCGGCTGCTTTTAAAGATGAACCCATTCTTGGAATATCATTCAAGCCATGAAAAACACGAAACTCTTTAATGCCACCTTTTTCAAGATGGTCTTTTAATAGAGCATAAATATCATCTTCATGAATTCGTTCATTTCCGTAAGACACAACAGCATCTGCTCTAACTAACATTTTACCAATTTGATCAGGCATTTTATCGGCTAAAGCTTTACTAGCAGAAAAAGGATTCTCTCTGTGTCTAAATAACACAACATGGGTATCTGCACCTCCACCCATAAACATATTTGAGTAGGGAAACTGATTATAAAAAGGAGCCGCTAACTGTTTTTCACGTGGAGGCTCACAGTTTGCATCTCGTGTTTGACTTGCATCACGAAAACGTTCATTACCAAGTAAAAACCGTCCCTTTTGAGTCCATTCTTTTCGTAATGCCACAACATCTCTAGCACCTTCAAAAGGTGATTTAGCACCACTATATACTTGACCAAAGGTTTGTTCACCTGCAGGCCATTGTGATGATACTGTTGGAATTTCAGGTAAAGGTGGAAATGAAGCTTTTTGAATTAAATGAGGGTTTACAACTCCAGACATTAAAGTGCCGTTAGTACGGGTATCAGCAAGAGCTTGCCCTAGTTTTTCAAGTTGGCCTAGAGGATTTTCACGTATATCACGTTCATACTTTCGTTTAAAATCATCGGTATTTAATAATGTTCCTACTGTAGCGGTATTATGTTTATTATTACGAAAAACTAGTTCATTTAAATATGTATAAGCAAAAGATGCTGAGGTTCTGGGTAAATATGTCTTAGCTAATACGCTTCGTGCTAAACGAATGGCGTCAGGACGTGTTTTAGCACTAACTGTTAATAGTCCTAAACAAGAATCAAAAGCAGTTGAAGGGGCATCAGGTTTAGTTGAAGTTAACGACACATCTCGTTGAATGGTTGGGGGGTAAACTGTTAAAGGAGGAAACTCTGAAACCGGCATCATTGTTTCATTTTTGTATTCTTGAGCATTCAGCCGAATATTTATAGCATGCCGTGTGCTAGATTGATGATCTTTAAATATGTCCTCAATAGTTTGACCTGAGGCCACTCGTAACTGGGTTTCAACTAAATCAGTATCCTGTGTATGATCAGTAACAGTATGTTCAACTTGCAACCGCGTGTTAACTTCAAGAAATTTTATTTCCAAGTCTTTTTTAGTTAGATCAGAGTTTTCAAAACCCATAAATTCAATAGTGCCTGCGGTGGCATAACCATTATTTTCAAAAAATGTTTCAGCACTCAGAGCTAGTTGAGATGGAACACCGTAATTTTCTTCAATAATTTTTTGGTCATTTAACATGTTAGAACAATCTCTACCATCAACTACTTTTGCTGCTCCAAATCGATCTCCCATCATCTGAAGTTCAACATGACGAGACTTATCTTTCGGCAACAATTCTTGAATAAAAACACGATCATTTCCAAAGCTATTAAGCGCTTCTGATTTTGCAGAATAAAATGCAGCTTCAAAATCAGCAGCTTGATGTGCTTCTTTCATTCCTTTTCCCCCTCCCCCAGACTCAGCTTTAACCATAACGGGAAAAGAAATACCGTCTTTTTTCATTTCTGATAAAGCCTCCTCAACCGTACCCACGATATCCGTTCCCCTAATAATAGGTAAACCAGCTTTGCTAGCTTCTTCCGCTCCAGAAATTTTGGAACCCAGCTTTTCAATCACACAAGGTTCGGGAGCAATAACCCACAATCCATTTTCTCTCATGGTACGGTGAGCATCTTTATCTTCAGACAATCCTCCCCAAGCAGGATGAACCGCAGCACAACCATGCTGTTTAGCTACAGCAGCATGCTGTACAGCATCTAATAAAGCGGGAACACCTTCACCACCAAATGCTGCATAAGTAGTGGCGCCACTCACCCTTTCAGTATCACCGTTAATTACAGGTACAACAGTTGGAATACCAAATTTATTACATGTGTTTACAATACGTTGAGCAGCAACACCGCGTGCCATTATATATAAAGAATCAGGTTTACCAGATTTAGGAAAAAAATTTGGCAATGCTTCTGGAGTTTTGCACGTTGGGTCTATAAATCCCCTGTTTGCACAAAAAACTAATCTATCTATTTTCTTATTAGATGATAATAATCTAGGTAACGCTCCTTTCGTATGAGATCTTGTAACTCTAGGAACAAGCCTAGCAAAAGAGTTAACTACAGGTATCAACATAAAACGCCTCCAAATAAAATAAAAATGTAATACTCAGTCTACCTTAAAAAAGAATAAAGAAAAGTACTTTTTTAAAATATAGCTAAACTAAAATAGAAAGTCCGGATTAGGCCAGTATAGGTTTGAGTAGATGTAATTTAATCCCACCCAACTTTTTTAGTAACAATTTATGCTCAGGAAAAGATTTATTACAGAAATCAAATATTACATCATTCCTGTGCCATGGAGGGTATTAAAAGTGACTCCGTATTAAAAGAATTATCAGGTATGTCCGGCTATCAAGAAGTACCCGTTGAAGGCATGAGGCGTATTCTTGAAGATACCATCGTGAATTTACTGCACTAGCTTTAAATCAAAGAGTTAATACCCAAAAAAGTACGCATAAATGGATAGAGGCGTTTTAAAAGAAAAATAGATCTCTTCACTAAAGTCATACACATCGCTTCTGGCCAAAGTCACACCATAGCCCAAAGACACGGCCAACTTCATATCAGCCACAGAGGTAAGTAAAATATTAAGCTCCCCTCCCCCAGTTAACACGCCTTCGTCAAAAGCATTGTCATTCGTAAAAGTATTTCCAGCTTCTAAAAATCCAGCCACTGCCATCCCTCTATATACAAACAGCTTCCCTACATCTTCACTTCGACCATACTGAATAGGAATTATTAGATCAACAGACTGCTTAAACATTTTTTGGCCTTGTCTATTACCAACAATCCCCTGCCCCCTTATAGAATTAGCCGAAAATACACTTTGCATGTTTCTCCCTAAACCAATGGTGCTTTGTGGAACAAGCAACACACGTGGCTTAAGCGAAAAAGCCTTAAGGACATTAAAGTAATATTTCTCAAAGTCTAAATCATTCAAGCTTATTTTAGGCGAAATTTCAGCAGAAATAGTATGCCAGTACAATGTTTTTAAGTTTGTATATTGCCAAGAAAGCTTTGCACTGTAACTCAGCTCGTTAGAAGAGTAATTATAGCGTTTTAATGTATAAAACAAAGTATGCTCCGGATAGTAATAATGTCCATATAATCCAATATCAACAGGTCTAAAAAGGGGCTGTACATAAGACACCGAACTGTCCCATTCTTTATTGCTGTCATACGTAGACGAAACATTTAAATAATGAAACCGTGGTAACAAAAAAGTGTACTCTGCAAATACGGCCGTGCTGGACCTCTCCGAAAGCGAACTATATTTACCTGCCACTCCAGCTTTCCAAAAATGACTAAAGTGGTCCGTTCCAAACAGTTTTAAACCTGGACCAAGCAAATCACCCGCACCATACAACGAGGAGCTCATTAAAAAGGGAGTGACTCCAATAAAATAATGTTCTAAAGGTTTTCTATTAAGTAAGGCTTTTGAGTTTCCAAAGTAGTAAAAGTCTAATTTTCTTTTGAATGTATTATTCCGTCTATCATCGTCCAAAAGCTTACTTTCTGGATCCAATATTACATTTCTTAAGACCTGATTTGATTGATTGAGAATAGTTGAGTTTAAGTTAAGGTTTCTTAATCGTTTCTTTACTGTTTGAGTGTCATAAACAAACGCTACATCTAAGTCGGTAACCGCTTTGCCTGTCTTTTTTATAACAACGGTGTCTACAAACTGATCGCCTTCTTTAACCGACGATACAGAGCCAATAGACACATCTAAAGCAGGTATCCCTTTAAACCAATCATCAAAAAAGGGACTTAACCCTCGTTCAGAAAAAGGTTGCAATGACATTTTAAAATCATCTATTGTATAATAGTCTTTATTATCTAAAAAATAAGACTTTAGCCCTTTCTGAAAACTCTCTTTCCCCATATAATTTTCCAAATGCCTAAACGTTAAGTAGCCAATAGAATAGTCTTTACTTTCTTTGTTATGTAAATTTGATTTTTCATTAGCTAGAGAAAGCGGCTCGTGCCAAGAATCTCTTTTAGTTAAACGATAATTATTTTGATGCTTATATAAAGCGGTTTCAAAATTAAGATAGTTATAGTTTATTAGAAAATGACCTTTTAGTCCGGATTCAGGCTCAAACATATTCCCTAATATTCCAAATCTATTTTCAAAGTAGTCAAAGGTTAGATAGTTAGTAAGTCCTTCGCTTAGGTAATTGTCGGTATTAAAATCGACATCATTACCAACTCCCGCCCACAAATGTCCTATTTCGTGAGCAACCAAAAAGGTAAGCCATCGGTTCATATAATGAGAGATATTAACTTGAGCACTTCCAATGGCACCATCGCCTAAGAATATAAATGAATTAGACGCCATTCCCCAATCGCCCATCACTGGGGAATTGGCGATAACCAAGCGCTTCAAAGGGATTTGGCCAAAGTTTCTATTATAATAAGGAATTACATCCAGCGCTGCGTCTAATATAAACTGAGCCTCGCGTTTTCTATCTTTGTCCAGGTACACAACTTCTACAGATACGCCGTCACTAGTTTTAGCTGTTAAGGTATTTAATTTTGGAGAGATAATTACAGAAGTACCGAACCTAGGAATAGAGCTTTCAGAACGTGCAATAGTTTTAGTATCAGTTTGATGTGTCTCAAATTTTTCCCCCGCCATCACAACTTCATATTTTTTAGGAACAGTTAGAGTTAATTGCTTAATTGAAGCCTTATTAAATACAAATTTATTTAAAACCCAAGCCTTGTCATCATGAGTAAATTCAGTGGGATACCAAGCAAATCTTAGAGTAGTGGTGTCCTTTAGTGTTAAACGTTCGCCTATATTATATTTTTCAGGGATATGCGTGGTGAAGTCTATGGTAAAGCTTACTGTTTTGCCTGGAGATAAAGGTTTTTTCAAAGCCACAAAGAATATATTCTTTGAATTAGCATAAGTTTTTATTTTGATATATTGAAGCTCATTTTCAAACTCAAAACGATGTAATTTTCCATTCTTGTCTTTAACCGAATTTATAATAATGGGTGATGATGTATATCCATTCACATACCCAATATCATTAACCGCCTTACTTAACTCTGGATTAGGCTCAGTTAAGGTATTGTCTATAGCAAAATATACCTTGTCGACAGGAACCGAGAAATCGTTAGTAAATGTAACAATTTGACGTCCATTAACAAAGTCTTTTTCAGGAAAATATTCAGCATCAATAGTGTACGTTGAATTAGCACTAAGAATAGATTGAAAAAAGAAAAACAATATTAAAAGGGATCTCAAAATCATAAAATTAGTTACGACCCAAGCCCCAAAAAAAGGCTCCTTAAAATAGGATAGGTAAGCGTCCCTTTATAAGCAACGTTTGTTTGATGATCTGTTAAAATTGAAAAACTATAGACCTCTCCATTGTTATTATTAAACACATAGCCAATAACACTATTGATTCCATTAGACGCTAATGTGCCTGTTTTAATATACACATCTAAATGGTCGGGCGGTATTAAGTGTTTATATTTCTCATGTTCACCCAACTTTACGAAGCTAGTAATCATCACCTCACGAATACGTCGCTTCTTGTAAATATATTGCAACATCAAACTTAACTGATCTGCTGATATTCTATTTTCAAGTGAAAGACCACTTGCATCTTTCAATACAAAGCTACCCTCTTTAAATTTAAGTTTCTGTTTACAAAACTGCCTTAAAATAGCCACGCCTGACGCTTTATCTGCAGGTACTTTACCCCGGAATGCAGCCAAATCTTTATTTAAAATCTTAGCTACGACATTATTACTTTCCTGATTTAACTCTTTAATTATCGAGGCTAGTTTGGCCCCTTCATATTCCAACAAAACAACATGGCTTTTTGGAATAACTCCTGGTCGTATAACTCCAGTAATTTCTATCCCTTTTTTGGTACAGAGTTCTTTAAACTGAGTTGAAAAAAACAAACCAGGACGACTCACCATTACATTCAAAAATCTATTGTCTTGATCTTTAGGCGTCACATCACCATGAATCACATAGTGATCTGAGTATTGTTTTACTTCAATTGCCGGCCAAGGGAATCCCTGATGTGTATTATTTAATAGAACATCACCCTCAATACTAATTTCAACGTAAGAGGTAGGAAACTCAGACACTATAGCTTTTGAATTGGAGTCTATAACAAAATTTAGTTGATTATAGTCTAAACTTAAAGCTCCAGAAGGAGCATTATAATAGCGTGCATTTTTATAGTGTGGATGGTCGTCATTTTTAAATAATGTCGTGTCATAAACAACATCCCCCTTTATACGAGAAAGTCCCATTGTTTTTAATTTTAACACTATCTTTTCCAAGTCTTCACGTTGAAGAGAAGGATCGCCCATCCCTTTAATATAAATATTACCGTCCAAAACATCATTTTTAATTTTCCTATCACTCATCAAGAAGGTTTTAAATTTATAGTTCTTTCCAAACTGATCCAAAACCGCCAGCGACAAAAGCGGCTTAATAGTAGACGCAGGAATAAACAGTTCTTTGGCATTTTTTTCAAATAGTCTTTTTTTCTTAAATCTAGAAATTTTATCAACAACAATACCTAATGAAACATCTTCATATTTTGATTCAGACAGTTGATATTTAATGTGATGGAAAAGTTGTTCGTCTAATGAAGCTGCAAAAACAGGAATACTAAATAGTAATGCCGTAAATAAGTACCGAAACCTCATTTATTAAGAGCGTTAATGGCTTTAATCCGCTCCAATACTGGAGGGTGGCTATACTCCAAAAACACCTTTAAAGGATGTGGACTCAAATTACTTAAGTTATCTACACTAAGTTTTTTCAAACCAGATACTAAATCTTTATGTAAATTAGTGGTGTCTACGGCATAGGCATCTGCTTCAAATTCATGTTTTCTAGACGATATATTACTAAACACAGAAAGAATCGTTTCGATTGGAGAATACAGAAAGGAAAAAAATACCAATGAGGCATAAACAGAAATATGATCCATTTTAAAAGCCTCAAACAACAATGCATTATTTAAAAATAAAGACAGAATAAAAAACATAAACCCAGAACTAATAATAGAAACTACAATCATTTTAAAAATATGTTTTTTCTTATAGTGACCCATTTCGTGAGCCACAATAGTTAACAGTTCATTAACACTATGATTCTTAATTAACGTATCAAACAAAACAATACGTCTAAACTGCCCAAATCCTGTAAAGTAAGCATTAGACTTTGTTGAGCGCTTTGACCCATCCATAGTAAACAGACCTTTAAGGCTAAAGTTTTCTTTTTTAGCATAGTCTAAAATGCTTGTTTTCAATTCGCCTTCTTCTAGGGGTTCAAATTTATTAAATAAAGGCATAATTAAAATAGGCGCCACAAACATCAATACAATCTGAATAGCGGTAAGAGCTAACCAACAATATAGCCAAGCATTAGCGCCATTTGATTCAAAAAACCACAAAATCAAAGCCAAAATAGGCGCGCCAATTACAACAGAAAGTAACAATGACTTTAAGATATCAATTACAAAGGTTGAAAAAGTTGTTTTATTAAATCCATATTTCTTTTCTATAACAAAGGTAGAAAACAAGGAAAATGGAATATCAATGACAAAACTACCTAAGCTCAAGAGTCCAAAAAACAATAAGCCCGTTACAATCGAGCTAAAGTTAAATTGACGGCTCAGTTGATCTACTAAGTTAAAGCCACCTAATACAATAAAAGGAACAGTAACTAAAAGATTAAAACTACTTTTTATTAATGAAAAACGCGTACACTCTCTTAAATATTCTTGAGATTTTTGATACTTCTCAGAATCATAAACCGCTTTAAATTCTTCAGGTAATTCGGTTTGGATATGCTTAACATTTAAAATATCTACAATGGTGTCTATTAGAAAAAAAAGGATGTAAAAACTAAGTATAATTAATAGGTAAAAATTCATGTGATGATTATACCACACCACTTTGTCATTGAAAGGAGTTTATGATGATTTAGTAAATATTGCAAAAATAGATTACGAGTAAAGGGAAATAAAAGCCTTACGAGCCGCATTTCTAATTAATTCAGGCAATGCAGGGTGAACATAAATAGTATCGATAATATTAGTTAAAGTAGCGCCCATGTTCATATAAGCTATACACATATGAATCATGTTACTCGCCTCAGGACCAATAATATGAGCCCCAATTAATTTCTGGCTAGATTTCTCAAAAATTAACTTAACAAATCCACTTTCTGAGCGAAGAGCCATACCCATCGCACTAGACTTATATGGATTCAAACCAACAAAGTAGTCAATTCCTTCAGCGACACACTCTTGTTCAGTCTTACCTACCCCACCCACTTGTGGATGAGTAAAAATGGCATGAGGAACAGGCGGGTACTTTATAGCTCCCTGACTAGATCCTTCAAAATGAGTTTTAAATACATATTCCCCTTCAAAATTGGCTGAATGTCGAAATAAATAACGTCCTAAAATATCTCCAAACGCATAAATATGAGGAACATCCGTTCTTAAATAATCATCAACCAAAATATGACCATTGTCATCTGTTTTAACGTTCGTATTTTCTAAGCCTAGTATGTCAGAGTTAGGTTTGAAACCAGTAGCCACTAAACATTTTTCAGCTCTAAATTCAGCTTCATCGCCCTCTTTAGTTCTCGTTTTAACGATAAACTCTTTTCCGTCAAAATTAACTTCTGTAGGGGTGTGTCCAAAATGAACAGGAAACTGATCAGAAAAGTCCTTTTCAAAGGCATCAATAATGTCTTTGTCTTCGGCCTTCACCATTCTATTTCTTACTAAGAAATCGATTTTTGTACCTAAAGCACCATAAAAATAACCTAATTCAGTAGCGATATAACCGCCACCAATCACAATTAAAGACTTGGGTTGCTCGGTATTTCTTAAAATTTCTTTATACGTCCAATAAGGGGTGTCTAAAAGTCCTTTTATGTCTGGGATATTAGCCCTAGCTCCTGCAGCAATTACGATTTGCTTTGCGGTGAGCCGTTCTCCATTAACTTCAACTGTGTGATTATCTATAAAACGACCTTCACCTTCAAACAAAGTAACATTCGGGTTTTTGTCGTATGCGGGGGCAATACTGTCTGAGTCTTTGTCGATAGTAGCCGAAACTCGATCTACAAGCGCCTTAAAGTTAACTTTAATCTCTTGATTCACAACTAATTCAAAGCGCTGTGTTTCTCTCACTTCAGACACTAAATCTGCAACGTGAATTAACATTTTTGAAGGGATGCAGCCATGGTTGAGGCATGTGCCACCCAAACGACCTTTTTCTATAATAGCCACCTTTTTACCAAGCATGGCGGCCGGTCGAGTTATTTTAGATCCCCCACCTGATCCAATTACAATAACATCAAAGATTCTAGTCATTCCTTTATGGTAAATTAAGAAATCTTTTTTGAACAGGTCTATAAAGTTTGGAAAATCAAGTCTAGTTTAGGCGTTTAAATTTAGGACCGCATAAAACTGAGTCCCACCCCAAGGACGAGGCAATCCAGGGTAGTAGTCTACTGAGTCTATACGTGCTTTCAAATTGTCACTAATTTTTTCTAAAATAGACTCAAGTCTTTTTTCGGTAAAGACTGTAGCAAATTCAATGTATCCATCTGGAGAGACATAATAGTGAAGAAACTCATCGCTATCATCTACGTTTCTCAAGCCTAATAGAACCTTTTTTGAGGTCACAGTAATTAATTCTTCAATTATTTTCTCTTCATCCTCAAAAAATATTCCTAATGAATTTTCAAAACAAACTGAAACATCAAATTCTTCGGTGTCAAAAGGCAGTTCAAAAGCGTCACCATAAACAAACTCAAGCTTATCGCTGGTATTCTCTTTAGCCAAAGTTATACTGTCCTTACTAAAATCAAGTCCAACAACCGAATTTCCATCTTTACATAAATAGGGAGTAATTCGTCCGTTCCCACAACAAATTTCTAAAAGAGATGAATTAGAGTTTGGAATAAAGTTTTTTATAAACAAGTCTTCATCAGGCCAAAGCTTTTGTTCTTGAGCGACTTCTTTTTTACCATAATAGTGATCATTAAAAAGAGAGTTACATGCTTGTAATTCGCTAGTACTTGAAGGGTCTACTGAATAAATAATTAAGGAATCACCTTTTTTGCATTGCTCGTCAGTACCCGCTTGGCGATAGAGTCCATCTTCATTTTTTTTAAGAAGACAATTAATAAATTTTTCAGATCGTTGTGTCGAATTCACAATCTCTTTTACTGATTGCAAACCAGAACATGTTATTTCTTGTCGAAAGGTCATAGATAATATTATACAATAAGAAGTATGTCTGAAGTAGTCGATAAGCAAAGTAAAAGTGACATTCAAGAAGACTGTGCCATTGCAAGGTACAGACTTGAACATCTTCAAGATTTAATCGAGGATATTCTTAACTATCCTCACACACTTCCAGAAAACAAGAGTCAGTTTAGATTTTTAAATAAAACATTACTTAATCTTAAAAATCATTACAAACGTTTAGACGATACCATCCCTACCCTAAGCACAACGTGTTACACCTTACGATTTAGACTACACCAACGAATTAGGTCCTTAGACAAAGCTATAGTGTCGCTTTACACAAACCAAAGTTGGCAGTCTCCTTCTCAGTCAAATATATTTAGACAAGGGATTACAAAACCATTTACACAATACGAATACCATAGAATGGACTTGGACCGACAAGACGTAGAGAATAAACTGAATAAGTATCACAAAAAAATTCCAGGAACAACTCAAGTCAGTCTCGTATTAAATTCAGGAATGGGCGCCTTTAGCCTTATTATGGCTACTATTCAAGAAAAAATGACCTCTGACAATGCTTATATTTGTGTAGGAAAACAATCCTATTTTGAAATTAAAGGATACTTCCAAGAAAACAACGCTATCAAGTCAACTTTTGTAGACGAAAAAAACATAGAAAAAATAATAGATCATGTTATAGACGAAGATTGTACAGCTATAAATTTAGACGTTATAACCAACACCTTTAAGGGGAAAGTGGTAGATTTTCATAAACTTTTCAGCAAACTCAATCGGTTCAAACGGTCAAACCCTTTATATTTATTAATCGACACCACCTTAATGGGTCCCGACTTTCAATGTTCAGATTTTTTAAAAGACAATAAGTGGCCTCCTTATTTACACGTCATTTTATACAGAAGTCTACAGAAGTTTGATCAGTTTGGTGATGATATGGTTAGTGGTGGAACATTAACGGTAATTTCAACAGACAAACAACATATCTTGCCACTTAATAAATATCGAGCCATTTTAGGTGTCAATTGCCCTGAGCAGAATTTAAAATCTTTTTGCTTAGACCAAAAAATCACATCAAACAGATTAGGTAGGATCAACAGAAATGGATAATTTCTATTTAGAACATTTAGAGATTCTGACAAATTTGACCTTACTTACAACCAAGGGGGGCTATTATTTTTGAAGTTGAAAGGTATTGAAGACAACTGCAATAACCAGATAGAAACCTTTATCCAAGACTGTATGAACAAGAATTTTGATAATGGATTATTTGTAATAGACAGTAGTAGTTTTGGATTTAACTATACCCACATAATGCATATAAACGAACCTGAAGGTAATGGCTATATTAGAATTGCTCCTGGTATGGAAACTTTAGCTGATATTAAAAAACTTAGGCTATAAAAAGAAATAAAACCCTAATACTGCTAAATATATATTTTTTAGGAGGGTCCTCGACATGAATTGCAATTTTCAACAAATATATCAGTTATTTAAACACCTTCTCACTTTGCCTTAAACTTACTATAATGGTGGAATGATTTTATCAGACGTCACATTAAAAGAAATGATGGATAAAGGCACTTTAGTTTGCGAACCCATTAACGAACACTCGCTTCAACCAGCGTCTATTGATTGTCGAATTGGAAATCATTTCTTAGTTGTTGACGACAATCAACACTCTTCTGGCGTAATAACATTTAACGAAGAAATAAAATACAGAGAAATTGAAGCCGACAGCATTGTTATTCCCGCTCATTCTTTTTTATTAGCAACAACCATAGAATACGTAAAACTACCTTCAAATATCACTGCCTTTGTAGAAGGACGAAGTTCGATAGGTCGGATGGGATTATTCATACAAAACGCGGGATGGGTTGACGCTGGATTTGAAGGTCAAATTACACTTGAATTGTATAATGCCAACTCTTTACCAATAAAAATTGATACTGGACGACGAGTCTGTCAGCTAGTTTTTTGTAGTATGGACAAAGCCGCTGAAAAACCATATCAAGGAAAATACCAAGGACAGAAACTTTCTGTAGGTAGTAGAATTTTTCAGGATAAAACCTAATCGTGCCGGTCCCTTTAAAAAAGTCATGTCCCAAATGCAATGACAAAACAAGCGTTCAAATAGATAAAAACTTTATCGCTTGTTCTAAAGACTCTTGTAAATTTTCTAAAGAATTTAACTGCCCAATTTGTGATGAAAGCTTACAAAATGCAAGTTTTCACAAAGACCAAGACGGCTCATTTTTTATTTGTTCTAGCTGTGAAGCAAGCGTCCATTTGAGAAGAATTGCAAACATCATTGAAAACAGCTTAAGGGTAAGTAAAACCCATCTATGTGAATTCTGTAATGGGCCTACAGTACATCAAAGCCAGTCGAACATTGGTCATAGATGTTTATTTTTTCCAAAGTGTTCAGGACAAGCCAGTCTCTTTGGAGAATCGGCTGAAGAATTAGTATTTTTAGATTTTGAGACTTCTGGTTTAGAAATAGGAAAAGACTATATTACTGAAATAGGCGCCTTAAAAATAGACAAGGAAGGATTTGAG
>QFBU01000029.1 GCA_003265975.1 Candidatus Marinamargulisbacteria bacterium SCGC AAA071-K20
GAAACTGTAACTCTTACTTCAGGGTCTCTTACTAGCCGTCCAATTAAAAATACTTTGTTATACATAATTCCTCCACCCTAAAACGGGACATCGTCCTCTATTGGCTTATCAAATGCTGGTGCATTTTCAATAATTTCTTTATTTGAATGATCGTTAAAGTCGAATGAAACACCGTCGGCCTTTGCTTCTGTTTTTTCTTCCATCGGTTCTAAAACTGGTTCAGCTGGTGCTTGTGGAAAGGTCGGCTCGCTCATAACAGGTGCTGGAGCTGGGCTTGATTGTCCTTCTTGAATGATTGAGGCGTCTTGTATAGGTGCTTGAAAACCTTGGCCCTGAGAGAGCCTTCTAACTTCTCTAGCATTAACTTCTGTTACATATATTTTAAATCCATTTGGGTCATCGTAGTTACGCGTCTGAACATTTCCTTCAACGAGGACTGTATCACCTTGGCTAAACCCGTTAGTGGCTTCCGCGGCCCGTTGCCAAGCGACTATAGGTATATGGTCTTGTCCTGATTGCATCCCGTCTTGTCTTTGAGGGCGATCAACGCATAATTTAAACCGAGATACAGGATCTCCGGCATTAGTGGCCTTAACATCTGGACCTTCTTCTATAACTCCTACAAGGATTACTTTGTTTTGACTAGCCATGTCGTCGTGGTCTTGAAGGCGCCGTATCAGCAACTGCGTCTTCGCTTACGTTAGTTTGAATTGACTCTAATGTAACGTTTAAATGTCTAAGAACGTCTTCAGTAATATGAAAGAAATTTCCAAGTTCGTCTAAGATTTTATTGTTGGCTGTATATTGTACTTGTACATAATAACCTTGCGTTTCTTTACTGAATTCAGAAGCTAATTCTTTTAATCCAATTTCTTTATGAAGTAATATCTCGCCTTTACCAGACTCAATAATTGACTTAACTTTGTCGTTAATTGCAGTTCTTTTTTCTTCAGCAACTGCTGATTTAATAATATATAAAATTTCGTAACCCATGCCCATGTTTATCAATTCTCCTTGACTTTGTAACTAAAGAACTAGTTATTTTAGCATAATTTATGTCTTGTGCAAGCACTCATAAAATAAGACCTCAATTTACTTTTTATGAGACGCTGATTTTTCTACTATTAAATTAGATTCAAATTTTTGTTTGAGAACGACCTGAATGATAGAAGCTGTCTTGACAGTTATTTTTTAGTTATTTAATGATTCTTGTCTATTCGTGAAAGAGAGCGTTTTTTCGTTGTCGCTTATTTTTGAATCGTTTATGAAGCAATGAGAATATACTTCGCAGTGTTTACCAATAGTGGTATTACCCGTAATTCTTACAAACGGATGAACTATAGTATCGTGACCAATTTTTACGGTGGAGTCTATAAATGTTGTATTTGGGTCCAGTATTGTTACTCCGTCTTTCATGAATTCAAGATTGTTTCGTTGATAAATGACCTGGTTAGATTTAGCGATGTCCATTCGGGTATTAATTCCAATGGCTTGATCTGAGTCGTCGGTACAGTAGGCAGATACCACTTCTCCACCCTCTTTTAATAATTGAATAATGTCTGTTAAATAGTATTCGCCCTGGCTATTGTTAGTACTTAAAGCGCTCAAGCGGTGAAATAGTTTTTGTGTATTAAAAATGTAAACCCCTGTATTTATTTCGTCTATTTTAATTTGCTCTTCGTCACAGTCTTTTGCCTCTACAATAGATTTTAAATAGCCCATTTTTCCTCTAATAATACGCCCGTAAGAAGCAGGTTCTGACATTTTAGTTGAGAGAACAGTACCTGCTGAATTTGTTTCTTTATGAACAGCTATTAAATTATTAAGGGTCTCTACTTTTATTAAAGGACAGTCCCCAGCCAAAATCAGTACATTTCCAGTCTCGTTTTCGTTTATAAGCGATTTAGCTTGTAATACTGCGTGGCCTGTTCCTAATTGTTGTTCTTGAAGAACGTAGTTCAGACCTGAGTAAGGCCTAAGAATTTCTTTTAAGTGTTCAGATTGATGACCCACTACTATGTTTATGGAGTCTACCCCACATTTTTGAACTGTTTCTATTACGTAACCAACGATAGGCTTACCGGCCACTTCATGGGCTACTTTGAGAAGATCAGACTTCATTCGCGTGCCTTTCCCTGCAGCTAATATTATCGATATTAATGACATCTCTATATTCTAAAGTGATGACATGTTGATGTAAAGCGTTCTTTGCTGAGATTTATATGACATGGTATTATTCTTACTGTAAATAACCCAAACAAATACCAGGAGGCCAACATTGAACATAACAGTAAAAGCTCATAAATTGGATCACAAAAAAAGCGTTTCAGAATATGCTGAGAAAAAGCTAGAGAAACTTAGTAGATTTTTTGATCACATTCAAGATATCACGATTGATTTAGATATTTCTCAAACCGCCAACGAAGATGACCAACAATGCGCTGCAGCAGTTATGCATGTTTCTGGGACTGTAATTAGAGCTGAAGAACAATCTAGCAGTATGTACGCTAGTATTGATTTATTAATAGATAAACTTGAGGTACAGCTAAAAAAATATAAAGAAAAATTAAGAGATGAACATAGAAGAAATACTTCTCATAAGCATATCCAAGTTTCTAATAAACTAACTAAGTATGATAACCGTCCACACAAAAAGGAACCTCGATTTATTAAGAAGCCAATGAGTCCTGAAGAAGCGGCAATGGTTGTAGAAGAAGAGCTCATTCCATTTTTAGTGTTTAGAAATATTGAAAATGAAAAAATAAACGTAATTTATCCACAAGAGAATAACGAATATGGACTTATTGAGACCTAGGCCCGGTCTTTTATAAGCTTTGCAATTTTAACTACTAATCGAATATCTTTTATAGACATTTTTATAATATCGGGCATTATAATTGAGCGCATAAATAGTGGGGTAGTCTTTTGCACATACGACTGTTTAAATCCTAACTGATGAAGCAAGGCTATACTCCCACTTTTTGTATAGCGGGATTCTATGCATTGTCGAACCTGTTTTGAGTCTGTAATCAGAGTCTCCTGGATGTATTGACTTACTATTATCCAGCATCAAAATGGCCTTTATCCTGTCTCGACTATTTCCGTCTCTTAACCTGAGCTTCTCCATTCCTTCATTACCTCAACTCTTCTCTACTTTTTTACATGGATTTTTTCTGATATTTCGGACTTTTTATTTTGGACTGGCTATACTACATAGTGAATTACGCGCAGCTAATAAAAATATACAAAAAATTACATCAATAAAGAAAGACATGGCAACAATACGCGAAAAAAAAGCTGAAGTGTCTTTACAACGGAGTAACTTACTAGAAGAAATCAGAATAGCAGAAGAAGAAATAGAAAACCTATTAAAAGTCCAACGAGACAATAAAGGGGAATCACATCTGCATACCGTTATTTATGGTCAAGAAGGTAGAAAATATCAGATGTTAAACTCACTAAGTGATGACGAATTAGAAGAAGCTGGGGAAAAGATAGTACAAATGGGCAAAATAAGATTTTCTTAAGGAAAGGAGGGTTTGGAAAAGTACGTTTATGTAGAGGAGAGGATGGGGAACTCTATTGTGTAAAAAAAGTTTCAATAGAAAATATGTTAGATAGTCCTGCATTTTATAATAATATAAAAGGTGGCATCCGTGACATGGTTGTACCCCATTCAAAAAAAGGATTTAAACAAATCTATAGGTTTATGCCACTTTTTCAAGGAAAGGACGGCTTGCAATTAATTAGAGAGATGAAGGTAGTCAGTCCAAAATTATTTGAAAGTATAGATCTATCCAGGGACTTTCTTTTTCACTAAGGGGTATGAATCGTCTTCTCCAGCTGATGCTATTTCCAAAATACTAACAGACCATTTTAGAAAAAAACACATTCTTTTATCAATAAAGTTTCAGATCTAGTGAAGCCCAAGGTACTCCAGACTATAACCCAAACGAAGTAAACAATGGTCTAAATTATCAACATAATAAGTCAGAATCATTTAATGTAGGCGCCACTTTTTATCATATGTGGGCGGGATCCGATAAACCCTGAAAGTTTTGAGGGGGCAAGCAAAGCCTTATGTTCATGGGGACTGTCGCAAAATACCAAAAAAAGCTCGCTGGAAATATTTACTGGTATTTCGAAATAGGACCCAATTGAAAAGAATTTTATTTTGCATTATGATATCTTTAAATAAAATAAATACTGACTTTTAACAGTAACAAGGAATATAATATATGATAATAACTAATAATATAAATAAACCACACATTGATAAAATACAAACAGATATCATAAGCCCTGTAGATGGTGAGAAAATTTCTGAGATCAGATTTACAACCATAGATGGGCTAGAAAACATTGTAAAGAAAGCTGAAGAGGCATTTCAAAAGTGGAGTTCAAAGACCCTTAAATCAAGAACCACTGTACTGTTTAATTATCGAGATAGACTTGAAAAAAATCGTCACCAGATTACTGACCTGATACGAAAAGAAAATGGAAAAACTATTGATGAAGCAGATGCTGAAGTTAGTAAAGCGATTGAAGTTGTTGAATTTGCAACATCACTTCAGAATCAGCCGCTTGGTGTTCATCTTGAAGTTAGTAAAGGTGTCTTTTGTCAGTCTACAAGAGAACCCCTAGGTGTTGTGTCTAGTATTACCCCCTTTAACTTTCCTTGTATGGTACCTAATTGGACTATTCCTATTGCACTTGTATTAGGAAATGCAATGATTCTAAAACCCTCAGAAAAAACACCTCTAACGGCACATTTACTTGCTGATATTTTAAAGGATTCCGGGCTTCCAGATAATGTTTTTCAAGTTGTAGATGGCGGAGAAAATATAGTTAACGCTATTTGTGAGCATCCTCAAATTAAGGCTATATCTTTTGTTGGATCTACTAATGTTGCTAAATTGGTCTATCAAAAAGCTACCCATCACCTTAAATCAGCGGTCTGTTTAGGTGGTGCAAAAAATCATCTTTTAGTTTTACCAGACGCTAATCCAGACATGACGGCTAGTAACGTTGTAGCTTCTATGAGTGGATGTGCTGGGCAACGTTGCATGGCAGCATCTGTAATGGTTGGCGTTGGAAATATTGACAATATCGTCAAGCTTATTGTTGATAAGTCAAAAAAACTCGTACTTGGAAAAGATATAGGAGCCGTTATTACTTCAGACTCGGTTAAAAAAATAGAGGCCTATATTACTGAAGCCATTGAACAAGGTGCTAATGTTTTACTAGATGGGCGTGGTTCCATCATTCCAGAAACGCCTAACGGATTTTACGTTGGCCCAACAGTACTAGACAATGTCACCCCAGATATGCAGATTGCAAAAGAAGAAGTCTTTGGACCTGTCCTTTCTATTATTAGAACACATTCGATTGACGAGGCATTAAACATTCAAAATGCTTCACTCTATGCAAATGGGGCATCAGTCTATACCAATAGCGGCTCTAAAGCGAGTTATGTTAGCTCTCGACTTCAGGCAGGAATGGTAGGTATAAACATTGGAATTCCGGTACCTCGGGAACCCTTTTCTTTCGGAGGGGTTAAAGAGTCAAAGTTTGGAAGTTCTGATATCACCGGTGAAAGTTCAATTCATTTTTGGACCTCCCTGAAAAAAGTGACTACCAAATGGAATGCAGAAGATCAAATTGATTGGATGAGCTAATGGACACTCAATCTAATATAAAAAATAATACGGACTATACTTTATTTTCGTGGTCTAAACAGTCTGGTCTAAATCCAATTCATGTCACAAAGGCTGATGGAATATATTTTACAGACACCGACGACAAAACGTATATCGATTTTTCATCGCAGTTGATGAACGTAAACATTGGTCATAAACACCCTGAAGTAAATAATGCTATTAAGAAACAATTAGAGTCGGTTGCTTATGTATTTCCAGGAATGACAACAGATGTAAGAGGTCAACTTGGAAAAAAACTAGCTGAAATTTCTCCAGGAACATTAAAAAAGTCATTTTTTACGAATGGAGGAGCTGACGCTATTGAAAATGCAATAAAAATGGCCCGCATGTTTACAGGAAGAGAAAAAATAGTTACTAAATACCGTTCATATCATGGTTCTTCTTACGCGGCGATTTCTGCAGGAGGAGACCCTAGAAAACATGCTGTAAGTCGAGACTTATCTCCGGGAATAGTCCATGTAGAAGACCCTTATTGTTACCGTTGCCCTTGGGGTAAAAAACAGGAGAGTTGCGATTATGAATGTGCTTCACATGTTGAACGAATTATAAATTTTGAAGGCCCTGAAAATGTAGCCGCTATTCTAATGGAAGGGGAGTCTGGATCTTCTGGATGTATTAAATACCCGCCTGATTATTGGACGAAATTAAGAGAAATTGCAGATAAATATGGCATATTGCTTATTTCAGATGAAGTAATGAGTGGGTTTGGACGTTGTGGTAAATGGTTTGCCGTGGAAAACCATGGGGTTATACCTGACATGATTGTAATGGCAAAAGGCCTTAGTAGTGGATATATTCCAATTGGCGCCGTACTTGTAAGTGAAAAAATAGCCTCCTTTTTTGACGACACCCCTTTAATGCTGGGCTTAACTTACTCAGCTCATGCACTTGCGTGTGCATCGGCCTTGGCCACCATTAAGGTATATGAGGACGAAAACCTTCTGAATCAATCTGAAGTACTGGGTCACTATATAAATGATCGCATTGAAGAACTCAAAAACATCCACCCGTCTATAGGAGATTATAGATATACAGGTCTTTTAGGATGTATAGAATTAGTTAAAAATAAAGAGACTAAAGAACCAATGGTCCCTTGGAATGCAACACCGGAAGAAATGACTATTATGAATAAGGTCACTTCCAAACTAAGAGAACTTGGTTTATTCACTTTTGTTCGCTGGAATTGGATATTTATAGCACCTCCACTCACTATAACTAAATCACAAATTGACGTGGCATTATCTATAATTTCAAAGGCAATCAGTGAAGTAGACATCTATGTAGAACGTAAAGATTCAGTGCAATTGGAGGCTCCTTATGCTTTATAAATATTTAGTTTTAGGACTTTATTTTGCATTACTGATCCTCATTGGATATATTGCCTCAAAGCGGGTAAAAAACATATCTGATTACTATGCTGGTGGGAAAACGATGGGGTTTTGGGGCGTTGCTTTTTCATCTAGAGCTACGGGAGAGTCCGCATGGCTTCTTTTAGGCCTCACTGGTCTTGCTGCCACAATTGGGGTAAAGGCCTTCTGGGCGGTAGTTGGAGAAATTATAGGAGTTACTATTTGTTGGTTATTCATGGCTAAGCCCTTCAAGCGTCTTACCGACAAATACGACTCATTAACTATCCCCGACTATCTGTCGTCACGTTTTAGTTCATCAGGATCTATGATTAGAATTATATCGGTGGTTGTACTTGTAGTATTTTTCACAATTTATATTAGTGCACAGATTGACGCCACGGGGTCTGCTTTTGAAACCTTTTTTAATTTAAATTATTACACAGGAGCAATTTTAGGCTTTGTAGTTGTTATGGCTTATATTTCATTTGGTGGTTTTTTAGCTGTTGTTTGGTCTGATATTTTTCAAGGATCCATGATGTTTTTAACGTTACTTGCTTTACCTATAATAGGGATTTTGTCCTTACCCTCTCTTGGGATTTCTAGTGGCCTTTTTTCTACTCTTTCCACTATTAACACTGGCTTACTATCGGTATGGGGTGTAGGTGGATTTACTTTAATAAACTTTTTTGAGGTACTAGGCCTTGCTAGTATTGGAATTGGTTTTTTAGGTGCTCCTCAAGTATTTGTAAGGTTTATTGCAGTAAAAAACACATCAGAAATATCAAAAGGTACAATTGTTGCTATTATTTTTACAATTGTCACAGACTCTGCCGCCGTATTGATAGGTCTAATAGGCCGTGCTCTCTTTACAGAACCTGGGCAGGACGTGGTTTCAATTTTGGGTAATGGAGGTCAAAATGTCTACCCTATTTTGGTAGAAACGTTATTGCCAGCTGTAATTGTTGGGATATATATTGCAGCAATATTAGCCGCTATTATGTCTACGGTGGACTCATTAATAGTAGTGGTATCTAGTGCAATTACTCGTGATTTTTATCAAATCTTCTTAAACCCTAATGCTACACAAAAACAACTAAGTAAGATGTCTTATAAAGTAACTATTATCATTTCCTTATTGGCGCTTGCCATTTCAATAGGTGTTTCTATTCTGTCCCCTACCCGAACTGTATTTTGGTTCATTGTGTTTGGTTGGTCAGGAGTGGCATGTTCATTTTGTCCGATGATGATTTTGTCTTTGAGTTGGAAAAGATATAACGCAAAAGGAGCAATGGCTTCAATGATTACAGGGTTTTTAAGTGTTCCATTTTTTAAATTTGTAGCGGTTATGTTACCTGTTGTAGGTATATATTTCACTGCAGTTTCTGAAATGTTACCCAGCTTTATTGTCTCTTTTTGTTTTGGGGTAGTAGTCACACTTCAAAGCTCTTCAAAAAAGACAGCACCTCATACAACTATAAATGCGATTGACGAAAGCCACATCATTCATAAACCAGTTTCAAAACAAAAACGGAGGGTTTTATTATAGGTAAAGCTTTGTGACGCATTCAGATTTAAGCATCGTAGCGCCAAGTCCGGTAATTTCACAGCTAATATCGTGACCGTCTTTACTAATACTGTAAGTGATTGAGCAAACACATACTAGAAAAATAAAAATAGGCTGCCAAGGCAGCAATGGGGTAGCAACAGACTGAGGAAGCTTTTGATTAAGGTCTTTAATTTTTCAATTAAATTGAGATTAGGGGAGAATGCCTGCAGGAATAGTTGTCTTTCTATTTTTGCGATTTACATTGACACAGGCTGCCTCGCCTAGTTTATGCCTTGCCCCATTGGGGGTCACTAGTGTCTGGTAAAAAATCAGCAGAGTAAAAGCTGCCCAGGAGGCGATAAATCCTGAGTTTTTTAAGGTGCTAGCTTTTTTAGGCGTGAGGCGTGCTTACTTCTGGTTTGTCTGCAATCAACACAGAAGTTGTAAGTAATAATCCTACAATAGAAGCCGCATTTTGCAGTGCAGATCGAGTTACTTTAGCCGGGTCTATTATGCCGGACTTAAACATATCAACAATTCTCCCTGTATAGGCATCGTACCCAAAATTTCTATCAGCCTGTTTAACCTTTTCAAGAATAACCGCTGGTTCTTGATCCGAATTAGCAGCAATTGTTTTAAGTGGGATTTCTAAAGATTTTAAAACAATGTGATATCCCACACGACTGTCATCTTGCTCTTTTGATTTTATTATTTTTGCCAATTTTTTCTGAGCTTGTATCAAGACGGTTCCGCCTCCAGCAACGATACCCTCTTCAACTGCAGCAAATGTTGCTGCCAAAGCATCCTCTACGCGAAATTTTTTCTCTTTTAACTCCGTTTCCGTTGCCGCGCCTACATGTAAAACGGCAACCCCGCCTGATAAGCGGGCCAATCGTTCTTGTAGTTTTTCTTTATCATAAGAAGAGTCCGAGACTTCAATTTCTTTTTTGATCTGATTGATGCGGCCTTTGATCTCCTCTTTCTTACCTTTTCCGGCAATGATCGTTGTCGTATCTTTATCTGATTTGATTTTGGATGCAGACCCTAATTGATCAAGTTCGACAGATTCCAGAGTAGCTCCTTTATCTTCAGAAATATATTCTGCTCCAGTTAAAATAGCTATATCTTCAAGAATAACTTTGCTTTTATCGCCAAATCCTGGTGCTTTGACAGCCAGAACATTTAGCGTACCTCTTAATTTATTTAAGACAAGTGTTCCCAAGGCATCTCCATCTACATCCATAGCAATGATCACCAAGGGTTTAGAGACTTGTGCTGTTTTTTCTAAAAGTGGGAGTAAGTCTTTAATTGAGGAAATCTTTTTATCTGTAACCAAGACAAAGGCATTTTCTAATTCAGCAACCATTCTGACATTATCTGTAATCATGTAGGGTGAGAGGAACCCTTTATCAAACTGCATACCCTCCACAATTTCTAAGGTAGTTTCAATTCCTTTTGATTCTTCAACTGTAATAATGCCTTCTTCCCCCACTTTTTCCATAGCATCGGAAATAAAAGATCCGATTTCAGAATCATTATTAGCTGAAATAGTAGCGACTTGAGTAATAGCGTCTTTCGAATCGAGCTCCTTACTATGGTTTTTAATTTCTTCAACTGCATCTTTTACGGCTTCTTCAATCCCAATTTTAAGTTTAATGGAATTATGGCCGGCAGCAATTGCTTTTAGTCCTTCTTTAAAAATCGCATGCCCTAAAATTGTTGCAGTTGTCGTTCCATCTCCAGCAACATCATTGGTTTTGGAGGCAACCTCTATAATTAACTGGGCACCCATGTTTTCAAATGGGTCTAATAATTGAATTTCTTTGGCTATTGTCACACCATCGTTAGTTATTGTTGGAGAGCCCCATTTCTTCTCCAGAACCACGTTATTTCCGTTTGGACCCAATGTTGATCCCACTGCTTTCGATACTTGTTCAATGCCTTTACTTAAGGCTTCCCAGGCTTCTTGATTATGTTTAAATGATTTTGCAG
Organism: Candidatus Marinamargulisbacteria bacterium SCGC AAA071-K20; assembly: GCA_003265975.1. Lineage (GTDB taxonomy): Bacteria > Margulisbacteria > Marinamargulisbacteria > AAA071-K20 > AAA071-K20. The sequence goes on from QFBU01000029.1 coordinate 10,608, forward strand.
ACATTTTATTTCTCCTTCTAATTTTATGTTATTTTCACAGCTAAGATGTCACTCTCGGAAAAAATGAGATACGATTCTTTATCTAGTTTAATTTCAGTGCCTCCGTACTTTTCATAAAGAACTAAGTCGTTTTTCTCTATCTTCAGGTTTAACAATTACACGATCTACCAATGGATTATACTTACACGACATATTTAACCTCCATTTTATTTCCTAAATTTACGGAATACCCTGTTAAAGAGCAATGATTTCTTTTTAGGGTGCTCCACATTAATTATGTATTGCAATATATGTGCCATATGTATTTGATGTTGAGGTCTTGATCAACCCGTTAATAAATAAGCCGTTTGTAGAATATTAAAAACCATTAGTTCTAGTTTTTGAGTTGGGATTATACATCGCCATTGATATGTAATTTAGGCCTATCTGTTCAACAAATCTTTAATTTGATTCAAATTTATAAACCTACTCTTTACAAATATATTGGAGACAAAACGTTGGGGAAATTTGGGGGCTTAGAAGTTAGCCGCCTACTATCTTCATTACATTTTGGATGATCTTTGTCACGTCATCAATAACAGCCTGAACCGCAGAGAATCCACGATTAATAAGGTTCATATCAAGTGCAACCTTAGCAATATCTACGTTAGATGATTCGAGTTGGCTACCTAGTATGTTTCCATAAGAATTTACGTCTGATCCGCTTACTGCTTCTCCTGCTATGCCTTCTTTAAGTTGGTTTCCAGAAGCTACTGTTGAGGTATATGCCGCCCCTGTAGTTAAAATTAGACCGTTTTTGTTTTGAAAGGTTGCTAATGCTAATTGATATAATGGGACTGTTGGCTTAGATGGGTCGGCTTTGTTAGACTCAAATCCGTCTACTACAATTCCGTTATCTGATAGTCCTATATCAGTACTACCATTGGTTTTTACAGCTACTAACTCTCTACTTTTAATATTGCCTTGAGGGTCTAGTGCATATCCAAATACTTTTCTTCCGAATGAGTCTGTTAGGTAGGTGTTTGATGAGTCTACTTGGAACCGTCCTGCTCTTGAATATACTTTTTTGGACCCGGCGTCGAATTCTGTTGCTGAATTTGAAAGCATAAACATACCTTCTCCTACTATTGCAGCATCTAAACTGGTTCCTATACCTAAGTTTCCTTGCTCCCAAGCTGTTGATGTTGAACCAATGGTCATTCCACTACCTGTATGTAATGGGTTTGTGGTCGCGGTTCCACTTGTGATGGCTTCTTTGTACATGGTGGTAAATGATGTGAAGGAATATTTAAATCCTGGAGTATTAAAGTTATTCGCATTTGATATTGCGATTCTTAATGCGCCCTCTAAACTTGTAAGTGAGTTTTTGTTATCTACATATAAATCAAACATAGCTTCTCCTCTTTCCTGTACTTAATATACCACAACTTTCCCTACTCTAAACCTAACTCGCACCCTTTACGCAGCCTCAATAATATTAAGGTCTGATAAAAAGTTCATGTCTTGCATAAATTTTGGCTGCATATCTTCTAATATCTCTGTTTCTCCTTTGAGTCTATAGAGTACTTTTTTGTATTGTTCTCGTTTTTGTAGGAGAGAAAAGTTCTTTGGGTTATTTCCTAGATGCATCTCTACCCTTGTTAACTCTTCTTTTATTAAAGTAAACATAGCCTTATTGGCTTGATCTCTTATCTCTCTTAAATAGGTTTTACTAATTTCAACATCTGCTTTTTTTAATCCAGTCAGTACCATTTTAAACGTTTTGTCTAACTGCTCGAATTCAGCCCCTTTAAGTTCGGGTAATGTGGCTCGTTCTTCGTAACTTTCTCTTAACATTATTACTAGCTTTAGTTTGGCTACGCCCCGAGCTTCTTTTCGTATTTTTTCTAAGTGATCGCTTCCGTGCAGTTCTTTTACTTTGTTTTCTGCTGAAAATATTTCTAGAGCTAATTTTCCGGCTTCAAAAATACTATTTTTTGTATACTGTCTAATATAAAGTTGCCTCAATTTATCGTCAGAAATTTCAAGATTATGCTCAAAATCGACAGCTGATTGCTCTTCTTGTTCTTGCTGATTGTTTGACCCATCCGAGTCTGTGCTTGTTTCAGTATCAATAACTCCCGATTCTGTGGCCCACTCATAGTCGTAAAGCCCCATGTCATTTAGCTTCACATTAAAGTCCTGTAAAAATTTCCCTGGATCAAATTTTACAAAACTGGCAATTTCGTTAAACTTATCAAATTCTTTCATCAACTCTCTAGGGTCGGTTGATCTTAACTTTGTTTCTGTTAATGTTCGATCTAATTCGGTGGCTAAGAAGTCACGAATTTCTTGTTTTGAGTCTTCTTTTATTTTATCTATATCAAAATTGGATCCATTAAATATTCCCGACTCTTCACCATAGTTTAGAAGTGTTTTATAAGATTGGAAATTTTGAACTAAGCTCTTACTTTCATCTTGCTTGTCGTACGAAAGTGCTACCTGCAGGAAACTTTGTTTTAATTTCTTTTTGAGGTCTGAGCTGACGAGTTCTTGTACCTTATTTTCTACTGTACGTAGTTTTTTAGTGTTGAATCCATTGGACTGTAATTTTTCTTTTAATATGCGTACACGTTCTTTTTTTTCTGGTTTTTCACTAATTAAATCGTCAGAGAAAGCAGCTACAAATTCTTGAACGGTTTCTTGCAGCTTACTACTCGACATTTTTTCTTGTTTTTGTCCTTTTTCAACTGCTTTTTTCTTTTCATTTTGACCGTGGTTGTCGGCTGACATTTTTTCTTGAGATATTTTTGTTACTGACTTGTCTGTAGTATTAAATTTTTCGTGCTTTAGTACTATGGCTTCTGAGTCTTTTCGAGCTTTTTCTTGTTCTTGACCTTTGTGGGTAGCCACCATGGACGACAAACTCACCATGTCTTTGTATTTATTTTTAACGTCTTTGTCAAAATTATCTTTTACTGTCTCTTGATATTCTTTTAGAAACTTTTGTTGAATTTTTTGTTTTACGTTTTTCTTGTTTCTATCTGCAGCTGTTTGAATAAAATTACGAGTGAGGTCGTGAATATCTGATTCTTTGTTTACAAACTTTGTAGATTGGTGTTTTGAGTGATGCGTGCGTTTTCTTGAACGGTCAATTCGTTTTTTATTTTTGTCCTTATCAACCTTACCAGACTCTTCTACAGACTCGTCGTCGCCTTCTTCAATATCTAGCTCTTCTAGAACAGCATCTTCTAATTCTTGGAGCATAGCTTCTTCTCCAGCGTGGGCTTGTAACGCCGCGTTGTTGTCTGCATTTACTGGTAAATTGTTGCCTAAATTATTCATGATTTATAGCCTCATTCTGTTTATTGGCTTCTAATTTTTCTAGCGCCTTATAAACAAGATCTTGTACATTGTCGCTGACTGAATATTCTTGACTTAACATCGATTCATAAACTCTTTTTCTTGCTCTAACCTTCCCTAAAAATCGTGATAACTGGTTTACTCGTTTTGACGCTTCTGCAACTGACATGACCTCGAGAATAAGGGGTTCATCACGTTCTATTTCTTTCTGATCCTGACTCTCGTCGGAGACTTCTTGGTCAATCAACGGTTCGTCATCTAATAATTTTATAAATTTGCCTTTATCCATTATTCTTCCACCTGTGCGAGATAGTCTCGTTGATAGATAAGATGGTTCATTTCGTCTTTTAACTCGTCTTCAATTTTACTCAGTTGCTTTAATTTTTCTTCAAAAAGTCTAGATTTATTCCAAAACCCTTTTCTTCCTAAATTTTCCATATTTTTAATTAATTGAGCCTGATTTGTTTTATACATTTTTAAACTACTTATAACTTTCCGGCTTCGTCCATGTACTAATTCTGATAACTCTACGTTATATAAATTTTGTGACATGAGTTCTAAGTTTTCTTCAAAGGCTTCATTTAGTGCTTCTTGTCTGAGTTTTTTGAGTTCTTCGATAGGAACTCCTATATAAGATAAAATTTGTCCAACAACGCCCACTTTAAAATCAGCAAATTTGGCAACAAACATATTATGTGACTTTGACTGAAGTAGGTTCATTTTAAACATTTCTTTGAGATCTGGTAATCGCTTTAAAAAGTTGATTTTATGACCAAAATAGTCAATTATTTTTTTACCATCAGTCTTGAGTTTAGTAATAAACTCTTTAGCCTGATCAGACATTTGTTCTTGATTTTTGGGAAGATTATCAGCTAATTCGTCAAAGTTTTTTCCCCAACTTTCAGCATTTGTTTTTACAGACTGTCTTAACTGAGTGTCTTCTGATTCGGTTCTGTTTTTTGTTAGATCTACTTTGTCTTCGTAATGTTGTTCTTCAACTTTTGCTTCTTGTTGCTTTTGCGCTTCTTTAAGTCGATCGTTTGTTTCTACAGCTCTTTTAGCCTTGAGTTCGCTACTGAGTTTTTTGTAATAAGGATGCTGGGATACTTCTAGCCCACTTTTTGATTCAATTCGAATGTCTTGTTCTATCATGATTTAGCCTTTGATTTGGAACTTTGCTTTCGTCGTTTCGCGTCTCGTGCTTGAGATTTTTTGAGTGCTTTTAAAGCAGCCGCTTTTATTTTTTTGATTCGTATAGCCACTTTCTTAAGATATTTTGCCTGTGATCTTTTTTGTTGAGCAAGTCGTTTGTAGTATGCCTTGAGTTCGCCTACAATTCTGGTTTCTTCATTTTCAAAATGTTCTTTTTTCTTTACTTTGTATTCTTCTCGCCGTCTTGTATGACGCATTTTTACAACTCTGTTTCCTATAGCTACTTGGAAAAGTTCTTTACCAATGGCTAAGTTAGTTTCTCCAATAACCTCTTTTGATACTTGTTTCCATTGTTCTGTTTGAAAAAAAGAATTGTGGTACATATAGTCCACTTCTAGTTTGTAATTTTGACTGTCTTTGTCGATAATACCGTTTTCACCCATTAGCCCTATGTTGTCATTTAATACTCTCAAATTTACTTGGACGGCTTCTGAATTTTGATAACTCCACCCTTGTTGAGAAAGTTCTTTATACGATTCTTGAGGTTCGAATGTACCCACAACCGGCTCTAGTGTAGAAATCATTGTTCTGATTTTAGTATAATAAGCTTCAGCTTCTGACTTTGTAGCAAACTCAAGAGTTAATGGGTCGCCTTCTTTAGCGTCCCAACCAGGTACCCATATTTCTTCGCCTCTCTCATTTAATTCTTGATGATGAAATTCATTCCACTCTTCCCAACTTGAATTTGGGTAGACTTCTAGTTCATAGTTTCCATTAAGGTTTTCTTTTATTTTCGCCGTATTTGAGACACCTTCAGACTCTAAATTAGCGCCACTCATTGTTTCGTACATATCAAACAAGACATTATAGGTGTCCCGTATATTGGTATATCTTTCTTGGGTGGTTTCGCCAGCTTTCATTTTGTCTGCTAAATCGGCGAGGGTGAGTTGTTTACTTGTTG
>QFBU01000003.1 GCA_003265975.1 Candidatus Marinamargulisbacteria bacterium SCGC AAA071-K20
TTTAGAATGGGTAGCATGGATTGTGTGTCGTGTGGATTTAGACCAATATGGCGGTTCTCAAATGAGTGTGGCATGAAGATATTCCTTTCTTTTATCTATATTTAGGGATTTATTTTACAACTATTCCATTTACAAGTACATATTTTAAATAATTATCATGAGAATCGTTTAGGTCGATAACTAGAAAATTGGCGGAATTGTTTAAACTAACCGACCACTTTTTAAGTCCAAAAGAGTTATATAATTTAGACGATGTAAGCATTGCAATTTCAATGGGGTCTAACTTGTCCTTAAATCTAGATAGTATGCTAGTAAGCCATATTTTTTCGGAGCCTTTTGGACAGGAAATGGTGTCAATAACGCCTTCCTTTATAGATCTTTCAATTTGGGTGCTTTCGGTGACTTTGCTTAAGCATAAACTAGTAGTAAATTGCACACCTGCTTTTTTAGCAGCTTTGATTGCTGAAAATTCAGTTTCTAAGTTGTCTATGAGTAGATGTGCTTTTACATTCTTTTCTAAGAGTTGTGATAAGAGAAGGTCTTTGTTTTGATTGTTAATAGTGGCAACCAAAGGAACATTGGCTAGTTTAGCAATGGCTGAAGAGTCGTTTAAAGGTAAGTTTCTGGTCACTAAAATGCCGTAAGCTTGTGTTTTGCTTTCCTTGATTTTGTCTAAAGTGATTAAGGGGTAAGTGTTGTCTATCGTTTCGTTTATATTTGCAAAACAAGCAAATAAACCTCGTTCTGGAGACAGTCTTAACATAGTGTCATCAAATTCTGATGGCATTGCAATCGGTTTTGGAAAAACATAAGACCCTTTAATCTTTTCCTGAGTAAGTGTTTTTTCGTCTTCGTCAGGGACATATCCCAAACCAACAATCTTATTTTTGGCAATAAGCACATTTGTTGGGTTACTTGTTTTTGTAGCCGTATCTAAGAGTTTTCCATCTAAAAATATTCTTGAATTGTTAGTCATAATTTACATATCCTGGTAGTAAGTATGTCATACCTTGAATTTTGTTTAAAATAGATTGTTTGGGATTGGCTGTTGAAAGTGACTTCCCGGGGCCCAAAGTTGTAATAACAGACTTTCCAATAATTTTTCTTTTTAACTTGTCTTTTGTTCGTATTCCCCAAATATTGTGGAAAATGATGGGGTCACCTTTGTTTTCTCCAATGTAGAGCATGATGTGACCAGGGTACCAAATGAGGGTGAGATAGGGGATAGCGCTATTTACAATTAATGTTTCTTTTGTGGTGTTGTCTATGTCTTTTAAATTTACAAAGGTACCTACACGTTTGGCTTGAGCACTTGAATGTCTAGGTAACCAAATTCCAAAAGGTGTAAACAGGTCCTTAATCATAGCTGAGCAATCTCTGTTTCCGTAAAGACCGCCCCAACCATAGGGTTTTCCCGCTAACTCGTCTGCAATTTTGGTTAAGTTTTTATAACTTAGTGGTAGTGGTTGTGTGTGTGAGTCGTTTTTGTTTATTTTAATATGCTTAAAGTAAGCATATCGCTTAGGACTTGAGACTGGAACAGCCACAACGTAGTGTCTTTTTTTTGTTTTAATTAGTTTGAAAATTGTTCCTATATTTGCAGAAAATAAATACTGATTTGAGTGATTATAAAGTTCTACTTCTTCGGTGGTAATGGCTACTGTTTTTTTGTAAGAAAAATATTCCCTTAAAAATTTAGGCCCAACATAAGCTATATCTCTAATATCTATCCATCCTTCAGCAAAAGGGGTTTTGGCATAAATCCACGTTTTTTTCTTGTTTACGTGAGTGATCATAATGGGCGTTCCAGCAGAGATGGCCGAATTTTGGGCTCTGTCAAAAGGAAACCCCCCGCCGTTATGTTTAAAATGTGGCAGAACAGGTTTGAATGTTGGGAGAAGACGAATATTTGTATTTTTAACGGTAATGGCTTTTTGGATAAAGTTGGGATAACTCTTAACCCTCATATCTTTTTCAAGTCCCTTTATCCAACTGTAGTTATGTTTCTGTTTATTCTCACCGTAACCAGGTGATCGTTTAAATCGTGTAATGCTTGACTTCAAGGCTTTACTGTCGAGGAGTTGCTTTCGTTTTAAGCGCCAAGGTTGTGTAAACTCTTTTTGAAAGTTTTTGGTATAGGTTCTAAGTATGTTTGGGTCTACTAGACGTTTATTTTTAGGGTATTTAGAAAGATAAGAGGCATGACGTTGATTTAAAGTGTCTAAGTCGGAGACAGTTGAACTCATTGGCTTACAGCCATTTGCAATTAATAGGCTGCAAATGGAAAGGGTTAGAATGGTTTTAGTATGCTTTGTTATTTTTATCATGATATATATATAATAGTTTATTGAAACACACTTAGTGTAGTAAAGGATATATATGTCAGTAAAGAGTTTATTTGTTGCTGCTACTCGCCAGAACGATGGAAAGACCATGGTTTCGTTGGGATTGTTCCATGCAATCATGAAACGTTTTCCAAAAGTGGGGTATATGAAACCAGTTGGACAGCAGTACAGAATTGTTGATGGAAAAAAGATTGATAAAGATGCTGTGTTATTTCAGCAAGTGTACGATTTAAAAGATAAGTTTTTGTCTATGAGTCCCATTGCTGTACCACGTGGTTTTACCGAAGCTTATATCGATGCTCCACGAAAAGAAGAATTAGAACAAAAGGTTTTAGCTGCGAAAGCAGAACTTATTGTAGACAAAGATTTTTTGTTAATTGAAGGAACTGGTCATTCTGGAGTAGGAACCGTTTTTGATTTGTCTAATGCCCGGACCGCTAAATTATTAGGTGCCAAAGTGGTGTTAGTTTCATTAGGGGGGATCGGACGAGCGATTGACGAAATAATGCTAAATAAGGCTGTGTTTGATAAAGAAGGCGTAGAATTAATGGGAGTGATTGTTAACAAAGTGAAGGAAGATAAATTTGAAAAGGTAGGACATTACGTTGAAGCGGGACTAGCTCGACTCAATATCCCAGTTTTGGGTAAAATTCCGTATATTCCAAGTTTACATAGACCCTCTGTAGATGCCGTTTTTGAAGAACTAGAAGGAGAAGTATTGTCGTCTAGAGGGAGTCTGTATAGGTCCATTGAGCGGTGTATTATTGGCGATATGGTTCCGCACGATATTTTAAATATTGTGACTCAAAATACCCTGTTAATTGTTCCTGCCAATAGAGAAGGCCTCATTATGACAGCCCTTTGTGGGAATTTACTCAGATCAGACGTTACAAATGCTGTTTCTGGAATTGTGTTTACTGGAGGAAAAGTTCCTCATCAACAAGTGTTAGAAATTATTAAAAAAGCAAATATTCCGGTAATGACTGTTTCTCAGGACTCATTTTCTGTCGCTAAAATTATCACAAAGCTTTTGGTTAAACTTAGACCAGAAGAAACTGATAAAATTAAAAAAGTTCAATCGGTAGTTGAAGAATACGTAGATGTTGATAGAATTTGTGAGTTAATAAAGTAAAAATTTAAAGAAGGTTTTTTGTGATAACGTCCCAAACTATTCAAACTATACAAGATATTTATAGGCTGGTAGATGCCGACCTTAAGGCTGTTGACGGTCATATTTCGGATATCCTCTTAAATGCTCAAAATTCGGCAACAACTGAGATGTGCACACATTTATTAAAAGCAAATGGTAAGCGTATTCGACCGGTACTTACCTTATTAGTAGCCCGTGCGCTTTCAGACAAAAAGACTATTCAAAATAATTATCAAAAACTTATTCAAATTAGTTCAGCCATCGAACTTATCCATATGGCCTCTCTTGTTCATGACGACGTAATTGACAACTCTGAAGTGAGACGATCACAGCAAAGTGTTAATGTGGCTTTTGGAAACTCTAAGGCAGTGACTATGGGCGTTTATTTATACTCGATGTCTTTAGTTCAAATTGCTGAAGCTAAATCTATCGAGGCACTGTCTAGTTTAAGCGCTGCTGTAAAAGGCATGTGCGAAGGCGAATTGAGTCAGTTAGATACACGTCAGGAATTAAAATTTGATTTTGACCTCTATACCAAGATAATTTCTAATAAAACCGCAGACTTATTTCAAGCGGCTTGTTATTGTGGCGCCATTTTGATTAACAAAGAGACCTTTATAGGTGACACAGTTAAGCAGTTTGGCCATCAACTTGGAATTTTGTTTCAATTAACTGACGACTACCTCGACTATTTTTCTGATGGAGCCTCATTAAAGAAAGAGGTAGGCCAAGACTACAAAGACAAACAGGTTACTTTGCCGGTGCTTCTTTACGCATCAAAATTGGATACTGTAGAAAAAGGCCTCCTAAAAAATCTTATTGAAGGTCAAACCCTTAGTTTTGAAGCCTTTTTAAAACGATTAGAAGATAATAACATCAAAGAAGAGTCGTTTGAGTATATTTCAAACTTGAAAGATGATTGTCTACTTCAACTAGAAAAAATGGACGAAAGTGACTATAAGCTGGCTTTAGCTGCGCTTGTTGAAATTGTTTTTCAACGAATAAATCCATAAATAACCTGCCTATTTGGTAGTGGACCGTTAAGCTCTAGATCAGCACGAGTTGAACAGTTTAGAGGGGACCAAAAACGCTTACTCCTTCTGAAACCTCATTTACTGTCTCCCTTGAGAGTGCAACAGGTAGACCTGCGAGTGAAGCTGGTCATGAAAGAAAAGACTTACAAGTGTATTTACACGCCAACCTTCAGAGGTTTCAAAGTTACAGGCGCTTGGTTCAGATACAAGTAATATTGGTGGTGCTGACATGAGAATGGAGAAATTGGTTCTTACTAATGGCGAAGACTCGTCTGGACAAAGCTATGTTCCTCAAAAAGGTGATATCTTTATCTTTCCTTCGTCTACTACTAATCCGTTTGGGCATGTTGCTGTTGCAAGTGAAGCATGTGATACAGGTGTAACGTTAAGCGAAATGGGTGGAAGTGGTCATGCTGATAATTCTTATAGTTTAAATCCTGATGATAGTAATTCTGCAGTAAGTGTAAATGTAACGGGGTATCGTCCAATACAAGCGCCTAAGCATGACGAAACTGCAGAAGCTTGGTTGACAGCAAACGGCGGAGCAAACTAAGAACGGTTTAGGGATGGATTTGATAAATTGCCAGATATTGTTCAACATAGTTTTTCAACAGAAACTACGCCTGCCCAATTAGGTGATATTTTAGATCGATTAATTAACTTAAAAACCTTTACGTAACTACCCTCACCCTGTAAAATCTACAATATTATGAAAATACACGAATATCAAGCGAAAGAAATTCTCAAAAAGTATGGCATTCCAATCCAAGACGGTATTGCTATAGACGACATTAACCAAGCAGAAGCTACTATTGATCAAGTAGCGACTGACTACAATACAAACCAATTTGTGATCAAAGCTCAAATCCACGCAGGTGGCCGAGGAAAAGGTGGCGGAGTTAAATTTTCATCATCTAAAGAAAAGGCACTTGAAAACGCAAAAAATATTTTAGGAATGACTTTAATTACTCACCAAACTACCGATGAAGGTCAGTTGGTTCGTAAAATTATGGTGGCAGAAGCATTAGACATTGAAAAGGAATTTTATGTAGCTCTTACACTTGACCGATCTACTGGTCAAAATGTGTTTATGATTTCCACTGAAGGTGGCGTAGATATTGAGGAAGTTGCTGAAAAAACTCCTGAAAAAATTAAACGTATCCACATTAACCCAGGACAGGGTATTTTACCTTTCCAAGCAAGACAATGTGCGTATGCACTTGGACTTGAAGGCGACTTGTTTAAACAAGGTGTGAAACTATTTATGAAACTTTATAAGTGTTTTGTAGACATTGATGCCGAAATTGTTGAAATTAATCCTTTAGTTATTACAGAGCAAGGACAACTGATTGCTCTTGATGCTAAGTTTAATTTTGACGGAAACGCTTTATATAGACATAAAGACATCGTTGAGATGAGAGACGAAAATGAAGAAGATCCAACAGAGGTAGAAGCTGCTAAATTTAACTTAAACTATATTAAGTTAGACGGAAACGTTGGTTGTATGGTTAACGGTGCTGGTTTGGCGATGGGTACTATGGACATCATTAAACTTAAAGGTGGAGAGCCTGCTAACTTTTTAGACGTTGGCGGTGGAGCTAATGTTGAAACGGTTAAGAATGGGTTTAGAATTATTTTGTCAGACAAAAACGTAAAAGCAGTTCTTATCAATATTTTTGGTGGAATTGTACGTTGCGACAGAGTAGCTAACGGAATTATACAAGCCGTAAGTGAATTAGACTTAAAAGTTCCAATTGTTGTAAGACTTGCAGGAACAAATGCTGATATTGCAAAAGAACTATTAGAGAAATCTGATGTGTCTCTTATTGCTGCAGAAACTCTAGAAGAAGCCGCTGAAAAAGTGGTAGCGGAGGTCAAATAATGGCTATTTTAGTAAATAAAGACTCAAAGATTATTGTACAAGGAATTACTGGTTCAGAGGGGTCCTTTCACGCTGAGCAGTGTTTAGACTATGGTGGAAACGTTGTAGGTGGCGTAACTCCAGGTAAAGGTGGTCAAACTGTTATAGACGGTAAGGTACCTGTATTTAATTCTTGTGAAGAAGCACGCGCTAAAGTGGGTGCTAATGTAAGTTTAATTTTTGTTCCACCTCCGTTTGCAGCTGACGCTATTATGGAGGCCGCTGATGCTGGAATTGAAGTAATTGTATGTATTACAGAAGGAATTCCTGTAAATGATATGGTTAATGTAGCGGAATATTTAAAAGGTAAGAGCTCAAGACTAATTGGGCCAAATTGCCCTGGTTTATTAACTCCTGACGAAGCAAAAGTAGGGATTATGCCTGGTTTTATTGCTAAAAAAGGACGAGTTGGTGTTATTTCTAAGTCTGGAACTTTAACTTATGAGGCTGTTTCTCAGCTTTGTGGAGTTGGGCTTGGCCAGTCAACATGTGTTGGTATTGGTGGAGATCCCATTATTGGAACAAAGATGAAAGACTTACTTGAGATGTTTGAAAACGACCCTGATACAGATGCTATTGTTATGATTGGTGAAATTGGTGGGTCAATGGAAATTGAAGCCGCTCAATATGCTAAAGACAATGTTAAGAAACCTATTGTTGGGTTCATTGCAGGTCAAACAGCACCTCCAGGACGACGAATGGGGCACGCTGGGGCGATTGTCTCGGGAGCTGATGAGTCAGCAGCTGCTAAAATGAAAGTGATGAGAGACTGTGGTTTACATGTTGTAGACTCTCCTTCAGAAATTGGTCTTACTATGAAGAAGGCGCTTGAAACAGTAAAAGTCTAGCATTTCAAAAAATTCAATTTTGGATACTCTTTTCCTATAGAAATATAGGAGGAGAGTATGAAAATTGGAAAGGTTTTGAATGTGGAGATGAATTCTCTTCAGAAAGTTCCTAAAGAGTTTCTAAATAAGTCTCATATTCCTCAGCGGTCATTAAGTCATCAACTTCACTTGTATCGCTAATATCAAGTTTAATTAACCATCCTGATTCATATGGACTGTCATTTACTTGGCTTGACTCATTTTCTATTTCTTCATTAATTTCATTTACAGTTCCTGAAAGAGGAGAGTATAAACTTGATACAGTTTTTACAGACTCTACAGATCCAAATTCGTCACCTTGCCCAAGCTCGGTTCCGATAGTTGGCATTTCAACAAAAACAATTTCTCCCAGTTCGTCACTTGCATGTGCTGTAATTCCGATGGCAACTTCGCTTCCATCTACTCTAACCCATTCGTGACCTTCTGTGTAACGTAACTCTTTAGGTATCATTTTTGCCTCCAAAATTTTGATATTTCAAGATTATTTCATATAAGTGGGTGAAAATACAAGTTCTATTTTTTTTGTATTTGATTGTTTAAAAATGTATATTTGTTTTGTTTTTTTGTTTCTTAGTACGGTTATAGGTCTTTGGATTGTATTAGCCGCAAAAAATACGTCTTGGATCTTTATTTTTTTTCAAACTAGTGGTCTCACTCTACTAAGATTGATATAATGCGTTCATGTCAAAAACCCTCTTACTAGTAGACGCATTTAACCTAATATTCAGGTCTTATTACGCCTTTCCAACAACAATAACTAGCCCTGACGGAAAACCTGTAAATGTCATTTTTGGATTTATTAGCATTTTGTATAGAACAATCGACTTATTTAACCCAGACTACCTTGCTATTTGCTGGGACTTAAAAGAGCCTACTTTTCGACATAAAACATACCCAGACTATAAAGCACACAGGCCACCTGCTCCTGAAGATCTTACTGCGCAGATTGATGACCTTAAGTTACTGATTGAAACCTTAGGCCTCCCACAAGTTGAAAAAGCCGGGTTTGAGGCGGATGATTTGATGGGAACCTATTCAAAATTAGCTGAAGATCAAGATATAGACACAGTATTGTATACAGGAGACATGGATTGTACTCAACTAGTTAGTGATAAAACAAAAATGGCCACAAACAAACGAGGGTCTTCTGACATGGTTATATATGACCCAGCAGCGGTTGAAGAAAGGTTTGGCGTTAAAGTAAGCCAAATAATAGACTTTAAAGCATTAAAGGGAGATTCTTCAGACAATATTCCTGGTGTAAAAGGAGTAGGGGACAAAACGGCGGCGGGGCTTTTACAAACAAATCAAACTTTAGAAGATATTTATTCAAATATTTCAGATATAAAGTCAAAGTCGGTTCAGGCTAAACTAACTGAGCATAAAGAAATGGCGTTTTTGTCTAGAAAACTAGTTACTATTGCTCGAGATATTGAGGTTGAAAAGCCTGTGGACGACTTAGTGTTTTCTATTAATTGGCAGGCAAGTTATGAACAGTTTAAAGCCTATCAATTTACGAGATTATTGTCTCAATATAAAAAGAATTTTGTCGACTTAAATGCCTCTGATGACGCTAAACCTGTAGAAAAAGAAGAGATAACTTACACGTCTATTACTAAACCGTCAGAATTAAAAGAGATGCTGGACGACTTGAAAGACGGTTTTGCAATTGACTTAGAAACAACGTCATTACAAGGCGTGGAAGCTCAAATTGTAGGTATTGCACTTTCTGTTGAGGAAAGAAGTGCGGTGTATGTAATTTGTAACTCATATTTAGATATCACCAAAGAAGAAGAAACAGGTCAACTTTTTGCGATTCAGAATGAGATTAAAACTACCGAATTTAAATTGAATCCTTTTTTAAGGCTTTTGCAACCACTTTTAGAAGATGCCTCAATTCCTAAATACACCCATAATGGAAAGTATGAAACTATAGTTTTAAATAACTATGGCATTTCACTAAAAGGAATTGCTTTTGACACTATACTTGCAGCATTTGTACTTTTCCCTGGTGAGAAAATGGGACTCAAAGACTTGGTGTTTCGTCATTTAGGAGTGGAGATGACTAAGTATGAAGACGTCGCAGGTGCTGGAGCTAAGCAAGTGTCGTTCGATCAAGTAGATGTAAAAATTGCTACTCAATATGCAGCGGCAGATGCTGACTTAACCTTACGGTTAAAAAACTATTTAGAGCCTAAATTACAAGAAAAAAATGTTGATGATTTATATTATACAATTGAGCTACCCACACAAGAAGTACTAGCTAAAATGGAAATAGAAGGTGTTTGTTTAGATACAAATTATTTGCATCAAATAAGTCAGGAATATACCAAACGAAATTTGGTTTTGACGTCTAAAATTTATGAGCTAGCAGGCACAACTTTTAATATTAACTCTACAAAACAATTGGGTGAGGTTCTATTTGACCAATTGGGCTTACCTGTAATTAAGAAGACCAAAACAGGGCGATCTACAGATGCGTCTGTTTTAGAAAAGTTAAAAGACAAACACCCCATTGTTGTCGTGCTTTCTGAGTATAGAATGTTAGAAAAACTTTTAAATACTTATATCAATGCCTTACCTCATTTGGTGTCGCCTAAAACTAATCGTACTCATACGTCCTTTAATCAAACTGTAGCGTTAACTGGTAGGTTGTCGTCTACCAATCCAAATTTACAAAATATACCTATACGAACCGAAGAAGGTCAAAATATTCGAAAGGCTTTTATACCTGCAAACGAGGGCGATTTTATTTTGTCGGCTGACTACTCTCAAATTGAACTTAGGTTAATTGCTCATTTGTCTAAAGATGAGAATATGATTAAAGCCTTTAATGAGGGGCAAGATATTCATGCCTCTACGGCATCAATAATTAATAATATTCCACTTGAATTGGTTACTAAAGAAGACCGATATAAAGCTAAAGCTGTTAACTTTGGCATTATTTACGGGATCTCTGCTTTTGGCTTATCTGAAAATTTGTCGATTCCTAGAAAAGACGCTCAAGAAATTATAGACAATTACTTTGAAAAATTTCCAACCATTAAAACCTTTATGGAAGACACTATCCAATTTGCACACGAGCATCGATTTGTACGTACTGAATTTGGTCGTTTAAGGCCCATTACTGATATTGACAGTAGATTGTTTCAAAGACGACAATTTGCTGAAAGAATAGCCGTAAATACTCGAGTACAAGGTACTGCTGCCGATATTATTAAGCTAGCTATGATTGTTATTCAGAAAGAGATGGAAGCCAATCAACTAAAGTCTAAAATGTTGATACAAGTACATGATGAGCTAGTGTTTAATGTGGTAGCTGAAGAAAAAGACGTTATGGCTAGTTTGGTTAAGGGGTGTATGGAAGGAATTGTAAACTATTCTATTCCGCTTTCTATAGAGATGGAGTTTGCGGCTAATTGGAAAGAAGCTCATTAACGAGGCCTCTTAGCATTAGTAATTTTTGAGATTTCTTTGCCACTATGCCCCACTATTTTAAACTATTTTCGATAACTTAATAAAATAAACTCAGATAGTCTTAAGGGTAAGGTTCTTTGAATTGGAGAATTAGAATGTAATGTGCACCTACAGCTTCACCTGTTAATGTTTTTGGAGTTAAGCGATTAGATATTACACCTGGAATAACTCTTGTTAGAAACTTATTTGATAGTATATCAAGTAGTGTTAGAACCAAGATCAAAACCCCTCTTACAACTGAGGATTTCTCTCAGATTAATCAAATTTTTAATGAACTCTTAGAAAAAGATACAAGTATTGTGCCTGATCGAGCGGCTTTCTTGAAACGACTTTTAGATGTCAGCTTGTTTTCTACAGATGGGTTTAAAACAAATATTAGATTTACGTACGATATTATCTCCTATGCTTGGGTTAGCAAAGACAATGGATGACTCTGATTTGGGTAAATTATTACTCATGGTGTTGTCTACGGATATGTCTAGAGAAACGGCTTCTATGGGTGTAGCTGAGTTTAATAGCATTAATAATTATATTATTAATAATGCATCAGAGTCTGTTACTGGCTGTTTACAGCAATGTTTATTAGGTCAATCAGGCGCTAATCAGCGTTCTGTTTTGACTGTGACTAGTGCAAGAGTTTGTAAGTGTAAATAACTCTAAAAGATTTGAATCTATTTTTACAGATGGAGATGAATTGGTAGCAGACTGAGGTGTTGTTCAAGCGTTGAAAGAGCAAGGTGAGGGTCCTTCTTCTCAATTGGCTACTTGTCTCTATATGATCACGAACTGACATCAAATTTAAGGAGTAGTATTGGACACGCCAATACGAATGGCAAATTTGAAGACTATGAAGTTAGTGAGTTTGGTTCTTCTAGTTACGTACATGATTCCGGTGCAGGTGGCGCCGAAGGAATGTAGCTTTTGGCTTAAAGAGTTTCAGAAGAAAAATGAAATGTTATAGCTGCTTGTTCGCGTATTTCTCGTTCAAGGCTCCATTTTGTTTCAGCAAGA
Organism: Candidatus Marinamargulisbacteria bacterium SCGC AAA071-K20; assembly: GCA_003265975.1. Classification (GTDB taxonomy): domain Bacteria; phylum Margulisbacteria; class Marinamargulisbacteria; family AAA071-K20; genus AAA071-K20. The sequence goes on from QFBU01000003.1 coordinate 11,826, forward strand.
TAGACATTTCTTTGTTCACTGTCTGTAACAATTTGACTGTAACGAGACCTGGCAAAGTCTTTTATAACAGTAGGGTCTTCAGCCGTAATCCAAGTAGCTTTTGTATAGTTTAACGGATCAAAACGACACTTCGCATTGTATTCGTTTTCTAACCGGTATTGAATTACTTCGTATTGCAATGCACCCACGCATCCAATAATTCGCTTACTGTCTTGGTTTATAAATAACTGAGCGACACCTTCTTCACATAGTTGCTGAATGCCTTTGTCTAACTGTTTAGTTTTTAAAGGGTCCAAATTAACAACTGTCTTAAATATCTCAGGAGAGAAACTAGGCACTCCTTTAAACTGTATTTTTTCACCTTCTGTAAGAGTATCTCCAATTTTCATGTTACCTGTATCGTGTAGGCCAATAATGTCTCCTGGGTAGGCAAAGTCTACAATATTTTTTTCTTGAGCCATAAAGGCAGTTGGCGCAGCAAACTTTAATTGTTTTCCAGTTCTTACATTTAAAAATCGTTTGGTACGGTCGAAGGTTCCTGAACAAATTCTTAAAAATGCAATACGGTCTCGGTGCCTTGGGTCCATATTGGCGTGTATTTTAAAAACGAATCCGGTGAACTTTTTATGAGTGGCGTCTATTGTTGTTTCAGTAGTCACTTTTGCTAGTGGAGAAGGGGCGTTTTCTATAAAGCAGTCTAATAATTCTCTCACCCCAAAATTATTTAAAGCACTTCCAAAAAATACTGGGGTTACTTTACCATCTAAATACGCGTTAATGTTTAAATTTCCATAGATGCCAGTAATTAGCTCGATGTCTTCTCTTAATTTATCAGCAAAATATTCGCCTACTTCTTCATCTAGTTTAGGGTCATTTAAATCTGTAATTTCTACAATGTTTTTAGTCTCTTGTTTTTGATGCGGTTTGAATAGAATTAATTTTTTTTCGTATAAACTATAAACCCCTTTAAATTCTTTACCCATACCAATAGGCCAACTTAAAGGGAGTACCTTGATGTTTAATTTACTTTCTATTTCGTCTAAAAGCTCAATGGGCTCTTGTCCTTCACGGTCAACTTTATTAATAAAGGTCATAATTGGGGTGTTTCTCATCCGACATACTTTCATAAGCTTGTCAGTTTGTTCCTCTACGCCTTTTACAGAGTCAATTACCATAACGGCACTGTCTACGGCCGTAAGAGTTCTATATGTATCTTCTGAAAAGTCTTTATGACCTGGTGTGTCTAATAAATTGATTTTGATGTCTTTATAAACAAAACCCATAACAGAGGTGGCCACAGAAATTCCACGTTGTTTTTCAATTTCCATAAAGTCAGAGGTTGCATGACGAGACGCTTTTTTTGCTTTAATGGCTCCTGCTACATGGATAGCTCCACCAAAAAGTAGTAATTTTTCGGTTAATGTTGTTTTACCTGCATCAGGGTGACTGATAATCCCAAAGGTTCGGCGTTTATTGATTTCGGTTTCTAAAGTTGCCATGGAAGAAATTGTAGCAAGAATATGAGCAGCCTGGCTACTCTGTTTTCTAAGTATTCAGATATTAGTGATTGTTGAGAAATGCTAAAGAGTTGTCTGTTAATGTTTTTGAACGAAAAGCTGCCGATTTGTTTTTTTGAACTTCGTCAGCAATATCGCTAAATGAAGGTCCTTTTTTATCAGGAGCGTTTATTTGTTGTCGTCTAGTTGCTCTTTTTCTTGAAAGTCGTCTTTCAACCTCAATATTATTGTTACGTCCTATTTGATCATATACAGGCAAATCAAGGTTATTTGCCATATTAATACTTGTTTCTTTCATTGCTTGAGTAAGTGCAAACCCACTGAATGAACGAATGTATATGTTTTCATTTTGTAGCATTGAAATTGCTTTTACTCTATGAGTGTCTCTAACTGTAGTTGACGCTTTAACAGCCAATAGTGAAGTAGAGAGGCAATTTATACTTATTAGTAGTAATATTATTAGTTTTTTCATCTTACGCTAAGTAGTGTAATAATGATGCCAATTATAAATCTTGAGGTTTGTGGCTAGGTTTTAAATAAAAACTAACAATATTGTTCTTAAACCTTAGGTATTTACAGAATTGTCAGTTATTCTTTGAGTTCTAGGATTACAATAGTTGAAGGTTCATTTTTAGTGAGAAGGTTCTTTTTCAAAGAATTAGCAACATCAGCAAAACTAGGCCTGTTACTTGATTGTGAAGCAGAGATGTGTGTTTTTGATTGTTTTGACGAAATAGATTGATTAGTTTTAATGCTAGCAGCTACAGGATGGTTTTGAGCAAGGTATTCTGGGCTATTGTCATAAATAGGAATATTTAATCTTTTTGCCATTATGGCGCTTGTGCTGTAAATAGCCTGGTCTATATCAATATTACTAATTGAGGTACCTGATCTATAACTGTGTCTTTGAATAGCGCCTACTTCTACTCGTGCTAAAGATCTGGATACTGCTTTTTTAGCAAAAAGTGGGGAAGTAGAAATGAACATGCAAATTATTAGACTAATGGTGGTGCGTAAGTACATAGAGCTTAGTATGTAATAAATGTGCCAATTGCTTTGGGGTTTTATTGTGCCTGGCTCTCTTTTTCTGTGTACAAATTTGTAAATAAAGTGTTTTAAAATAATGATTTATTGACATTAATGTTGGAACTCTTTGATAGGTTTTTGGAAGAATGACAAGATACGTAATTCTAAGTATAATTAATTTGTTATGAATAATAAGTACATTTTAGATTCAATATTAAATTCTTATGATACCCATGGTGTTATTAATCGGTTTGATAGATATCACTTTCCAACTAAACATTCTATTGAGCACGTATTACATTTATTAAAGGAAATGCTGTTTCCGGGCTTTTTTGGTTCGTATGAGTTGGATAATAATAAGTTGGAAGATATTACAAAAAAACGTCTCGACTTGCTTGAGGTTCACTTAACTACTGAAATTGGAAAAACCTTGATGTGGAAAAATCATGTTGGGAAGGTTGAAAGTCAAATTTCTCTTATCCAAAAAGAAGCTAATAGCATTACTCTTTCATTCCTTGAATCGTTTCCTGTTTTACGACTTACGTTAAAGTCTGATGCACAAGCTGTATTTGAGGGAGATCCTGCTGCAAAAAGTATTAATGAAGTTATTCTTTCTTACCCCGGTTTTGAGGCTATTATGGTCTATAGAATTGCCCATTATTTTTATTTGAAAGACATCCCACTAATTCCTAGGCAAATGTCAGAACTGGTACATAGTTCAACCGGAATTGACATTCATCCGGGTGCTACCATCGGAGAGCAATTTTGTATTGATCATGGCACGGGAATCGTTATTGGTGAAACTGCTGTTATAGGCAATGATGTCAAACTCTATCAGGGGGTTACTTTAGGGGCGTTTAGTGTCGACAAAAATGCAGCGTCCTCAAAAAGACACCCTACTATAGAAGATGGTGTTACTATTTATGCAAGAAGTACCATATTGGGTGGAAATACAGTTATTGGTAAGAATTCGATAGTTGGGGGTAACGTGTGGCTAACGGAGTCACTACCTCCAAATACAAAAATATATGTGTCAGCAGATTTTAAAGCTTCGTTTAAGCAGTCCACAAAAAAATAAGTATTAATATGCTTAATCCTCAAGATTATTTACGTAAAATATTAGATAAAAAAGAAAAAGAAATTGTAGCTCTTAAATCACAAGGTATTTCTGCTTTTGTAGATAAAGTAGAAGATGTGAGTTACTCATTTAAGTCTTTTTATGATTCTTTGAGAGGATCTTCTCTCTCTCTTATTGGGGAACTTAAAAAAGCATCCCCATCAAAAGGTTTAATAAATCCTGATTTTGACATAATAAAGTTATCTCAGAGGTATGAAGAAAAAGGGGCCTCAGCGTTTTCGATTTTAACAGAAATTAATTATTTTCTAGGAGATCCAGGCTTTATTTCTACAGTCAAGAAAAATAGAAATCTTCCCATCTTGAGAAAAGATTTTATTATTGATTCTATTCAGGTTTACGAATCTAAAATATTGGGTGCAGATGCTATTTTGTTGATTTTAGACATATTAAGCCTTGAAAAGGCTCAGGAGCTCTTGAATTTAGCCAAAGACCTTAACTTAGAGGTGCTTATGGAAATACACAGTGAAGAGGCTCTTAGTAAGCTGAGCGGTCTTGATGGCCTTAGAATTGTGGGTGTTAATAATAGAGATCTAAATACTTTTAAGGTAGATTTGAATTTAGGGCTTACTCGTTTAGATCAACTTCAAAAAAGTTTACCTAGCGATGTTTTATTTGTAGCGGAGAGTGGGTATACCACAGCAGCCGAACTTGATCAGCTTGAAAAGGCAGGGTTTTCGGCGGTACTTATTGGTGAAGGGTTGGTAACTCACCCTGGTATGATATCGTTTTTTACGAAACGATTGTGAAATAATATTATTTTTGATAGATTGGCCTAACTCATGAAAACTAAAATATGTGGAATAACTAACCGAGAAGATGCAAAAGACGCAATTGCATTGGGCGTGGATGCTCTAGGTTTTATCTTTTATAAAGATAGCCCAAGATTCGTAAGTGCAGATGTTGTTGAAGAAATAGCTCTGTTTGTACCTCCTTTTGTACAAATGGTTGGCGTGTTCGTAGATCATAGCAAAGAGGAAATCGATGCTTTAGTGGACCAATGTCGGCTAGATCTAATTCAATTGCATGGCAGTGAAACTCCAAATTTTTGCCTTGACATGAAACGACGTGTTATTAAGGCAGTTAGTATTTCTGAGATTGACGATATTGATGGTATTTCTCAGTATCAGGGCATCGTGTCTGGTATGTTGTTAGATACCAAGGTAGACGGAAAGGTGGGTGGTACTGGACAGTCGTTTGACTGGGGTATCGCTTTAAAAGCAAAAGAATTTGACACTTCTGTAATTTTGTCCGGTGGGATAAATGAGGGGAATATTAAGAAAGCGATTCAACTTGTGAATCCTTACGGAATAGATGTTTGTTCGGGTGTTGAACAAGTGCCAGGCAAAAAAGACTATAATAAGATGAAAGCAATAATTGAAGCGGCTAGACTATAGTAATTTAACCTGTAGTGGCGGTCTCTAAGAGTCTAAATGTGTGAAAATGAATCAGTATAAACCATATTGCATACAAAATGAAAAGCCCTTCAAACGAAAACATAATCAGTTTCAACAATAAGTTACCAGAGTTTTTACCACTCATACCGTTAATTTTATCCCACGTAATTTTAATTAGGAAAAGATTTATGCCGAGTATGATTAGGTAGCTTACAAAATGTGTATGTACATATGGGTATAGCTTGTAAAAGACAATTAAAAAATAGTGTTGTATTAAGTCCATAAAATAATTTAATCACACTTAAAACCCAAAAAGCAAATTTAGGATGTTTTTATACTTCCGCCACCTATAACAAAATCGTTTTTATATAGTACCCCTGACTGACCAGGTGTAATGCATTCTTGTGGACTTAATGCTTCAAGTTTGACCTCGTTATTATGATGAGAAAGCACTTTTGCTTTAAATGGAACCATTTGATATCTACATTTAATATCGAATGTTTTTCCTTCTAAGTTTTCATCTTTTCTAACCCAAGCGCAATTTATTAATGTAAATACTGAGCTAACTAAATGTTCTTTTAAACCTACATGAATTGTGTTGTTTTGGGCATCAATTTTATAGACATACATAGGGTGGGGGACTTTTAAGAATAATCCTTTTTTTTGGCCTATTGTGTAATGGTGTATACCCTTATGCTCGCCCATTAATTCACCTTCGTGATTTAAGATCGGGCCATGCTTTAGTTGTTTCTTCTCAACTTGTTGTTCAATAAACTCATGGTATTTCCCTTTTGTTACAAAGCAAATTTCTTGGCTTTCAGACTTGTCAGCATTTATTAATTTGAATTTATGGGCCATTTCTCTGATTTCTGGTTTTGTGAATCCGCCTAAAGGAAAAAGGGTTTCCTTTAATTGTTCTTCAGAAAGCATATAAAGAAAGTAAGATTGGTCTTTTCTAAGGTCTTTTGCCTTTTTTAGGTAAAATTTACTTTTATGCGGGTGTTTTGTGATTTTGCAGTAATGACCTGTGGCCACAAAGTCTGCCTTTAGGTCTTTGCCTACTTTTTTAAGCTCATCAAATTTAATAGTTCTATTGCATTCAACGCATGGATTAGGAGTAAGTCCCATCATATAGTCTTTTACAAAGAGGTCTATTACGTTTTCTTTGAACGCCTCTCTAATATTAATAGTGTAATGTGGAATATTTAGTTTGTTGGCGACTCGTTTGGCGTCACTGATGGAGTCGATATTGCAACAAGCCGATCTTTTTTCACTCTCTTTAGGCAACAATTGCATAGTGATTCCAATAACATCGTACCCTCTTTTTTTTAAGAGAGCTGCTGCTACCGAAGAATCTACTCCACCACTCATACCTAATACAACACGTTTTTTTCGTTTCATAACAGGAACAAGAGTAGCATATATCCTTGAGTGTTGTTAATGTGCAAGTTTAGGCTATTTGGTTACAGATTTTTAATTATTTCTTCAGCAAAGGTAAATGTATCTTTAATTTTTGCATTTGGCATATTAAAGTCAGCTGTTACGGTTTTGTTTTTAATAGAGATATCAATAGCGTTTTCGATACTGTCTGCAACTTCGTTCCATCCTATATATCTAAAGAGCATTACACCTGAAAGTAGTAAGGCGCATGGATTTGCTTTTTTTTGTCCTGCGATTGTTGGTGCTGTTCCGTGAGTGGCCTCAAAAATGGCGTATCCTGTTAAATAGTTGATGTTTCCACCTGGAGATATTCCAATGCCACCTACTTGGGCTGCAAGCGCATCTGAGATGTAATCTCCATTAAGGTTAGTTGTGACTACTACGCTATAGTCTTGGGGATTAAGGAGTGAGTTTTGAAAAAAAGCGTCTGCGATACAGTCTTTAACTATGACTTTACCTGATTTTTGAGCGTTTTCTAGTGCGTTGTTTGCTTTTTCAATACCTTCTTCTTTTTTAATAGCTTCGTATTGCATCCAAGTAAATGTTTGGTCTTTAAAAGTTTCTTCGGCTACCTGGTATCCTACATCTCTAAATAAACCTTCAGTATATTTTTGTATATTTCCTTTGTGTGCAATGGTGACACTAGGCAGATTATGCTTAATGGCGTATTTAATGGCGGATGTTACTATGCGTCTACTGCCTTCAATTGAAATAGGTTTGATGCCAATTCCACAATTTTCTGGGAATCGTATTGTGTCTGTTCCCATTTTGTCTTGAAGGAACTTTATTAATTCATCACTTTTTTCAGAGCCTGCTTTCCATTCTATTCCTGAGTAAATGTCTTCTGTGTTTTCTCTGAAAATGACCATGTCCACATTCTGTGGATTTTTAACTGGACTAGGAACGCCTTCAACCCATTTAATTGGTCGTACACAAGAAAATAAGTCAAATGTTTGTCTTAATAAAACGTTAAGCGATCTTATTCCTCCAGCGACTGGTGTTTCTAAGGGGCCTTTTATGGCAACTAAGTGAGCTTTAATAAGTTCAAGAGATGCTTCTGGCATCCACTCGCCCGTTTGGTCATAGGCTTCTCTTCCTGCGAGGCATTTTTTCCAAATTATTTTTTTTTCTACACCGTATATTTTTTTAATCGCGGCATCAAAAACAGGTTGACTTGCCTCCCAGATTTCTTTTCCGATTCCATCTCCAGAAATATAAGGGATTTCAATAGTATTGGGTACGCTTAATTTATTATTTGTAAAAATTATTTTATTTGACATTTTTTTTCCTATCTTGGGTATAGTGACAGTATTCCCGGTATTTTTTTTTCTTAAACGTGTAGTTCTTAAGGTGTTTTAACGTATTTGTAGGTTAGCTTGCTTAGCTTTAGATTTGATTTCGTCTATAGTTAACTCTTTAAAGTGCAAAAGAGAGGCTAAAAGAGCTGCGTCGCAAACGTTAAGCGCGTCTACTATATGTTGAGTGTTACCAGCTCCTCCAGAAGCAATTACAGGGATATTAACGGCCTTACTTACAGCGGCAGTAAGTTCAATGTCGTAACCGGCTTTAGTGCCGTCAGCGTCCATTGAGGTTAATAGTATTTCTCCAGCTCCTTTTTTATTAAGGAACGAGGCCCATTTAACGGCGTCGATTCCGGTTGGATGTCGCCCGCCATGAGTAAAAACCTCCCATTTGCTTTCAGAGTCTACTTGCACTTCTAAAATGGGGTAGGTGCAGTTAGAATGTGCCTTAATTCGTTTTGCGTCTATAGCTGTAACAATACATTGAGCACCGAATCGTTTACTGGCTTGATCTATTAAATTAGGGTTTTTAACAGCAGCTGTATTGATAGATACTTTATCTGCGCCTGCATATAATACATCACTTATGATTGAAATATCATTAATTCCTCCGCCAACTGTAAAAGGGATGAATAATTTTTTGGCAACTTCTTTAACTAGATGAAGTAATGTCGTTCTTTTGTCTGAGCTTGCGGTAATGTCTAAAAAGACAAGTTCATCGGCTCCTTGATTATTATAATGAACAGCTAATTCAACTGGATCACCTGCATCTTTTAAATTTACAAAGTTGGTTCCTTTAACTACACGACCCTCAGCAACATCTAGGCAAGGAATAATACGTTTTGCTAGCATAGTGTTAGTCCTTCTGGATGTCCTAATAAGTAGTCTTTGTATGGCATTTCTGATTTCCCTTCTGGTTTAACAATTAAGGGTATGAGCTTACTGTCTTCTATTTTGGCATCGATTATTTTAATAATTTTACCGTTCTTAGTTAATTTTGCACCAGGTTTAGGTGCGAACGCTTTAATTTTTCCTAAGTTAGTATGGATAGTGTCAGACAAGTTTAACGATAAATCTTCTTTAGTAATTTTATAACAGTAACTTGCTTTCTCTTTGTTTTGAGGCGCCAAAACTGCATTTTGAAGATCTTGATTTAATTGTAAGTAGTTTACGATTTGTTTTGCGGAGATAAGAGCTAATTTATTCTCGAGCGTATTTAAGTTGTCGTTGTCTTCTATGGTGATGTTTTTTACTTCTAAAACATCACCTTCGTCCATTTTTTCGTTCATTTTGATTAAGGTTATTCCAGTTTCTTCGTCCTGATTGAGAAGGGCACTATGTATGGGTGATGCCCCCCTGTACTTTGGTAGAAGAGAGGCATGGATATTGATACAAAAATAGTTATCAGTAACACTTTTTGGAAGGATCATGGCGTAGGCGACAACAATGATTAGATCTGGATCTATTTTCGTCACCTCGCCTGCTAATTCTTCTTTGGATGTGGGTGTGTAAGTAGGAAGGTTATGATTAGTTGCACATTCTTTTACGGGGGATGGTGATGTTATTTGTCCTCGTCCTCTAGCTTTATCTGGTTTTGAAAAAACGTGAAACTTTGCAGAGATGTCTTTGAGTAACTTTTCTAGTATTGGTACAGAAAATTGGGGCGTTCCCATAAAAATGATATTTTTCATGTTTATAATCATACCAGATAATAATTTATCTTTTGATCTACAGAAAACTCCTTACCTCAGCTCATCTCATTGGGAGATATCTTATCTAGAGAAGATGTGGGTGACGATCTATCCATTAAGTCCAAAAATGCTTAGTTCAAAAATTGCTGAGATTGTTGCCTTACGTCGTTCAAGTGGTGGCACTGCTCTTTCCCTGCTATAATCGCATTTATGAGTATAAGCAAGCTAGAAGAAGTAGTAATTGTAGGCCGTCCCAATGTAGGTAAAAGTACGTTGATTAATCGTATTCTAAAAAAGAAGAAAACTATTACCCTAAATGAGCCTGGTGTGACCAGGGATTTAGTGTCATTTCCGGTTACAGTTAATGGCCATACTTTTATGTTGATTGATAGTGGTGGCGTTTCTATGCAGAAAAAAGAAACTGACCTTATTCAGGTTGAAGTTGTAGAAAAAGTTAAAATGGCTATCAAAAATGCCACTAAAGTGATTATGGTGGTTGATGGTCACAATGGCTTGCAAACTGAAGATAGGGATATGGCTAAATTTCTGCGTCCATATCAAGATAAAGTAATTTTAGCTGTTAATAAAATGGACAATAAACAAAGACATGATCAACTTTCAGAATTTTTAAAACTCGGGTTTAAAGAGTTATTTCCAATATCTTCTGTTCAAGGCCATGGTGTTGAGGTAATGCTTAAAACACTTACAGATGGTCTTGCGAAGGGATCTAGAAAAGAACTTGAAGCAGTATATAACATCTCATTTTTGGGATGCCCAAATGTAGGTAAGTCTAGTTTGCTTAATGCTATTGTTGAAGAAGACAAGGTGATTGTGTCAGATGTAGAAGGGACCACCAGAGATAGTGTGTCAGTTTACTTTAGACACAATAAACAAACTTTTTGCTTAATAGATACGGCTGGAATTAGAAAGAAATTTAGAAACGCCGAAGCTATTGAGTTTTATTCGGTAGTTAGAACTAACAAAACGATTGAAGAATCAGACCTTGTTATTGTAGTAATTGACGCCAATAAAGGGATGTCTCACCAGGACAAACGAAATGTTCAGGCCGTTATTGATGCCAAGAAAAACATGATTTTATTTATTAATAAATGGGATTTAATGGAAGACTCGGATGTGAAAGAAAAAGGATTTACGAAATTACTTGTAAGCGACATGCCCGTTTTACAGTACTATCCAATGCTTTATGGTTCTGCAAAAAAAGCTAAAGGATTGTCTGATATTTTTAAAATTGTGCCTGAAATTATTGAACGTGCTAACACTAGAATATCTACCTCTCATCTAAATCAGTTTGTAGAGCAAGTGATAAAACGAAACCCACCTACGGCAAAATATGGAAAAGATGTGAAGGTGTTTTATGCCACTCAAGCTGAAAGTAGTCCTCCAACTTTTGTTATTTTTGTAAATCATCGAGAAAATATCACTAATACTTATGTACGATTTGTTGAAAAACGTATTAGACAATATTTTGGTTACTCAGGCTGTCCTGTGGTTGTTCAGTTTAGAAAACATAGATAATTCACACTGTTTCTAGTGTGAAATTTCCAATTATTCCATTTTTAAATTCGTTAAGAAGAATATCGTATACTTTGTACTCATCTACTTCCCCACCTTTTACTAGGCATCCTCTTCGTTTTCCTATTTCGTAGATACAATCTATAGCTGAGCTTGGTAGTTGCTTAAGCTTATATCTCTCTTTTAACTTGTCTGGATAGTTTTTCATTAAAAACTCTATTACAAATAAAGCAATATCGTCTTCTTCAAAATGGGTGTCTTTAATGGCACCGGTGGCGGCTAAAAGCTTGGCAGATTTTTGGTCTTCAAATTTTGGCCAGAGAATTCCGGGTGTGTCCAAAAGAACTATGCCCGTTTCTAGAGGTATCCAGGATGTTTGTTTTGTGACGCCAGGTTTGTTTTGTACCTTTGTTCTTTTTTTACCCATTAATGTGTTAATGAGGGTTGATTTTCCTATATTTGGAATGCCCACAATCATAATTTTATGCTCAAAAAAAGCTCTGTCAGGCGTTTTGACTATACGTTTACTAAGAGATAGTAATTTTTTAGCATCTTTTGCTTGTAATGCATTTAAAGCAACAACATTATTTTTTGAACCGTAGTGATCTAACCACTTTTTTGTTTCTTCTGGGTCAGCGAGGTCTTTTCTGGTAAGACAAATAATTCGGGGTTTGTCTTTGAGTAAGCTGTCAATTAATGGGTTTTTACTCGCTTCTGGAATGCGGGCGTCTCTTAGTTCTATAACAATATCAACTGTTGGGAGCGTCTTTTGAAATTCTCTTCTAGTTTTGGTCATATGACCTGGAAACCATTGTATATTAGCCTGACTTTTCATTGTGTCTCTTCTTTCTTTTCTTTTTTTGTTTCTGAATCTTGGCAATATTTTTGGCTTTTTGAGAGAGGGTTCCGTTTTTTAGCGTATCTAGTTTTTCGCAGAGTAGCCGTCTTGCAAAGAACCTATTTAATTCTCTTGAGCGTGATTTTTGGCACTTAATAGTCATTTGAGAAGTGCTGTGCTTTAGTATAACGCAATTATTGGTTTTATTTTGTTTTTGTCCTCCCTTTCCTGATCCATGTACGAACGTTTCTTCTAGGTCGTCTTCAAAAACATCTAAGCTTTTCATTAGCGTTTTTAATTCTTCTTTTTTTTTATCGCTGGGTAATTCGTTACTCATTTTTTATAGCCCTGGTCATCTCTCTTTTTCCGGGTGGGCCGGGAAGTGTCTCTACTGTAAATCCACATGTCTTTAAGTGTCTTTTAACTTCACCTTTTGCACAAAAAGTTACTAGAATCCCTCCTGGTTTTAGTAGAGAATAGGCAAGCCTAAAACAACTTTCAGTCCACATTTTCTCCTGTGCTCTAGGCCCAAAAGCATCGTAATAAATGAGTGTGTATTTTTTATGTATCCAAGTTGTATTTTTAGGATAAGGGGGTTCAATTGAACTAATAATTTTCTTAAAAGTAAAAGTGTCGCCCAGCTTGTGTTCTAAATTCGGTGATAGCCTATGAAATTGTAACAATGTTTTTTCGGGGAGCTTTAATTGACTACAATAGTTCAGTTGTTTGGCAATATCTAAGGAAATTGGAAAGGGTTCGAGTGTTGTATAGTTTATTGACTGGGTATCTTTTTTTTTTACAAAGGTAAGTAGGGTATTGAGCCCTGTACCAAATCCAATTTCTAAAATGTCTACAGATTGAAGTGCTTTTTCTGAAAAATAGTTTAAGCCATATTTAATAAAAACATGTTCAGATTCTTGTAGAGCACCGTGCCTAGAGTGGTACGTTTCATTGAGCTCTTGATTAAGTAGACTTGAGGACTGGTCCGCAGTAGTGATTAGTTTAAGTTGTGTCATGGTGAATGTTTTTCTTGTGTCTACCTTTTAATTGCACTATGTTGATTCAGTATCTATTTACAATTATTTTAACTGCAATATATACATTTTACTATTATTTGGTATTTTTAGTGAAATTTAAAATTGAATTTGACGATAACTTAATAAGTTAATAAATTTTTTTTACTGGAGTTTGTCATGGGTAATAGTTCAAGACGTAGGTTTCTAGTATTAACAGAAGAATCTTTGATTTTTTTTGAGTATTTTTAAATGGTCATTTTTGGCTGTTATTATTGGGACCTTAGTTGGTGGATCTACAGCAATATTTTTAAGATTACTTGAATTAGGAATTGTTTTTGCAGGCACAGTATCTTGGTATTACTTCTTTCTTCCTGTCGCTCTATTTATCAGTATTCTTTTTACATTTTATATTTCTCCAGACTCTGAGGGACACGGTACTGAAAAGGTAATTCAAGCTATTCACAGAGATAATGGAAAACTTCGCGCTCGAATTATTCCTATTAAGTTATTTACTACACTATTAACGTTGATATCAGGCGGATCTGCGGGGAAAGAAGGTCCTTGTGCTCAAATTGGAGCTGGTTTAGCCTCTGTTCTTTCAAATCTGTTTAATTTTTCTCAGAGTGACCGTAAAAAGTTAGTAATTTGTGGAATTAGTGCCGGTTTTGCAGCTGTTTTTGGTACACCAATTGCTGGAGCCATATTTGGAGTAGAAGTGTTGTTTGTGGGTGGAATTTTATATGAAGTACTATTACCCTCTTTTATCTCTGGAATGGTTGGTTATCATATGGCTATGAACTTTGGTGTGGGATATGGACATCATTTTCAGGATTATGCCATGAATTTTAGTATCACTTATTTTTTGGAATTGGTTTTAGCCGGTGTGTTTTTTGGCTTAGTCTCTTTTGCATTTATCGAGCTTATGAAATACTCACATAGACTGTCTAATAAATTACATGTTTGGCCTCCATTAAAAGGAATTATTGGTGGCGTATTACTTGTAATGATTGCTTATTTTATTTCTACTGACTACTTAGGCTTAGGTTTGCACGTTATTGATCACGCATTGTCTGGGGGCGAAATTATTTGGTATGCCTTTATTATAAAGTCTGTAGCTACTTGCATTACATTAAGTTTAGGTGGAAGTGGAGGGATTTTGACACCCATCTTTTTTATTGGGGCTACGGCGGGTGTTTTTTTTGCAAACTTGTTTGGCTTAGATCCTGGTTTATTTGCCGCTGTGGGGATGGTGAGTGTTCTGGCTGGTGCAGCAAATACACCTATTTCTGCATGTATTTTAGCGGTAGAGTTGTTTGGTTCTAATATGGCTTCGTTTGCAGCTGTGTCTTGTGTGGTTAGTTTTTTGATGACTGGTTATAGAAGTGTGTACCCATCACAAATATTGTCAGTAAAGAAATCGCCAAGTGTTATTGCTCGACATGGGCAAGAAATGGACTCATTATCCACAGGTGTAGAATATAGAACTAGGCGACAAATGGTGTCTATGCTGCATGTCATTAGAAAAGCTAAAAAAGCTGGACTTTCGTCTTATGGTAAGTAATTTTCCTGAAAAAACAATGTAGAACCCCTCCAAAACTTTGATAAAAATTTTAATATGCTACACTTTTTTTATCTAAAATTTATTAAAAAATAAGGGGTAGTATTATGCCAACGCAGATACCATCCGGTCTCTCAGTAAAAGTACATGTTCATCGGCCAGTTATAGAGACTCATACTCAAAGTTCCAATTCAGACAAACCAAAAATAGTACTCCCAGCAAGTCCTCTATGAGTGGCATCATTTTAGTTCAGGACCCTGAACTAAGGATGTTATGAAATTTAATTTTATCTGATTTATAATTTTTATTATGTATGCATACTTTCTTCTTTTAGAAACATCCACTATTATATTAGGCATGAATTTAATAGTTTGCTTAGGAAATCCAGGGAAAGATTACGAAAATACGCGTCATAACGTAGGTTTTATGTTTGGTGATGTACTTGTAAAAGCCTTGTCATTAAATAAAGTTGGAAACAAATTTAAGTCTAGGATGTATTCAGGTCTCGTGGAGTCTGAAAAAGTATTTTTAATTTATCCTAATACATTTATGAACTTGTCTGGAGAAGCGGTACAGTTAATTGCTAGTTTCTATCAAATTCCCTCTCAAAATTGCTTGGTTATTTATGATGATATAGATATTGAGTTTGGCGAACTTAGATTAAGAGAAAAAGGTGGCGCTGGAACTCATAATGGAATGAAGTCTATTATTCAGCTTATCAAAACACAGGCTTTTCCTAGGCTACGTGTAGGAGTCGGTCCTAGGCCTGAGAAATGGGACTTAGCAGATTTTGTTCTCTCTAGCTTTACAACTGATGAGCAGAAACAATTAGAGTCTCTTTCTAAAAAAATAATTGAACCTATCCAAGACTGGGTTAAAGGCGACTTTAATTTGGCAGCAAGAACCTTACACAGCAACTAGTGTTTTAAAAATATTCTAAGTGGCTATAGCTTGATTATTGCAGAAGCCTCTTGCGGCGGAATTATAAATAACAATACCTTAACCCTTCCGTATGGATATTCAGACTAGTGTACCAAATGTGCTGAAATTCCATTAGATCCTTTATTAAAGGCGCTAAAAAAAGATAAATAATATCTTCTTTTACTATATAATGTCTGGATGGAATTGTTCGACTTTGTTTCTAATGACGTAGAGATAACCCTCAATACACTTAATGATCAGAGCCTTATCGCTGATGAAAAGCGTTTATATAAACGGTTAAAAGAGCGTTCTGAAATTATTAATTATCCTTTAAATCTTTCTTTGTTTGAGTCATACAGTAGGCTTCCTTTCTACACAAATTCTGAATGGTCAGTTAAAAATGATGCGGTTCACTTTAATATTCCGCTTTTAAAGAATGAGTTTGAATTGTTACAAGAAGTAATGATCTCATTTAAACCATGGCGGAAGGGCCCTTTTGCTATTAATTCCCTTTTAATTGATTCTGAATGGCAATGCCAAATGAAATGGGATCGTCTGAAAAAATGTATTCCAACTTTAGAAAATAAAAGAGTCTTAGATTTAGGCTGTGGAAACGGTTATTTTATGTTTCGTATGCTTGAGCATAATCCTGAGTTGGTTTTGGGTTTAGATCCTACGACGCCCTTTTATTTGCAATTTCAATTTTTTGAAAAGTTGACACCCTTAAATCAACTCCATTTTCTACCCTTTGGTTGGGGAGAGTTAGATGCCTTTGAGTCACAGTTCGACGTTGTTTTTTGTATGGGGGTTTTATATCATCATAAAGACCCCGTTCATTTGTTAAAAGAAATTAAGACAGTATTACGTCCAGGGGGAAAAGTGGTTTTGGAAACGATTGTTTATCCGACTCAAGAGAAGTTTGTTTTTGAGCCTAAAGGAAAATATGCTGGTATGAGAAATATTTATAAGTTACCTTCTCCATCACAATTAATAGAGTGGGCTGACTGTGCCGGACTAAAACATGACTTGAGTTCAGATGTACTTATGACAACAATTAAAGAGCAACGTCCTACCGAATGGAGTACGCCTGTTTCTTTATTACAACAACTAGATAAAGAAGATAATTTAAAAACAAAGGAAGGGCATGTTGCTCCGCATAGAATTATTTCGGTTTTTAGAGTGTGAAATTTTATTTTATGCTACAATATTTGGAAATAATTTTTTAAAATAAGGAAAGAAAGATGATTTTTCACCTGCGATGCCTTTTAACAACTTAGAGATAAGAGATCCGGACTCTCGGAAAAAATATAATATTCGTTTACCCTCTCCCCCATTGGAAAAAATACCTCAATTAATTTCTTTTGAATGTGCACTTCTTGAGAATAATATTGAAGCCATTACTTTGTCTCTTACGGTTGATAAGTTAAGTGTAAATGAGTGCATAGACAATGAAAGAAATAGACCGCTACACATTGCTTCCTCAATGGAAGTTGTATTGTTTTTGATACAAAATGGAGCGGACTTGAATTCACGAAATAATAGTGGAGAGGCTCCAATACATACCGTAAAAAATGCTGGCGTTTTAAAAGGGTTGATTAAGTGTGGCGCTGATGTGAATGTAGGCGTGGAGAGTAATACGACGGATTGGATAAAGGGAGTCGTGCCTAAATGTGGTGGTGATACTCCACTTCATAGAGCCAGAACTGCTGAAATAATTGATGTTTTATTAATGACGAATAAAGTGGATGTAAATAAATTAAACTCAGACGGCAGGGTGGCTCTTGAGCCTTTGGTCGCAAGAGTTTATTTGTTAATGAAAGAATCTGCTGACAAGATCATTCAAACCCAGTTGAGACACTCGGTTTCAAAGCTGGCCAAAAAAATGAAAAATCCTTCAACCTTAATTACGGGAACTGTGTCTTGTTTAGTATTACGTACAACGGTTGACAGACTTGTGAGGGCAGAGACGGATCTCCTTACAAACTTAGAAGGCTTCCTATATTGGTTGAAAAACGACTGTGGGGTTAGCTTTGGAGGGCGAATGAATGGCTCTTTTGCTCACTTCTATAATTTGCTTGAGCAGTCTTTATACTTGCGATTTATGTTGCTTGGGGAAAAACTGACTGAACACTTAATAAGTACACATCCAACAACAGTATTTTTTAGAAAAAGGTTAATTCCCTTTTTAGTTCAAACAAAAGAAATTCAATCCCTAACTATTTTTTTTGAATAATTCTAATGACTTTTTAACAAGTCCCCAGAAAAATAAACTAAGTCGACTTCTTAGAATTTGCGAAGAAAATAGGGCAATGGGACTTAATTATAAATATTTAGGTGAATTTTTAATGTTAATTTGTAATGCAAAACTTGAAGAAAGTAAAAATGAGTATAAAAAAAGTGAGGTAGTGGAAATTGTTTTTAGGATCCTTGAAAACTATAAAGGATTGAAACGGTATGGAGATCCTTTAGAAAAGCAGATTTCTCTTGAATCGACCTTGAGGCTGCTTAAAAAGGGGGTTCGACAGCCTTTGAATAGCTTGGAGAGAACTCAGGTTGAAAGAGGTTTAAAAGGTGGACTTATCGTAAGACAAAAAGAACTTGTCTAGGGTAATTTAGCTTTATTCAAAACAAGATTTAGAAATACTAATTTACAATAAAAAGTCATTTTGATAGACTTTAGTCTTCTTTGGTGCCGGCGTAGCTCAGTTGGTAGAGCAACTGATTTGTAATCAGTAGGTCATTGGTTCGATTCCGATCGTCGGCTCCACTAGAATATAAGTTAGGCCGAGATAGCTCAGTCGGTAGAGCAGGGGACTGAAAATCCCTGTGTCGGTGGTTCGATTCCGCCTCTCGGCACCACTCCTATTTTTTAAGGAAGTGCATATGAATAAATTAATATCAGTTAGTCTTGTTATCGTTTTGACTTTTGCCTATGCAAACTCTCTGTTTGCTTTTTCTCAACTTTCCAGTGAAGCTCCCAAAGAAAGTAATACACAAGGAGTACTCTTTTCAAAAGAAAAACTTGAAAAGCGACGAGTCAAGCGAGAAAAGAAAAAAGCTGTATTAAGAGAAAAACGAATTGCTAAGAAAAAAGCAAAAGAAATGACTGCCAAAAAGGCTGAAATCAAAAAAGATGCAATGGCAAATGCTTCGAAGGTCAGTATTCCGGAAGAGAGACCTGTTTCAGAGCCAAGCCCAGCGATATCAACCGAAGACCTTTCACAGTATATTATTTTTGAAGATATTCCTGAAACGTATGTTGATTTTGCGAATGTAGTCTTACCCAATAAGAATATGATTACAGTTAAGTCCAAAATACCGGTTAAAGGTTCTAACAACATGAAAACCCAAACTTTTGTAAATGGTGAAATGGTCCGTCTACGTTCTGACGGTGGTTTTTTTCAGGAAGTTTACTTGAAAAAAGAAGGGAAACAATCTCTTTTAATTTCGTTTATCACACCAGACAACAATATTTTTAGTGTCAAACGGAATGTGGTAAAGCTACATACTCCAAGTGATATTGAAAAATATTCCTATAATCGTAAGCAGTTTATTTATTTTTTTAATACAGATTTATTATTTAATCCAACAAAAGAAAGACTCTTGTCCGATAAGTTTACGAGAGGTGATTTAGCTTACTTCGTTTCTAAACTGTTAAAGGATAAGTACAGGGCTAAATATAAAGTTAATTTTATGGATGTGCCAAAAGAGTCTTGGGAATATCCCTTTGTTGGATTTGTTACAAAAAAGAAATACATGATGGAATTTCCTGATGGTCAATTTAAGCCTGAAGAGCAGATTAATAAATTAGAACTAATAATGACTTTGGTAAGGGCCTTAGAGCTTAAATTTGATCAATCTAACCAGTCACTTTCCTTTTCTGATATCGACTCTGGACATTGGTCAGCCAAATTTATTAGAACGGCTTTGGCTAATAATATAATTGAGTCTTCTACTATGTTTTATCCAGAACAACTTATGACAGTTAGCGGGATGATTGATATAGCTAGTCAACTGTCAGCAGTGAGTGATGAACTTAACAATATAGTTGATTTTGACTCTGGGTTTGAACTTTCCAATAATGACATGATGTTGGCTCTTGTTCCAGTTAATGATTTTGTAAAAGACCAAGCAGAGCAAATGAAAGATTTGAGAAAGATAGAGTTTGACTCTCCTCTAAAAGGTGATGTCGTTTTTTCTGATACAGTTGAGTTTAAAGGGACTGTTTTTCCTACTGACGAATTTAATATTCAAGGAGAAGTGGTTAAACCTGATTTAATGGGGAACTTTTCAGTGTTTCTGCCTGCTTATGAAGGAAGAAATGATTATGAAGTAAATGCATTGGGTTCAAGCTCTAATATCAGTGTTTTTCAACTTCAATCTTACCTAGACTTAGACTCTCATTGGCTTAAGTCTATTGCAGCTCAGTTTAGATATATGGGAATTACTAAAGAGACTGAAAATTTTGACCCTAAACAGGGTGTTAACAAGGAGCTATTTGCTGTTCTTCTAGCTAATTCGTTTGACTTAGAGCCTTCTGATAATGCCGAAGTTAAGGAAATTGCTGATGTGTCTTTAGGCAATGCCGCTTACCCTATTTTGATGACTGTCCTTCAAAACAAAATAATGTCACTAGACGCTGAACAAAACTTTTATCCAAACAAAGCCATGCCACGTGCAGCAGTAATTACAGCTGTAGTTCGTTCTATAGAATTATTGCAGCCAGAAATGGCTAATCAATATTTTGAAGAAGTTCCTTTGCCTTATTGGGACGTGTCTAAAACGCATTGGGCAAGACCTTATATTCAGAAGGCATTAAATTGGGGTATTTTATCTCCAAGCAATCAATTTAGACCTAAGGACATCATTAATAAGGCTGAATATGTGGCGTTGTTATCAAAAACTTCTGTAGTGAAAGAGAAAATAAAATTTATTTTCTCTAACGACTAACATTAATAAGAAACTATACAATGATAAAAAAAGAGCTTGAAACTCAATTATCACAAGCACTTAAAGAGTTAGGTTTTGATAATATAGATCTCAAATTGGAACGCCCAAAGAACCCTGACCATGGTGACTATGCAAGTAATGTCTCTTTTCAGCTTGCTAAAACGCTTAAAAAAGCGCCGCCTCTTATTGCAGAAGATCTCAAGAGTAAATTGAAAGATAATAAAATTTCTGAAATAGTAGACTTTAATCCTGTTTCAGGATTTTTAAATATTACGCTTAAACCTAATTATTTATTAGAACGCCTCCAAACAATTGAAACAGTACCTGATTTTAAGACATCAAACCAAAAAATATTGTTAGAATATGTATCAGCTAACCCAACAGGCCCACTTCATATAGGTCATGGACGATGGGCGGTACTGGGAAGTGCTATTGCTTCAATACTTAAGTATTCGCAACATACTGTGTTAACTGAATTTTATATTAATGATGCAGGGAGTCAGGTAAATCATTTTAAGGATAGTGTTAAGGCGGCTCAAGAGGGAAACCCAATTCCTGAAGATGGATACCACGGCGCTTATATTTTGGACCTCGCAAAAAGTGATGTAGATCCACTCAAAAAAATGATTTCTTTGCAGAAGAGTACGCTTGCAAGTATTGGGGTTGAATTTGATACTTGGTTTTTTGAAAGTCTCTTACATAATGATGGAAAAGTAGCCTTAATTATAGATTGGCTTAGTAAAAAAGAATTATCCTATACCAAAGACGATGCATTGTGGTTTAAATCGACAGATTATGGAGATGATAAGGATAGGGTTCTAATTAAGTCAGATGGCCAATATACGTACTTTTTAGTTGATATTGCATATCATTTTGACAAAATTAGTCGAGCTGATCTTTTAGTAAATATTTGGGGTGCAGACCATCATGGATATGTTCCACGAGTTCGGGCGGCGGTCATGTCTTTTTTAGATGAAGAACGCGACATTTCAGAGGCCTTTAAAGTAATTATTGGTCAACTCGTTAGCCTTGTTAAAGAAGGTAAGCCCGTAAAGATGTCAAAACGTACAGGTGAAATGATTAGCTTAGACGAAGTCGTTGAAGATATTGGCTGTGATGCTACCAGATTTTTTCTTTTAAATAAAAGTGCGGATACTCATATTGAATTTGATCTGGATCTTGCCAAAAAATCGTCACAAGAAAACCCGGTTTATTATATTCAGTATGCACATGCCAGAATTGCTAGTCTTCTTAAGAAATCAGAGCTTAAGGTCGTGCCTTGTCCTGAATATTTAGAATTGAATAATTATGAACGTGACTTAAGCCTCTTACTTATTCAACTTTATGACAAAGTTTTAGAGTCTGCTGTAAAGTTTTCTCCTCATATTTTAGCGCAATACTTGTTTGATGTAGCAAAAGCTTTTCATTTGTTTTATCACAATTGCCAAATATTAAATGCCGAAGAGCCAGACAAGTCTAAGCGTTTGTTTTTACTGTCAAAAACTCAATTTGTTCTTAAAGAAGTATTAAGTATTTTAGGCATTACAGCTCCTGATTCTATGTAATGCGTACTCTGTTATTTGACTTCTCTTCGGAGAGTAAAATTCTTATTTCTTTTTCTTGTGGTTCAGATAGTGTTTGTTTAGCTCATAGTTTGCTCTCTTTTGTAACATCGTCTTCAAATATAACCTTAATTTACTTTGATCATGGGCTAAGACCCTCTGAAGTAAACAAAGAGAAAGAATTTATTTTATCTTTTTCTGAACAGTATGGGTTTAATCATGTAATTCAGACATTGCCCGTACAAAATTATTCTAAAGAGAAAGGAATTTCTTTAGAAATGGCTGGGCGTCAACTTAGATATGACGCCCTTGATTGTTATTCTAAAGACACTCATATGACTACCATTTTAACGGCACATCACAAAAATGATGTGGGAGAGAGTCTTCTTTTGAAACTATTTAGAGGGACAAGGCTCCTTACCTCTCCTATTAGACGGGCTTTTGAGCTTTCAGAAGGATGTTCTGTCTATCGCCCCTTACTTGATACTTATAAGTCTGATATTTTGTTGTATCTATCAAAAAACAAACTCTCTTTTTGTGTTGACTCTTCAAATGAAAGTACTCGATTTAAACGCAATCTTATTAGATCTCAAGACACACTATTTAAAGAAGTAAACTCTTCTTATTTAAATCATTTACTTGATTTTTCTGAATATCAAAACAGGGTAGATAACTATTTTAAAGCTAAATGTGAAGGGCTTGTATTCAATAAATGTGAAGAAGGCTTTGATATTAAATTGGATTTATTACCTCTACATTCAGACTTAGAGCTAGAGTATTCTTTGAATTTTCTTTTGAAACAGACTGAACTTAAGATATCTTATGTAAACGCGAGTCAGATATTATCATTGTCTACGTTGATTTTGACTAAAAAAACGGGGTCGCTAGTGTTTGCTGAGACTACCCATATTTGTGTTACTCAAAGTAGGTTAGTGGTAAAAACTGAACTTGAGGCCCCTTCTTTTCTTGCTCAGATAGAAAATGTACCAGGCGTAGTTAAACTTGACGAAATTAACACTGAAGTTGATATTTCTGTAATTAAGTCCAAACCGCTTGTTCCATTGTCTACTAAAACAATAGCCTATTTAAATTATGATCATTGTGAAGGGAAATCAATTGTTGTAAGGTCATTTAAGACCGGAGACTTATTTCAACCATTTGGTATGAATTGTAGAAAAAAAGTATCTGATTACTTTATTGATAATAAAGTAGATCGTTTAGAACGATTAAGAGTTCCTTTATTTTTTATAGATAATCAATTAGCATGGGTTGGTGGGTATCAAGTTTCGAATCAGTTTCGCATTACTGAGAACACAAAAAATGTATTGAAGATTCAGGTTAAAACTAATGAAAAATAAAATACTGAAATTATTATTGTTGATCCTACTTTTTACCAGTACGGTTTGTGCTGCAAGATCGGTTTATTTAATTGATGATTTTGAAGATGGTGAGATAGAAAGAACCCCTGAATGGTGGGATTTTGGTCTCATCGAAACGTCTCTTGTTGAAAATAATAAAGAGGAAGCCTCTTATTTAGAACAAACCTCCTTAGGACTAAAAGGGAACCCCAGTGAGTGGTATGTCGGTGGTATTGGCACTTATTTGGGGATAGACACTTCACCCTATAATGCCATTAAACTTGTTGTGAGGGGAAAAGGGATTGAATCTGGATTTTTAAGAATCGAGTTATACGATGATGATAACAACAATTGGGTTGTTGAAGTTCATGAACAAGATCAATCGTTAGTTGAATTTGATGATAAGTTTGTTTACTCACAGAAAGTAGACTGGGCTGGTTGGAAGGTATTAATAATCCCATTTAGTTATTTTGTAGATGATAACCCGGATATGGGGGATAATGTCTTTAATCCAGTTCAAACTGGAACTTCAGGTGGTTTATTACAAATGCAACTTATATTATTGGCTACTAATAAAGAAGTGGTTCCAGATATCAGAATCGATACTTTTAAATTGTTCTATTATGTAAAGCCCAAACCTCAAAAAGCTACTTATAGCGATGATGATTGGTAATGTCTTTGAGGATAGTTTCTGAAACGTTCTTTGGGTGAGGAATACTTTTTAAGTCGTTGGTTATTTTTTCTAATTCGTTTTTGTTTTTTAATAAAGTATTAGCTTTAGAAGCTAGTACTTCCGAGTCGATTACTCCAATAATTTCTGGGACAATTTCTGAATTTGTAAGTCTATTTGGATGAGACACAAATTTTACGGTTTTTCTTAAGTAAAGCAACACTAGTTTTTTAATTAAGGGCCCTATAATAGGGATTTTTTCAATAATACCTGCGAGTCCATCTAAAATAACTAGATCAGGGAAGTTTAGTGGGAATAATACTATCATTGGAAGATTGAGGTACATTGCTTCTGCTGTATTTGTACCTGCTAATGTCACTAATAGCTTTGATTTTGCCATGACTTTAAGGGCGTCTTCTCTAGTGAATTCTATATCAGTAGGGGCTTCTTTAACTTGCGAATTAAAAAGCGTGTCTGTAATAAAGGGCGATATATGAACTTTAATAGTGTAGTTTGGACTTAATTCTTTAAGTGACTTAATAGTATCCATTACTATGGGGAAAAAGGCTTTGAAGTGTTGTGGCCTTGAGCCTGTAAAAAATAAAATATCGATGTCTTTTGGTGATTGTGTATTATTAGTTTCTAAAAACTGATTTACTTTTTCAGACATTAAGTCTCCCACTTTATTTTTGAAAAATGACTTTTTATAACCCCATCCTAGAGATTTGTTATGATCACTATATCCATAGCATGGTAGTTTGTATTTCTTACTTAAAATCCAGGAATATAAAGGGTCTCCTCCTAAAAATAAAACGGCTCCATTTTTGTATGAATGCTTTACCTTGAATGGCATAGAACAGATATGTTTCATACTTTCTGTATTAGGTACTATTTTTGACACTAGTTTTGATTCACTAAGAATACGAGCTTCTTGGTTTGAGGAATATTGGCATGGTGTGAGAAAAACGATGATATCTGAATCTGGAACGCTTTTTTTGAATCGTTTAATAAATGGAATGACCCAGTTGGATACTTCTCCGGGTGAATTACTTTGTATGAGTAATAAGAAGTTATTTGTATTTTGAGGGCAAAAGTTCATAAAGGTCTTTTATTTTCTGATCGCTTTCTTTAGGGAGAACTAAAATAGCGTCTTCGGTTTCTACAATTACCAAGTTTTCAACATCGACACAGGCAATTAGTTTTTTTTCTGAAAAAGCAATATTCCCTTTGGAATTAATTTGTATCAAATTTGATTTATATGAATTCTTTTTTTTGTCTTGATTTAAATACCCTTCAAGCGCACTCCAGTTTCCGATGTCATTCCATTCAAAACTTGATTTTACAAGTCTGATTCTTGACGATTCTTTTTCTAAGATTCCATAGTCAATTGAAATGGATTCAAATGCATTAAAGCACTTTTCAATTCCTTTTTTGTCAGTTTTTTTGAGTTTTCCAAGCTTTTTTAATAATTTGGCATTTTTGGGATGATGCTTTTCGATTAGCTCTAAAATTAAGTCTGCTCGCCATATAAAAATTCCAGCGTTCCAATAAAAATTACCATTCTTTATGTATTTTTCAGCCATTTTTTTGCTTGGTTTTTCTTTAAATGCAACTACTTTAGAGACAGACTCTTTATTGTTTTCGGTTTCAATATATCCGTAGCCGGTGTGTGCGTGACTGGGTTTGATTCCAATCGTAACTAGGGTGTTGTTTTTTTTAACTTCTTGAATAGCTTTTTTTATAGTTTTAATGAATTCACCTTTTGGTTTTATATGATGGTCAGAAGGTAAAATTACCATGATAGCGTCTTTGTCTTTTTTTAATATTTCACTTGCGGCCCATCCTATACAGGGAAGGGTGTTTTTTCCAATAGGTTCTTTTAAAATGTTTTTTTTAGGCATCAGGGAGTCTAAGTCATTTAGGTGTTTTTTTTGCCTTTCGTTACTTACCACAAAAATATTGTCGCGTTTACAAAAAGACTCCATACGTTTGATAGTACTTTCAATGAGGGTATGATTTCCAATTAACTTAAGAAACTGCTTTGCTCTAACCGCTCTTGATAGAGGCCAGAACCTGGTACCTTTCCCCCCAGCCATAACTACTGTGTAAATCATTTATATTATATATACTATATTATTGTTTTGTAGTATAGCTTTTTACCGTCAGTTTTGAATAAAATAGCCCCATTTTTGTCAGTTCTTAGGACGATACTCTTCTTTTTTTTTAGCCGCTCTACTACTTGTAAATTTGGATGGCCGTATCGATTTCTTTTGGAGCAACTAATGACAGAAATTAATGGTTCTGAGATATTTAAAAATTGTGCGGAGCTTGAGGTTTTTGATCCATGGTGACTTACTTTTAATACCGTAGTTTTGAGTGAGTTTCCTAGTTTTTTTATTAATTTTTGTTCTATATTATATTCAATATCACCAGTAAATAAAAAAGAGATTTTTCCGATGTCTAACTTGCATACTAGTGAATTATTATTTTTGCTTTCTCCTGGGTTGTATCTCTCAGGAGATAGTTGAGTAAGCGTTGCATTTTTTCCAAGTTGAATTTGACTTTGTGGAGGCATCATCTTTTGCTTGAATTTTATTTTTGTAGGATTTGAATTGTCTAAAATAGTTTCAATAGCGAGTGTCTTGTTTAAGAATTTAAGCCCACCAGAATGGTCTTGGTCATAGTGGCTGATTAGTAAAAGAGATAATTTATTAATTGAATAATATTTAAGTACGGGAAGAATTGTATTTTCTGCGATAATTTTTGTACTATTTCTGCCTCTTTGTATGCCACCAGTGTCAATTAATATGTTTTTTTTTAGAGGAGTAGTAATTAACGTGCTGTCACCTTGCCCTACGTCAATAAAGGTAATTGTATAGTAACGGTTTGGGAGGATATTATTAAAAAAGGCCCAAGATACCAGTAACATTATGATGGTAAGGCACCCTTTTTTGATTTTGGTTTTGTCGTTTTTTAATGAATATAAACCCGTAAACATAAGCGCATAAATAAGTAACACTACATATAAAGGAGGAGGCGATAATGAAAATGTTGCGTAGGGAATATCGCTTAATTTATATATCACTGTATTTACTCCCTTAATTACTACTAAGAGGCCAGTTAGAATTAA
Organism: Candidatus Marinamargulisbacteria bacterium SCGC AAA071-K20; assembly: GCA_003265975.1. GTDB lineage: Bacteria > Margulisbacteria > Marinamargulisbacteria > AAA071-K20 > AAA071-K20. The sequence continues at coordinate 38,869 of QFBU01000003.1, forward strand.
TGTTGCGAATGGGAGTCCTAGCAAGCCTAATATTGTTGTAATGAAACCAATAACTACAATTATTTCAACTAAAATCATAAATATCCCGTTAGAGACTAATGATATCGGGGCAATAGTATAAAAATGTACCCAAAGTAATGGGGAGGTAAACAAAAATGGCGCTATGATAACTGACAAAAACTCTTTTTTTTCTTTACTCCACTCAGAATAAAATATACTGGCTATGGCCGGAACTCCATATAAAAGAGAAAGCGTTGCGGCGTAAGAAAGTTGTGCGGCAATATCAAAGAGCATAAAAGGATCAATAATTAATAAGCACATGGTCGTTAAACAGATAATATGGGTTTTATTAAGATTCTTGTGACAACATTTGTTAAATAGGCATAAAAAGTTGAAAATAATGGCCCTGAAGAGTGAAATTCCTCCACCAGTAATAAAATAAAAAATGGTTTGAAATAAAGCAATCATGCCTAGGGTAATGGTGTTGTTTCGTGTAACTGTTCTAAGAATAGTAAAAAATAAAGTTGAAAGTAGTGCGACTTGTGAACCAGACACCACTAACATATGTGTTAGGCCTAATTTTTTATAGGTTGAATTGATTTGTTTTGAGAGTGAAACTGTTTTGTTTCCTATTATTAAGCTACTCAGAAGTGCTGTTTCTTCAGGTAGAGGGCATTTTTGATAGAGCTTTATGATAGATGTCCTTAAATTAAATGCCATTTGTTTAATAGGACAGGCCTTCCCTTTTTCTAATTGGCTTACTTTTTTGGTATGAATCCTCCCTGACGTACTTTTACTTAGTTCAAAATTTGGATGTTTTTTTTGCCCTGGATTTCTATTTTTGAATTGCATGGACTTTAAATTTGTAATCATGAAACGATCAGCGTATTTAGGAGGGGAATTAAATTCAGGGGTCACATAAACTAGTACGTTGATTTGTTTTTTTTCAATTCTAACTTTTACATACTTATAAAAGCTTGGGCAAGGCTCTAGAAAAAAAATAATGAGTTTTTCTTCCTTACTTATATTTTGAATTTGGGATCGATTAGCCCATTTGTTTTTTGTTTGATTAGAAATGGAAAGTGAAAATGCAAAAAAAATGAAAAAGGGTATGATTAGTACGGTTTTTTCTACGTGGGACGTGTTTTTTATTAATAATAGGAAAAACAGAGCACTTAAGGTAAAGATTAAGATGTTAAAAGGCCACAATGAAGAGCATATGGCTATGACTAAATAATAAAGAAGTATTTCTTTTTTTATAACATTTAAAGTCTTTGGTAGTAAGTAAAAATAATTATACATATAAACCTAACGTCTCATGCTAAAGAGATCTATTCAATAGAAATTATTATGGTAAAATAGGAATACAATGAAATTATCAAAAAAATTACTTGTGTGTCTTCTAATATTACTTGTAGTAGGGTGGTTTTTTGTTTTTAAAGACAGAACTCTTTCTCTAGATGGTTATGAACAAGCTTTTTTTAATATTCCAATTGTAACGAGTGAGGAGTTAGCCAATTTAGCGCTATCCAAAGTATTGGTTCAAGAAGGGATCGCGAAAATTTCATTTCAAGCTTCTCAAAATAATGTAATTGTTTATTTTGACCCTGCATTACTTTCAGTTTCTCAAGTAAAGCAAAGACTTCAAAAAGCAGGATATAGGATTGTAAATGACAATAAAAAGACAGAATTACAAGTCTTAGATTATAAGGTTAAATACAACCCTAACTATTAAATAAGCTTAAATAAGTATTTTTTGTGGGTCTTAACTTTTATTTGAATACTTCTTCCTAAGCCTGTTTATAGAATTTTTCTAATTTGTAAATATTTTAAAATTCATTAAGGGGATTTTTAAGCGAAACAACTGTTCATTAGAGCTGTGCCTATTTTTTTGTATGTATCAAGAAAAATAGATGCAATTAGCATCAAAATTTACCGATTACTAAACTAGAAATCATTAAAAGGAAAGAAAACCTTGATGATGGCATTAGAATGATAAAGTTGGAAATACATTATTATCCTTTTTGCGATTCATTTTTTGGCTTGAAAGATAAAATATTTAAGTAAATAACGGCGGAGGCAAATTAAAATGGCAACGATGGTAGCAGCAGTTCAGGGACAACAAATAAAAGATCCTAGTAATTTAAAAAGCAGTGAAGTAAAAGATCCAAGAGAAGTTTTAAGACAATTGAGGATGCATACAGACAATGGTGGGAATGTTCGTTCTTTCTTTGAAAGTTTAAGACAAAAAGTTCAAGGTAGCGATCTTTCGAAGCATCGTAGGAATGCAGTTGAGCTCGTAATGGATTTAATGACTTTAATTCAAAGAGAAAATTCATCTCTTAAAAATAAAGAGACTGATATTGCCGCTAATATTGCTGTCGTTTTTGAACATGCCTTAGGTATTAATGCCTTAACTGAAAGACAAGACTTTACGTTTCCTCATAAAGATAGCGTTTTAAGAAAAGTAGTTCGTAAGAATTTTAAATTAGGTAACTTTGCTTCTTATAGTATTGCTAAGAAAGAAAAGATTGGCAGACAATTTGAGGCCTTAGCTATTATTCTTGCAGCAAGTAGTGGTAATGCTTTAAGAGCAGATAAATATGCAAATGTTCCTGGAACTGAACCTGACGAAAAAGAGCTCTCTAAAAAAGCGTTATTAATGGCTACCGTAAGAGATACCATTGTTAATGAAGCAATACTTCAAGCTAGTAAGAGTGACAAAGATCGTGTTAAAAATGAAGTGAGCCTATTAGTTTCGAAAGGTTTGAAAGTTGCTTTTAAGCCTCTGACCACTGCTTTTAACAAGGAGAGAGCTACTCTTCCTGGAGGAGGAAACGTTTCTAACTTTGCTACTAGTCTGCCAGATGATCATGAACATATGGTTGTTAAATCATTTTTATCAGATATGCTTCTTCCGCTTTCTGAGGCTGAGGCTCATGAATTTGACTATAGTGGAGACTCAGGTTTTGAAGCCGAATTTGGTACACCAGCTGAAAAATTAGACTTTATTTTTGAAAATGTATTAACTACTCATTGGGACTCTATGCCTGATCGACCACGGTCAGTAAGATCAAGGGCTTTGGTGTTAACCCTATATAACTCAAATTGTATTATTCTTTCTGGAGAAGGATCTCAAGAAAGTTTGTCGGCTTTAAAAGAAAAAGTAAATAGATTTATGAGCAGTACTAGTTATGGAGTTAACCGTCAGAAACAAAATGTTGTCAAAAATCTTCAAAAAGCACTTAATAGTTCGGACCTTTCAGTTCAGCAATCAAATTTAAGACAACTTTTCTTCAAATATGATATTGCGGGTGCGGGAGAAAACGGTGTAAAGCCTGATCTTTTATCTTCAGAATTTCGTAAACAACAGGCACTAGATGCTTTAAAGACTGGTAACCCTACAGATTCACAACTTATGAGACTAGCGGTTGTATATAATGATTTAGACAAGCTTGCTCAAGATCTTACTGGGAACGACTCTGCAAATGCTCAATGTTTAACGGATTCGTTTTTACCTAAATTAGGTCTTGTTACTTCTGCTAAAGCAACATTGGTTTCAACTTTTTCTTCAATCTTAGATACTTTATTTCGTGATCTAGCAAACCGCCCTGAAACACAAGAGCAGGCCTTAAGGAAACTAGCATTCACGATTTCAGGTAGTAGAAAAGCTGATGATCCGAGTCAGTTAGCTTATCCAGGTGTTGCTGATATCCCTGAACAACTGTTTGAAACTTTATTACAACTTAAAGATAGTTTTGGGACGCAGCTTACACAGTTTAAACCTTTAGCAGAAAGAACTTCTTATTCCTTAAAAGCTTTTGGTGGAAACAAAAAAACTAGTAATGCAGTTATCAAGGAATCGAGTTTTGATGTTTCTGGAACCATTTCTGATGTTGTCTCTCGGATAAATTTAGATGAGGTAGTTTTTAAAATTGGAAATCAAGTACTTACATTACCTGAAGAAGGAAGAGATACTTTAGATTTTGTTGAATGGCTTACGGAAAACAATAAAAATGAAGCGGGTACTTCGGTACTACCACCCCAAAAAGGCGTAGACGCTTTAACAATTACAGGTAGAACTACGCACGTACTCGAGAATAAAATTGTAGTTGCTGCAAGTAATGACGTTATTGAAGAGCCTGTAACGTTAACTACAACATTTAAAACTTTATTTAATAATCCAAGTTCATTTTGTGGGACATATTCACATAACATAGTTAGGTTTTTACTAAAAGATGGTTCTTTTATTGATTTTAATCGTACTGCACGATCTGCTGTTAGAACCTTAGATCCTGACGCAACAGGAAACAGAGTTGTTAAGTCTCCGGTGGTTATTCCTAGTTCACCAAAAAGTTTTACTATTCAAGGTGCACTTGAATTATTTAAAGACAGTGATGGAAACACTATTAAGTTTTCTGATATTAAACAAAACGGAATTTTACGAATACAAAATGCTGCTGAGCAAGGAAACGAAACTAAGAGAATAATAAAAGTTACTTCTCCTGAGGGTGATGATTCTTTTTTTAGACTTGAGAGCAACATGACTTCTGGTGCTTTTAAAGCAGCTATTAGATCTGATTTAAATGTAAATGCGGATGACTTAGCCATTCAATTTCATGGTACCGTGGACCCTGTTGCTGACGCGGATAATTTAGACACCCAAGTTATTGGGCAGGACGGAATCGTGTCTGTAACATTAACACCTTTAGCTGGCGCTCAAGCGTCGAATATTCAACTTAGCGTTAAGCAAGCAAGCAAGAATACTAATGAAACTAAAACTGTTTCAAATGTAAGTTTATCTGCTTTTGTTACAGCTTAATTGGCTGCTTCTGAAACAGCAAATAATGTTAAAATTTCTTTTACTGGCGGCGATTCAATTATTAAATCTGTTAGTGAGCATGGTGCTATGACAATGTCTGAGATTCTTGCCGAGCATAGAGGTCTAAGGCAAGCTAATGCTGATAATGAAATTGTAAGCATCGATCTTCTTACTAACAGCTACTTAGAAAAAATTCATATTGTTGAAACTTCTGAATCTGATCTGGAAACTCATTTGAAAGAGCCTGTTATTGTTAGCGATAGATCAAAAAGGAAATGGAGTGACCTCAAAGCAGAGTTGACTAAGAATATCTCAGCTGAAAAGGAATGTTTACCTAGTCAGATTCGTTTAGAAATCCCAGGTGGTGTTGATAATAAGCTGTTAAGTGCATTATATTCTCCTCAGGCTCCAATAATTGTTGAGTTAAGCGTTGATCCGATAATAGTTCCTTTTAGATTCAACGGAATTAATTCAGGTTCTTTCGAAGTTAGTGTTAATTCTTTTGTTCAAGGCATCTTAAAGAGTGCGAGTGATACTCAAGGTACTTATTTTACAACTGCTAAAATTACTTTATCTCACAAAGGAAAACCTGTTGTGATTACTATTAATAAAGCGGATACAGATAACTTTAAGAAAATATATCACGTTCTTGCAGACCGAGGACTTCTTGGCGCTTCAATTGAAGGTATTGAATTACTAGACCTTGGCGCTGTTAGGAAATTGATGGCTCCTGAGCATAAAAATAGAAAAGAGCTTGACGCTTGTAAAGCTCAATTCGCAGGTCTAGAAAGTGTAAAAGTTTCTAATGGACTTAAACCTAATGGGCGCGCTCAGAGTTTGAAAATAGATTTAAGTGATCCACGAATTAGAACAAAAGGAGACTTACGGACAGTTATTCTTTCTGGAATGACTGCCGTAGATACTAGTGGCGATTCAGTTACTGTTTCTGTTAGATATAATGACCGAGACTTAGTCTTAGAAATTCCTTTGTCTGACACCTTACAATTTGAAGAATTTGAAAAACGTGTTATTGCAGCTGCGAATAAAACCGTTGTTATTGATAATGGACAAGTTTCAGCTCGTTTTGGTGCAGCTGACTCTCAATCTATTACCTTTTCAGGTTCAGAGCAACCGACTGTTGGAGATATTGTTGCAAGTGTTGTATCACCTTCTTCAGTAGATTTTGCAGAATCAATTTCGTATACCACTATTAAAAATGGAAAAACGCACACAGTTCCCGTATTACCAGATTCTGCTACTAAGACTCTGCCTGATCTTGCACGTCACGTTCGTAACGATTTAGGATACCATAAAGCCTCTAAAGATATAGGATTTGTTATTAATGGTGATAAGTTTGATATTACAAGAGTTTATACAGTTGCTGATCTAGGTACTTTAAGTGATACCTTACTTTCTACTATCGTTGTTCAAAAAATTGTTGTTTCAAATAAGGTAATGACAGATTCTGTAAAACAAATGTCTACTAACGAATTGAATCGTTCTGAATTAAAACGAAAGCAACGTATATTTGGCGAGTTAGCAAACCATAAACTTGTTATTAGTACTAAAGATGCCCCAACCGTATTTGCTGAATTTAATAGTTCAGTTAGTCTTGGAGCAATCAATGGTGTCAAATTAGAAGATCATGACTGGACAGTCGATACTCAAGTAGAGCAGAAATTACATGTGCTAACGTCTGGTAACTTAACAGAGTATGCAACTATAGGGGATGAAGATACTGATGTTTCAGCTAGAAGGATTAAGAAGTCTGATAGCGTAAAAACAATATTTGGTAAGTCTTCTAGTCAATTATTACAATTACAAGTGGCTCCGGCTGGAGATATTCAAAATGAATTAAGAAGTAAAGTTAATGGATCAGAAATTGCTTTTGTTAATAGAGTTGTTGCTGATGATGGCTCTGTTACTTACTCTCAATCTATTTTTACTGCCGAAATGACTGATCAATTAGTAGGTGAAGAGACGCTCGTAGGTCTTGGTATTGTTGCCGCCGCAAATGTTGATGTTGTTGCAGAGCATAAAGAAGTGTCTGCTTTGGCAATGTTAAACAAAAAAGTTGTTCAAGCAGAAGACGCTCAACATTTTATGGTTCCAGTTATGGTTGTTCCTAAGTCTGTTTCTTTGTCTAAGAAAGATCTAGTTCTTATGAAAGCCTTTAATGTTTCTCTAGCTAAGGTAACGGATGATAGAACACGGTTGTCTACGGCTTTGGAGAGTTTAGAAGGGGCCTCAAGAAATCTTAAACTTGTCTCAACTGTTTTTTCGGACTTATTTAAAGCTAATGGAGAAGCTCCGAGTCAAGAAATGTTTGTAAATGCTGTACTTGAAAAAACACTTGCAAACATAGATATTGAACTTAGAGACCTTGTTAACACTGACTATTGGACAACTTTTTATACTAAGGACTTTAGTCAACTATTAAATTTAAAGTCTGTTAATGATTTAGTACGCCATAATGCATTAACTCCTCAGGTTTATTTAGATTTATTTATTGGAGATCCAGTAGGTAAGATAAATAAGATAAAGCTTTCTCAACTTGAGACTGTTATTAATGCGAAATCCGCGCCCTTTATTGAGTCTCAAAATGGGTTGATTCACAACGAAATCGCTGAAGATTTTAAAGCCGCTGTGCTTGCTGCTTATCAGAGCGTTGATTTATTTTATAATGGGGATGAAGACAGCGTTTTACAGTCAATTATTAATAATTATTGGCCAAACCCAGCTTATAAGTGTAAAGACTCAGTTTTTCCAGCAAGGATGTCTAGATCTGAAACTGATGAAGCTGTAGAGCTTAACTTTACAAGAAAAGCCTTGGCTTTGGTTCTTGTACAAAATAATGAGTCATTTAAAACACTACTTAGAGAGACAAAAGAGTCTGTTGTGGGTATTAAATTTGAAGGTGAGTACACTCGCTTAAGATCTTTATATTTAGCAAGTTCTACAAGCAAACGAGAAGAAATTGAAGACTTTATTGAAAGATCTTATACAAATTCAGGACATATTCTTAATGAAATTGTCGGTGAGTTTAGAGGTGGGACTGCAACTTATCTGAGTGCTTTAGATATTACTCAGCCTGAAGGTAGATTGAAATTAGTTGAGTTTAGTCTACTGAATCCTAAGCATAAATTTTCTAAAGAACGAAAAGATAGTGCTTCTAAGGAATTGGGTACACTTTTTGGAAAAGGTAATAACATTAAGATTAAAACTGGACAACTAGCCTCTTTAACTTCATTAGATGGAGCAAGTGGAGCTACAGCATTGCTACTTCTCGCTGTATCTGACTTAGTAAGCGCAGGTGTTTTTGATGATGTTGTTAGCCCATTAGTAAGTCTTGATGACAAAAAGCTATTGAAAGAACTACGTTCTAATACTGGTAAATTTTATAAAGAATTATTAAAGCATAAAGATGAGATTATTAGAGCTGTTAAGTCACATAGTAAACCAGGATTGCGGTCTGATATTGTCTTCGCAATTGCATCAGCTATATTGTCTTCAGATAAGGAAACTTTTTCTTTACTGGGACAAACAATAAACTTAAATGTGGTTCGTCCTTCTTTAGCAAACCTTTTTGGTCAACGTGTTTTGTCCATAAAGAAAAACGATCGAGAGTCTGATGTAGAATCTACACTTGCAAGCTTGGAAAGACGCGTATTTGTTTCTAAACAAGAATTGTCAACGTATGAAATTCAGTTAGACCAGCTTGAAAAGTTTAGAGATCACGTTACTTTCTTGAGTGATACTCGTGAGGCAAAGGTAGCTACCACATTTCAAATTTTACAACAAAAAATGGATCTAGAAACTAAGAAACGCGTAGCAAACTACAAAGCGGCAGAGTCACTTATTAAACGAGCTCTTTGGAAAGAATTTTCTGCACTTACTCGTTGGGTACGTGTTGCAGGGACAGAAAAAAGTAAAATTGATACTCTTGCCAAAAAAGCAGCTCAGTATTGGTTGTTGACTGGTAATATGCATCCTAATATTTTTCAAGAACTTAATACAGCATCGTTTTATGGAGAAACAACTATTTCTGAAAGTGATTCACTTGTGAGTGCACAAAACTTATCCCGACAACTTATGACATTAGCTACAGAAAGAAGGATGAAAACAGTTCTACCTGAAGGAGCGCTCATTCAACCTTTAAACCTAGTGCGTCTTACTAACCCTGATGGCTCTTTAAATGAAGGGTTAAGAGATGTTTCATTAGGCTATTTGGAAACTCAAATAACTGTTCCTGCTGGGAAAAAAGCAGTGTTTATTTATGACCGTCTTGACGGAGAAGAAACTACGTATCTTACAAAACCTATAGATGATTCAAACCGTAATTTGATACTTGGTACAAATGTTGTTGTAAGTGATGTTAGGTTTGTTGATGTTTTAGAAGAAGACAGAACTTTAACAATTGAAGGTCCTTCTTCTGCTGATGTTAAAGTCTTACAAGATCGCTTTGTTAAAGTAAACACTGTTGCTGGAAAACAAACGTTAGTTGCTAGACCTGCTCCAGGTTTTGACTTAGGCAAGTCTTCTATAGAAGTGACATATAATACATTGAAAGCTGATCATGAAGTTGCTGGTAGAGTTTTTGGAATTACTGCAGATATTCAAGACTTTGATACGTTGATGGGCTCGTCGACTGTAAGAAATCAACTTGATACTAGTATTGACTTTGTTGAAAATAAAATTAATTTAAAACAAACTACTTTAACGGCTGCTGTTACAGCGTTTAAAGCAGAAGCTGGATCTCAAAAAGTAGTTACTTCTGAGTCTAATGGTAGTACCAATAGAAAAGGATGGTCAGGTTTTCAGCGTGCTATGGAAGGGAAACTACTTCATGTTGCTCAGGGGCGCAGTCATACTGCAGAAAAGAGAGACATTCCTGTAAAAGTACACGATAAAATATCTACTCATTTTTCACGAAACTCTGTATCGTCTGTTTCAGCATATAATGCTTCCTTACAATCGGTAGAAGGTGTTTCAATTTCTGAGTTTTTACCAGGTTTATTAGCCTCAAGTGGTTCTGAGTTAACGTTTAAAATTGAATCACGACCTGGAAGCAGTGAAGTGGTTAAACTTTCTGATCTTCCAAAATCAGCACGATTTTATAAATCAGCTGCTGGAGTAATTACGTATAAAGATAGAACTCTGTCTTATACAAAAACTATTACGGCAATTAATATTCAAAAGGCTGGGACTAGAGTAGCTAACGATGAAACGATTTTTGCTGCTTTTAGAACGGCTATCTCTCCTAATAAGCCTAATCTTTCTCAAATGATTTCTACGGATAGTTTTAAAGATATTTATAACGAATTTAATCGTACTCAAATGGTTGCTGTATTCGAGCATCCAGTAAACAGATCTAGAGGTCAATTGCAGGATATAATTTTGAAACCTAATTTAGAGTTTCAAATTAGACGAAATGCAATAGGCCAATTTGAAATGCTAATTGATGGAGATTGGCACATCGTTTCTAAATTCGTGAATAGAACTGTTAATTCTCGAAGTTTAAATCTTGATGTGGCCACTACTAATCAAGATCGGCAAAGTCAAAAGATTTCAAAGTTTCTTAAACAACGAGCTGAAGCCAGTGGTGGACAAATTAAGCCAATCAGTATTCGAGAACTTAAGCAATATTATCTATCTCTTGAGTCTTCAGGGGCGGATGGGTTTTCAAGATTTTCTCCTCGCTTTAAGTTTGGAACTCAAAGTTATTCTGATGATACCTTACTTAGTATAGATAGTGTAATTAATTCAAACTTAATAGTAAAAGAGCCTACATCAGCTGAATTTATTGAGATGCCAGGACATGAACATGGATTGAAAATTGAATTTATTTCTGACGAGAGCTTGGAATATGCTCATACAATTGATTTAACTGAAAGCACAGGAGTTCCTGCTAAGATTAGAGATGCAGATGGTGCTGTGATTAGAGATGCAGATGGTGCTGTCCAACTAACTGGTGCAAAAACATCTCAAGTTATTGATCTTTCTAATGCAAATAAAGTAATTGCTCATATTAGAAAGCAAGCGAATCAGTTTAGTTTTGGCCAACCAGTATGGGTTGTTATTAACCATAATGACACTCTTTCTCAAGTATCTCTTGAATCTCTTTCTAGTAGCCATGTTGCAGAAATGAAATTCGTTTATGTTGGCGATAAGATTGCGGATACTGAGCTATATAATGATGACGGTGACAGTAGTAATCTAAAAGAAACTGGTTATTTGGACAGTAAGGTTAGAATTGAAAGAATGGTTTATGGAACAGGTAAATTTGTTTTGAGTAAGACTGAGAATACATACCGTAACGAGTCTGGTATAGAGGCAAGACAGACTGTAAGAGTCGCTCATAAAGATTTAGCGCTTGAATTGGAGCCAAGAAATAAACTTGGTGCTAAATATAGACCGATATTCCCAATGGAATATAAAAGGTCTTTAGATCCAAGTAGAAAAAATCATGAAAAATTAATGCAAACTATAAATGCAATTCAAGGAGAACTTACTCATGTTTTTTCTGGAAATATAGAAGTAACTCCTGCATTAGATGTGAAACGTGCTTTATTAGCTCGTGATAAGAGCCAAAATAATGTACTTGCTGTTGTTCCTAAGACAGAAAATACTTTAAGTAGACTTGAAGGGACTGGCGGACCACTTTGGGGCGATGGTGCAGTTAGTGATGATGATGAAGGGTTGATGGGTGTAAAGACTAGAAAACGTGTGTTAAACGCTATTGAAATTGCCCCTTCTCAAGGGTATTCAAGCATATCCCCAGCTGGTGATTCACCAGCTCAGCTTAGAGCCGCAAACATAGCCGCTAGAAATGTTGTTCAAGGTGGATCAATTATAGGTGCTTATGTTTCTGGACTTGGAGCTACGGCCTCAGTCTCATCAAATCAAATAGCCGATGTACAGTCTGTATTATCTAAAATGATTACTCACGATAGAAGTGCAAACTTAGTAACTATATCTTTTGACGATCATGATGTAGCTATTAAAGCAGAATTACTTGAGAAACTAAGGGCTTTAAAAGCAAAAGATGAGAGTTTACCACCTGCTAATAAAAAGTTAACAAGTATAGATCCTCAGGACGCCGATGAGTCTAATATTGTTAGACTTAAACTGTTTCAAGCTACATTACTAAATGCTGGGTATGCAATAAATATGGCAGACAACTTAGAGATTCTTTATGCTCGTTTTAATGTGACTCAGCCCGCTACTCCTGTAGCGCCTACTGTATTAACAGATGATAAGTTTAATGACATCTTAATTCAGGGCGGTCTTACTAAGCCTGAGAGACCGAGTCGAATGACTGATGAAAAATATATAGAACTGCTTCAGTCTGAGGTTTCTAAACGTTTTGATATAGCTCGGGAATTTACGGGGCTCCTAATAACAACGGTAGCAGAAGCTAATACTACAGCTTTAGTTGCTGAAGTTGATAATGGTGATCGTCCTTCCGACTTTACTTATGAGTTAGCTTCTAAGAAGCACTTTAGAGACTTAAAGTCAGAGACAATTGAAATTAAAGAAAAATTAGATCAGATTAAAAACAAAAAAATCAGACATTATTCAGCTCTAGCAGATGTATACAAAAAATATTTACAAGAATGGATTACTGCTCGACTTAAGTTAGGTATTGCAAGCGAAGCTATTACCTTTCCTCAATTGACACTTAATGATCAGGATACGTTAGCTGAAAAAGTTAAAAAGTGTAAACAGTTTGCTGATCGATTTGAGAGAGTAGCATTACAACATGGTGCAAGCGTAAGTTCTGTAAATTCAGATTTTTCAGTTCTTGGAGCTAGTGGTCGTAAGATATTATTAACGAATACTAAAGTAGACCTTACAACGTGTAATGCTTTATCGGACTCTAAGCTACAAGCTACAGAAAATGAATTGGCTACTGACCTTGATAAAGCAGTGAGTAGTTTAGGCATTGCTAGAACGTCATACAGAGATGAGGTTGTTAATTTTGCTAATGCAGAGCTAATAAAGTTAAGTAGTCTTACGCTAGATCAAAAAAATGCAGTTTCAAAAAGTTTAACTACTGGTGAAATGCATTCATTTTCTAAGGTTAATGGTACAAAGGCTGTTACTAGTCAGGTTGAGAGTCTTTTTGCTTGGTACAATAGTGTTGCTGGCTATGGACTTGGAAAATATGTTTCAGCCGCGCTTAAGGCTTCACGAGATATTTCTGGAGATGAGTCCTATTACAATCAAGCCGTTGAAGGCAAGGTTGTTCAATTGCTTGACCAAAATAAGCTAAGTGACGCGGTTACTTTTATTTCTGCAGCGTACAATGACAAATCTGTTGATATTCCTTCGAGCTTAGCTGATGTATTAAACCGATACATAGAAAGTCTTAGAGCTACGATAGGGGACTCATTTGTTGATAGATATCAACGTCAAGATATGTGTTCTCCTAATTGGATTAATAGTAAATCTTTGAAGTCAATTGTAAGAGATATTCAACAAAAATTAATACCTAGAAACTGGATTTCTAGAAACCAGAAAAAAGTAATTTTTGGAACTGTAGCTGCCGTGGCAACCGTTGCGGCTGTTGTTTCTTATTCAATGGCTCATTCTAAAGACAATGCTGATGCAGATTTTACTGCCAATGTAATGGGTGGGATTGGTCAAATTGGTACTGATGTAACTGAAGTTTTCTGGAATGGCATGACGGCTGCGACACCTACTGTGAAAAATGTTGGAAACTCCATAATTAGAGGTTTTACAAATACTAATTATTACTGGGATAACCCTCTTGAGATGGTTCCAGAGGCTGTCACTACAGGTTGGACTGATATTATGGATTATTTGGGTAGGTCTGAAGCGCCAGTTACTGTTACAAGTGTAAATCCCTTAAGTAGTGAGCTTACAAATACTAAGCTGCCTCTTGAGCTGACGAGTCTAAGTCCAAACGATTTCTGGTTTGATTCCAGCAGACAATGTCGATCCCTTTAATGTTTCTCTAGAACCCATTTTGAGGGCAGAGTCATTTATTAAACGAGAACTTATGTTTCGGTTCCAGAGACTACATATTTACTTGAATTTAAGGCCAGTTCATAATTATTTGAACTGGCCTTTTTTGTTCTTTTTTGACTGGGCTTATTTATTGCTTGAAAAATGGGGTGAGTTTGCCTATACTTATAAGCTCAAATTTAGTCCCCTGTAGCTCAGTGGCAGAGCAATCGGCTGTTAACCGATGGGCCGTTGGTTCGAATCCGACCGGGGGAGCCATTTCACTTCAATAGTACCCCATCTTTGTATATATAGCTCCAGTCACATATTAATCAATATGCTTCTTGCACTAGATATACAAACCTGTGGCACTCTTGAAGCTCAATTCTTTCATCGCTTTGTTTTTTATTTTGGGTTTGACTTGTTCGCTCCTTTCCGTCGCATTATTTTTTAGTTTGTATTTGAGTTGAGTCGCGTCGCTTGCTTTTCTGCGCTTTTTTATATTTTAGGTATACTTTGCATTGGAGGGATGAAAATGGGCGGGGCTTTTATTATTATTCTTTCTTTTATGTAGATGTATCCAGTTCCACCTAGAGGAATAGGGATGTGGTTTTTATAGGTATATGTAATCCCAATAGTGTCGTCACCAATTTTGATTTTTTTCTGTACTAAGTAATAGTTTTTACTGCCGTCGTAAACATGGTATTTAATTTCTAAGTGTTTGTGCTGATGGCTTATTTCTTGTTCTAAGTCCCCGTCTTCTTTTTCATGTGAGTGTATAACTCGATTAGAATGCCAAGCTCCTAATACTAATTTTTCATAATCAACATTGTTCTGCTTCTCGGATATATTTACTAATACGGCATTTTTTCTGAAGGTTCCTGTTATTCGTCTTATCTTTCCCTGTTTTAATCTAAACTTAAGATATTCAGACTCATTGTCGTCATTTAAATTGTCTCCCTTTATACTTACAACCCCAGTGCTTAGATTGTAACTTAAGTGAAATGTTTTTATGTTTTTCTCAAGATGAAATAGTTTAAGAGTTAGTTGAACTTTTTTGTATTTTTGAACTTTTGTGTTTGGAAGTAACATTACTTTTATAATCCCTTTAGGGAGTCGGTTGTTTATAATCTCAGAATATAAAATGACTTCAACAATGTTTGTATGAACCAAATTTGAAACATCACAAGTTTGAGGTAGTAAATGCCATCGATTTCCAATGGTTAATGGGGGTGCCGCATGTACAGAAAAAATATTGTGGATTCTGTCTAAATACACTTCCATAACATCTTCAAGTCCTTCTTTATATAAGGAGGCTTCTTTTGCTAAAAATCCTTTTATAGCCATTTCATTATCTAGAAAACTTTCTAGGGCTTCCTCTGATCCTGTCTTTGCGTGTAATAGTTTTAAAACCTCGTCATCTTCTAATCTGGTCCTAAGTTCTGTGATCATTAATGTTAGAAGCTCAAAAAGCTTGTGTGTGTCAAATACTTGGTCTAAATATGAGTTTTTTATAATGGTGTTAATCTGGTAATTAGTGATAGATCCTAATTGCTTTACATTAGTATTTATTTCTCCGTTCGAAAGCCGTTGTACAAACTCCATTAGTTTTTGTGAATTAAGGTCAGACACTTCAAATTCTCCAGAAAAATATGTGAGAAGGGTGTCTAGGCTTAAAAAATGCTTCATACTCTCAAATTTCATTTGTTCAAATGTGAGATATTGAGTTGCCAGGTCGCCATGTAAGAAAATATCAGTACGAATAGGGCTAATTAACGAACTTAGTTTGGCATGTTGTCTAACAGGCGGTGGTGGCGTAGTTGACGGTAAGTTAACGTTGAATTCTACCATTTTATTTTGCTTGGGGGTTGTATGTCTCGTATAGGACTGATCAATTTTCTTGTCATGGTATGTTAAGTCTCCAATCTAATGAAAAAATTGTAGCACAGGAAGACTTTTTTGTGTTAATATCCTCAAACTTATTTTAAGTGAAGTGGGTTGTTTTAGATGAATAAAATTTTATTAATTGGGGCTGGTGCGGCGGGTTCAGTTGTCGCCAAAAAATGCTTGCAACTACCAGATATTTTTTCAAGGCTACATATAGCCAGTAGAACACTTTCTAAGTGTCGTAAACTTCAAGACCTTTCACCCCATACAATTTCAATTTCTCAACTGGATGCAGACTGTACAGATACTGTTTATGACCTTATTAAAGAGCAGTCGCCTAACTTAGTTATTAATATGGCCTTACCGTATCAGGATATTTCAATAATGAAAGCGTGCCTGAAGGCTGGCGTTAACTATTTAGATACAGCTAACTACGAACCTAAAGACGAGGCCAAGTTTTGCTATAAATGGCAGTGGGATTTTCACGAGAAATTTAAAGAAGCCGGACTTACCGCATTATTAGGATCAGGGTTTGATCCTGGCGTGACTAATGTTTTTTGCGCGTATGCTCAAAAAGAATATTTTGACACAATAGAAACCATCGATATTTTAGATTGTAACGCTGGAGATCATGGTCACCCGTTTGCCACAAACTTTAATCCTGAAATTAATATTAGAGAAATTACTCAACGTGGAAAATATTGGGATAATGGGAAATGGATAGAAACTGACCCATTAAGCCAAAGCCGATTGTTTGACTTTCCTGAAGTAGGGGAGAAAAAAGCGTACTTAATGTATCACGAAGAAATTGAGTCGCTCGCTAAAAATATTAAAGGTGTTGAGACCATTAGGTTTTGGATGACTTTTTCTGAAGAGTATTTAACTCACTTAAAAGTTCTCCAAAATGTTGGAATGACCCGAATTGATACTGTTAAGTTTAACGGACAAGACATCGTCCCCTTACAGTTTTTAAAGGAAGTCTTACCCGAACCCTCAAGTTTAGGCGAAAACTATCAAGGAAAAACCTGTATTGGTTGCTTAATCAAAGGTAAAAAAGACGGACAAGACAAAACTATATTTATATACAATATTTGTGATCATCAAGACTGCTATAAAGAAGTTCAATCTCAGGCTGTTTCTTACACAACTGGAGTACCTGCAATGATTGGCGCCAAACTATTATTAGAGGGCACTTGGAATAAACCAGGGACCATAAATATTGAAGAATTTGATCCTACCCCTTTTATGGACGCTCTTAATAAGTATGGCCTTCCTTGGAAAGTAATTGAGTATGGATCTTAGTAAAGTAAACACGCCGGCCTATGTGATAGACGAATCGGTATTAGAAAATAACTTAAAAATATTTAAGTCCATAGAAACGGCTACTGGTTGTCGAGTATTACTTGCTACAAAGGCTTTTTCTATGTACACAGTTTATCCATTAATATCAAAGTACTTATCTGGAACCACTAATAGTTCTTACCACGAGGCAAAATTGTCGTCAGAAGAGTTTGGTAAGTCTACTCATATTTATGCCCCTGCTTTTGACCCAGATACTTTTAAAAAAGCATGCAAAATTTGTGACACTATTAGTTTCAACTCCTTATCTGAATGGCATCGTTATAGAGATCTAATCCCAAAAACCACTAAAATTGGTTTAAGACTAAATCCTCAACATGTAGAGGTAAGTCATAAAATGTACTCACCTTGCCAACCTGGCTCACGGTTTGGTGTGTTGAAGAAGCACCTTCAAGACGATGATATTTCTGGCGTGGATGGCGTTTTGATTCATGCTCTATGTGGCAACAATGAAGACTCATTAGAGCGTTTGATTGTTGCTATTGAAGACCAGTTTTCAGACACAATTTCTAAAGATCATATCAAATGGGTCAATTTAGGCGGCGGACATATGATTACTCGAAAGGGCTATGATGTCGATAAATGTTGCGAATTAATTAACCGATTTCAAGATAAGTATAATGTTCAGATTATTTTAGAGCCTGGGGAGTCGGTTGTACTCAATGCCGGTGTATTAGTATGTAAAGTACTAGATATAGTCGAAAATAGTATGGATATCGCTATAATAGACACGTCTGCGGCTGCTCATATGCCCGATGTTATTGAAATGCCGTATGTACCGGAGTTAAAGGGGGCCTCAAAAGAGAATCGTGAAAACTCTCATAGATATCGTTTGGGAGGTAATACCTGCTTGTCAGGGGATATTATAGGTGAATATTCGTTTGATGCACCTTTAAATATTGGAGATAAGCTTGTGTTTGAAGATATGGCTCAATATACGATGGTTAAGAATACTACTTTTAATGGAGTGAACTTACCGTCTATTTATATTTATAAACAAGATGGGGTATTAGAACTTGTTAAATCTTTTGGGTTTGATGATTTTAAAAGGCGGGTTTAAATCCAATTTAAACTTTGAAATATATCCTAAATTTATCCGATAACTTATTGTATGTGTAAGGACTGATAATGAATTTACTGGTAACTATTTTTATTTTTTTATACTTCTCAACGATGTGCTTTTCGACACCCATGGCTTCGTTTTCTCGAAAATTAGTAAAAGAAGGTCATGGATCAGCCGCCATTAAAGGTCAGTTACAACCAAGCTTTGTTAAAGGAAGATTGTCTTTCTCTGGATCAGACAATGAAGCTATAGTTGATGCCTATATCCAGTCTTTTCATTCCACTAACGATACGTCTTCAAGCCTAACGGGTCGACATGTTCAGTCACAACTCCGATCTATTAAAGTAACCAAGGAGTTTAATGACTCTATTAGTGGAAATGATGTCTTACGTGTGTCTCAACAAATTAATCAAATACCTATATTTGGTAGCGATATTAGTGTTCAACTAGACTCTCAAAAAAAAGTAGTACTCTCTTCCGGCAAAATATACTCGTTTGACTCAGTGCCTACCGCTCCACAATTGTCTAAGTCTGAAGCTAAAAAGATTGCTAAAGCTCATCTTAAAAAGGGCGAGTACAATTTTGAGTCTATTCAATTAGTGTATGAGATTAAGCATAATCACCCATACTTAACGTGGTTAGTGGTGAGTAAAACTCAACTGTCAAAGTGGCATGTGTTTGTAGATTCCATTTCAGGACGAGTAGTTTCGTCGTTTAATGCAATGCCTTATGATTTTTCAGGTAAAAGTTGGAAAACTTATGTGACAGAAGATAGTTTTGATTTATTGCCTCAGTCTTTAGTATTAGACGGATCTACTGGCAGTACTATCAATCAAACAGTTACAAATTTACACAATAATGTGTCTCAGACTTTAGATTATTTTTATGATACTTTTGGACGTCGAAGTTATGATAATTCTGGAGCGATTGTTAAGTCTGTTCTAATCGAAAACGTTGTTTTTGAAAATGCTTATTGGGACTCAAGCCAACTTGTTTTTGGGTCAGGCAATGGGACAACGATTGGTCCTTTTAGTGTGTTGGATATTACCGCTCACGAATTAGGTCACGCTGTTACAACGTATACGTCAAACTTAGTGTACAGAAATCAGTCGGGGGCTTTAAACGAGTCTTTGAGCGATGTTTGGGGTGTGATGGTGGACAGAGAAGACTGGATTATTGGGGAAGATCTCTCTTTAATAAACGGCCAAGCTCTTTTTATTCGCTCGTTTGAAGAGCCCTCCATTGGTGGACAACCCTCACATATGTCTAATTTTATTAATACCGAAGAAGACAATGGCGGTGTTCATACTAATAGTGGCATCATTAATCATGCCTTTTATAAATTAGCCTCGAGTATTGGAAAATCGAAATCTGAACAACTGTTTTATAGAGCTAATGACATTTACTTTGTGTCTGACACCCAATTTATGGATGCTCGCTTTGGGCTTGTTCAATCAGCAATAGATTTGTATTCGGACTCTAGTGCAGAAGTAGCATCCGTTCGAGCTGCTTTTGATTTTGTCGGGATTCAACCTAGCAATATTATTGATGTCTCTAATTTGACTCCAACATTTGTGCCTGACCCACAATCAACTCCTCATAACTACGAAAATGACTCTACATATACTTTTACTTTCACTCAGCGTGGCGCGATTGCTATGAAAGTTCACTTTGAAAATTTTAATACAGAAGCAGATTGGGATTTTGTAACTATTTTAGATGGAAATAATAATGAAATTAAAAAATATGACGGTAATTTGGGCGACTTTGAGTCTGTATCGGTTGATGGTGATACCCTAATTGTTAAATTGGAAGCTGATACATTTATTGAAGCGTATGGCTTTGATATTTCTGGGTATACTTGGTATTCAAATACTAGCGTCTCAGCGTCTGAAAAGTTTGCTACCCTTAATTTTTCTACAGTTCACCCTTATCTCAATAATACAGATATTGAAAAAACAATATCTATACCAAATGCAGCTGCTTTTAATTTATCTTTCAGTCGTTTTAATACAGAAACTATTAACGATCAATTAAAAATAAAGTCAAGCGATGGACTCACTTTAGCCAGTTACTCTGGCGACTTAAGTAATTTTACATCTAAGTATTTTTTAACTAAGACTGTCGATCTGAATTTTACATCTAATTCAAGTGGAACAGAATTCGGGTTTGACTTGTACGGCGCAAATTATTTAGAGGAATCGCCCATAAACTTAAGTCGTATAGTTCTAAACGAGGGGCAATCTTCTACTGGATTTCAAACAGTTTCAAATAGTAATATTTTTGAAGTACTTGCTGAGGTAAATGGGGTTAGTGCCATTATTAGTGAATTAGTAATTTCAGGCTCACTTGGGACTACAACTCTTAAAAATAATGACGGGGCCTTAAATTTCAATCTTCCTTCTGGGGAGTCTCTAAAAGGATTTCTAAGTTTAATTATAAATGGTGCTGAATACATCTATCCTTTTTCAGAACTTATAAAATTAGACCTTCCCACAAATGATTTTGGACTTCAAGAAAACTTGTACCAACTAAGTATTTCGTCTGATCATCCTTATAGCAGCCCAGGTGCTATTCAAGAAACGGTAACAATTAAAGGGGCCGAGTCTATTCGACTTCAGTTTACGTCTTTTTCTACAGATGCAAGTGACGTGTTAAATTTAAAAGACAAACAAGGCAACATTATTGCGTCGTATTCAGGGGATTTAGGGGGATTTCTTTCAGACAGAGTCATAGGTGATACCGTTGTCGTTGAGTTTTTGAGTACATCAGGATCCATTTTAAATGGCTTTGATATCAGAGGTGCTTTTTATACTACCGAAACGCCAATTCCTATTGAAATTACATCGGCGTCGTTTACTACAGAAGCAGGACTTATTAGTGATTTTATATCTGTAGAAAATCCCAACTTACGTATTCTTTTAAATAGTCGAGTACCTGGGAGTTTGATAAATAACTTAACGGTACAAGTAATTAATGAATTCGATGACTCTGTTGTACTCACAACTCCCTTCAATAATGCTACTTTTTCTAATGAACTTATTATTCCTATTGCTAAGAACCTACTAGAAAGATTAGGAACTTATCACGCTAAAATAATCATTAGACATGACTTTGGGGACCAATTTTTGCTGAGCGAGTCGTTCCAATATTTTACTCTTCCAAATAATAAATATAATATTCCTCAATTTTCAGTAGGCTATTCGTATAAAGGGCCTAGGTCATATACCAGCTCAGACAGCTTAAACAAGCAAATTCAAATAGATGATGCAAAAGGAATTCAAATTCAATTTCAAAACTTTAACTTGAAGTCGGGTGATACTGTTTATGTAACAAGTACGAGTGGCGGAAAAGAAAAACGGCAGGCTTACTCTGGAAATAAAGGGACCTTTTTGTCGGATGTGTTTTTTGGCGACACCATAGATATAACATTTACACCTAGCGGTAGTGGCGCTTTTTCTGTAAATGGTGATGATTATGGTTTCTCTATTTTAGATGTATATTATATGAATGTGGTTCCTGTTAGCGTAGAGTCTGTTCAAGCGAATACCGGTTTATTAGATACCCCCAATAAAAACATTGAAAGTCCACTATATTTTGAGGTTAATTTAGACATAATTGACCAGGAAGTAACTAATACTCAGTACCTAGCCATCATAAATGAGGCTTCTGGCAAAAGAGAGTTTTATAAAGCTAAAACGAATAGTAGCCGATCAACTACTCAATACACTCTTGATGAGGAGTTAACAAAAAATGTTACCTACCACGCCGAAGTTGGTTTAACGCAAGACTTTGGAGTTTCTTACTATATAAGTCCCACATTTCTAATTTATGAAGCGTTTAAAATAAGTAATTTATTAAATGGTCCTAATCCAGTTGACCCATTTACAGACACCGTTAAGTTTCAGTTTTTTTCTAATGATACGGGAACTTATGAATACAGAATTTATAGTATTAGTGGCGAAGAACTGAAAGTAGAAACGGGGGACATTACTATTGGCTTTAACTCTCTGACTTGGACTGTATTTAACGACTATAACGAAATGCTAGCTAATGGTGTTTATATTGGCTATTTTAAATTTGAGTCTAATGATGGACAGATTATTACTGATAAACTGAAAATTGCGGTGTTTAAACGATGAGAATTTTAACTGCTTTTATTATTGTTTTGAGTTTAAGCGTCCCCGTATTTTCAGAAAGTAATGCGGGGGCTTATGTAGAAAAAGCACATAGTCCAAGAGTGACGGCCTTAGGCTATGCTTTTGCAGGTCTTGCAGATGATGGGTCTAGTTTATTTACAAATCCAGCGGGGCTAAGTTTGTCTTCTAAACTCAGTTTTCAAATAACAAACTACAGTGCTTTTGAGACAGATTACATGAACATGATGTTTAATTACCGAATTAAAAAACTGACGATTGCTCTCGGCATGATAAGAGCCGAAGTGTCTGAAATTGAAGAAGTTATTGAGCATTCATTTTTTTCTGGATTCTATCAAAAAACAGGTAATGTTTTTGACTATCAAGCACGAGCGGCCTATTTAGGACTGGCGTTTAAACCTATAGAAAAATTGTCTATTGGGACTGCAGTAAAATTTATTGAAGAAGAGTTTTCTAGTTATGGGTCGGGTGGCGGCGTTGGCGTTGACTTAGGCGTACTTCTTGACTTTAAAGTGCAGCGATTTGGTGTGAGTCTCTTGAACGTGGCTCCAACTAAAATTGAATGGGACAGTGTGACGGAAGAAATTCCTAGAATAATTAAATTGGGGACAAGTTCTCATTTATTTGATAATCGATTAATTATTAGTATAGAGGGCGAAAAGAAGCAGGGAAGAGATCTTACTCCTCATGCGGGAGTAGAGTGGTGGGCATTACGTTCGGCTGCACTCAGAGCCGGAATAGATGGCGGTCAATTAAGTTTAGGGACCGGTTTAAAATTATTTAGACTTAAACTGAACATGTCGTATACCCAATTGGATGAGTTTATTGATGATACGATATATAAATTTGAGATAGGATATGATTTGATAGCTCAAAAAAAACCTCAAAAGAAAGCTGAGGTTAAACCTGTTACTGACTATTATCCATATGTCGATAATACCATTCCAGACGTACAAAAAATATATTTTCCTCCACATAAATTTAAGACAGAGTTAAAACAAATTACAAGCATTTCACTCGCTCAAAAAACGATGATTTTAAAAGGATCTGGAGAAAACATTGAGACTTTATTCATAGACAATGTGGAGGTTACTATTGGACCAGAGAATAACTTCTCATATCTTAAGACATTGTCTAATGAGAAAAGCTTTGTCGTAAAATTTAGAGTGATTGGTAAAGACGGAATAAAAGAAACTATTACCAAGTTTTTTATTCGAAAATAGGGGAGTGGCCTTTGTTTAAAGGTGAACCACTAAATACTTGTTGTAGCCTCTAAAGTTTACAAGCATTAAAATTTCCTGAGAGTTTGCAATAATTTTTCTGTAGCTAGTAATAGAGTCAACTTGAGTATAGTTCACTTCTTTTATTATCATTCCTACTTTAAACCCTTTTTTAAAAGCGAGACTCCCCGGTTTAATTTTAGTGATTACTAATCCATTTTTCCCTCTGATCCTAAATCGTCTTCTTGTTTTTTCAGACAACGGTTCTACTTTTAGTCCCAAGCGATCAGCGCCATTATAATTTGTATTATTTAAGGAATGTTTAGTTACTTTAACTTTCAGTACTTTTCGTTGATTATTCCTAAGGATGGTAAGCGTTACAAACTGGTCTAACTCTGCACTCATTACTTTTGATGTTAATGACTTAGACTCTTGAATAATGCTGCCATTATATTTAATGATAATATCGCCTCTATTTAATCCAGCCAGTTCTCCAGGACCCCCTTTTATTACATTGTTTATTAAGGCTCCTTTTTTACTGGTAAGGTTTAGTTTTTGTTTTAAATCAGGAGTGATATTTTGAACTTGAATTCCTAACCAACCCTTAGACACATGTCCTTGAGTTTTTAAGTCTTTCATTACTCTTATGGCCGTATTTACAGGAACTGCAAACCCAATACCCATAAACCCTCCGCCTGCTTGACTGTAAATGGCACTATTTATACCAATTAATTCGCCTTCAATATTTAATAAGGCACCTCCCGAATTTCCGGGATTAATAGCGGCATCGGTTTGTATGAAATCAGAAAACGCACCTTCAGAAGATCTTCCTAATGCCGATATAACTCCAACGGTTAAGGTGTTTTGCAGTCCGAACGGATTCCCAATAGCAATGGCCCAATCACCGACTTTTACGTCTTTGACATTTCCAACTTTTATTGAGGGTAAGTTTCTACCCGTAATTTTTAATAAAGCAATGTCTGTTTTAGGATCAGAGCCCAATTGTTTTGCGGCAAACTCTCTTCCATCAGACAGCGTGACTGTAATCTCGTCTACTTCATTAATAACGTGATGATTAGTAAGCACATAACCATCACCTGAAATTAGTACGCCAGACCCCAAGCCTCCCTGTTGAAGTGCTTTTTCGGGAACGTTACTTACCTGTTGATGGTCTAGTCCATAAAACTCATGAAAAGGGGATCTGAACTTTATCGAAAAGTTGGTTAATGTGCTTATACTTACTACGGCGGGATTGGCTCTTTCAGCTACCTGGTTAAAAGCATGTGACGTTTTTTTTAGCTGTTTTATACCAAGATCATCACCTTGCGAATAAAGGGAACTAAAACAAGTTAAAATTAATAATGAACAAATTAAGTAACGCATTAGTGATAGTGTAGAATTTCATACTTTAATGTTCAAGTTTTAGTCTCAATTTTTTTAGTGGTATAGTTTGTATATGAGTTCTCAAAAAATTGTTGTATTTGGTCATACTCACTTTACACGTAGTGGCATTGAATCCCTAAGTTCTTTAGGTTTTCATCTTCATTTTGTAGTTTTAGACGAGAACAAAGAACAGTTTAAACTGCTCAACTGTACCTCTAAAGGTGACTCTACTTTTTACTTTAACTCTGTTAATGATGCAGACTTAGAAAATCATATTAAATCCATAAGCCCAGACTATATTTTTGTTTTTGGTTTAAGTCATAAAATTCCAGACTCACTTATTTCAATTCCTAAAGTTGCCGCTATAAATGCGCATCCAAGCCTTTTGCCTGATCTTAAGGGACCAAATCCTTGGTACTGGGCTATTTATCATCGCTTAAAAACTACAGGCATTACACTCCATCATTTAAGCTCAGAATTTGATTGTGGCGACATTGTTTCTCAGATTCCTTTTTCTATTCATCCACTAGAAACGCGTGGAATGTTAGGTCAAAAAGTTAATGTTTATTTAAAGAAGCTAATTATACAGAATAAACAGTCATTAATTGACGGGAAATTACCCTCCATTAAACAAGTAGGAGAGGGGCGTTATTTTAAATCACCTACTGACAAACATGTGTTCTTAGATTTTAATAAAACAGCTTTAGAACTTGAGTCTAATGTGCGGGCTAATAACCCAAGTATTCCTTGTATGATTCAATTGAACTCAATTATTTTGGATGTAAGAGAAGTGTTACTTACCGAAAGAATAGCTACAACGGCGTATGAAGTGCTTATAGAAAATAGCCGATTATTTATTTCGGCCAGAGACTATTTTTTAGAAATTAAAGTCGTTGACTCAAAACTGGAAGGTTTGTTTACTGCCACTCGCTTTCTTGAACTATGTCCGGTACAATCAGGTTCAAAATGCAAGTCGCTACTGTAGGAAAATATGATAGATTTTATTACATCCCTTTTGGCTATTGAGTCAAAAACATACCACGAAAAAAACTGTGTAGACACTATCCAAAAATGGGTGGAAGAAGAGTGTCCTGGGGCCTCAATCTTAAGAGAAGGAAATAATTTAGTTATTTCTAATTCACTTGAAGCTAAACCTCATATTGCATTGGTTGGGCATAGCGATACCGTTCCTGACTTTTTTATTCCCAGACAAGAAGGCGAGAACTTACATGCCTCGGGTGCTTCAGATATGAAAGCTGCAGTGGGTGTTTTTTTATGGCTGTTCAAAGAAATTTATAACTCAGTTAACTATAAACTTTCTGTAATTGTTTATGATAAAGAAGAACAAACGCCAGTAACTAGTAACGGTTTATATGAACTTATTAAATTCCACGAGACCACTATTAAAAGTATTGACTGTGCTATCGTAGGCGAGCCCACAAATAATACTGTGCAAATTGGATGTGTGGGTAGTTTGCATTACAGTTTAAAAGTCTTAGGCAAGTCCTGCCACTCTGCTCGGCCATGGAATGGTGAAAATGCGTTGTACAATGCATTTCCAATTATCTCTTATTTTTCAGAACTTCAGCCTCAAAAAGAAACTATATTTGGTGTGGATTTTTATGACGTATTTCAACTTACAGAGTCCCAGTCAGAGCCAGGTAGAACGTCTGTTCCTGGGTGGTGGGAGGCTAATATTAATTATCGTTTTAGTCCAAATAAGACAGAATCTGAAGCGCAAAAAATACTCAAAAATCATGTAGCCCAATTCACAGATATTAAAACAGAACTTGTACTTAAAGACAGTGTGTTTCCAGGTGACGTAATAGAAACAGACCTCTTTAATTCAATTGTTAAATTATTAAATAAACCTCTAGAGGCTAAACAAGCGTGGACCGATGTGGCTCAACTTACCAGACTCAAGATTCCTGCGTTTAACTATGGACCTGGTTTGCAAGCCCAAGCACATAAAGTGGATGAATACATTTCCATTCCTGACATTAATGAGTATTATCATGATCTAAAAATATGCTTAGAAGGATTGCTAAAATGACCGACAATATAATTGCTTTTGGAATAGGAATAAGACGAACAAAAGGTGAAAAAGTTTTAGATGTATTATTTCCTGAACTTTTTATAAATCCCTCTAACTCTGTGAAGGCAGACACTTTAAAAAATATAGAAATTAAAGGTGATGTCTTAACATTATCTGATAAGCAAATAGATCAATTATTTGAAAATCTTAAAGGAAAAGAAGACTCACTAAGTTATGAAATATTGTCTGCTCCAAGACCGGACAGTCAACACGCTTATTTTTCAGTAGATTTAGTATTGGTTTGTTTAACTAGTCTTGATAATGGGGTCGCCTCAGTAGAAGAAGCCTTTTTTAAACTTCAATTATTATCGTCTAGGTTGTCTCTGCCACATTCATTAAATTTAGACGGACTATTTGGCGTATTACACAATATTGCTTGGACTAATAAAGGGCCAGTGTTGGCAGAAGATATAGATAAAGAACGAATAAAACATCAATTTTTACCCACACCTCTTATTGTAAGCCACGTCGACAAATTTCCTTATCTTGTTAACTACCATCATCCTAAAGGCACAAGAATTGCATCGGGGTCACAAGCTCGACTAGGTGCGCACCTTGGCGAAGGAACTACAATTATGCCAGCTGGATATGTAAACTTTAATGCCGGCAGTATGGGAGCTGCAATGATAGAAGGTCGAGTGTCTGCTGGAGTAGTCATTGGAGAAAATACAGACATTGGCGGGGGCGCTTCAATTATGGGTACGCTTTCCGGAGGAAATAAGTCAGTTATTTCAATAGGTAAAAAAAGCTTGCTAGGTGCTAATTCTGGGACCGGTATTTCTTTAGGGAACGGGTGTACTATTGCCGCAGGACTATATATTTATGCAGGAATGAAAGTGTCGATGTACGACAAAGACAATAGCCCGGTAGACATTAATAATACTGTAGTGGTAGATGGAAAAAACATAGCCAAGGCGAAAGACCTTTCAGGACGTGATTTTTTACTTTTCATTCAAGACTCTTCAACTGGTAAAGTTGTTTGTAAACCTAATACTAAAGTTATTGAGTTAAATAAGTCTCTTCACAGTAACTAGTTTTTCTTTAAGGACATAATGTAAAGCGTTAAGGCTTGAATGTCTTTGGTTTTAAGCTTAGTTCCCCAGCCACGCATGGTTTTGTTAGGCGTCCCGTCAGAAATAATTTTGAAAATACTATCTCTGTCAGTAGGGTAGATCCACTCATCATCATTTAATATAGGCGCGCTGTAGGTTCCTTCATGGTTGGCACCATGGCACTTCGTACAACTTTTTTGATATAACTCAAATCCGAACTGAATAGTGTCAGCATCAGAGGTAACTAAAGCCCAGTCTGGCTTAATTGGCGATACATCTCGATTATGGTTTCCAAAGTAGACAAATATGCTCATCATTAGTGAGAGTAGCGCTACAAAGAGTATTGTTACGATTGTTTTCGATGTCATGACCACCTAATTAAATGGCAATCAACAATATTTTTCAAGTTAAGGTCCTGGCACCTAACTATAGAAAGGTACCAGGTCTATGTGTTTGAATTTAGACGATGTCGAATGCTTCTCTAACCTCAAAAGGTGATCAGTAATGTTTTGTTCAACGTTCTAATGATGGTATAGTTTTTATATTAATCAATTAGGGAGAATACCATGTCTGGAGAAATCAAATTAAGGCCTAAGGGGCAACCTCTATTAAGAAAATACTTCACGATATTTTTTATGTTTGTAGTACTAATTTATTTAGCTATGTTTTTTTATATGAGATATACACAACGAAATATTGCAAAAGATTTAGCATCTGACGTTATTGTTGAAATTAATAGAGGAATTATAGAAAAAACTACTAATTTTTTAATGCCTGCAGTAATTGTGGCTGAAACAGGCACATTGTTGTCAGAAAGTAAGGCTCTTGATCTCAATAATCAGCTTCAGTTAGAGCATTACTCCGAAGCAGTTTTAAAACCTTATCCTCAATTTGCTGCTTTTTATTATGGCGACATTCACGGCAATTTTGTTATGACAAAGCGTATCAAAGATGGTTATAGCACAAAAATTATCAAAGCCAATTCAATTAAAACGGTATATAAAGACAAATGGTTGTCTGGTGGTGTTAAACAAAGACGTGTTGAAAATAAGATTGATTATGATCCTAGAGAAAGACCTTGGTTTATTGGCGCTAAAAACAAAGGAGAGCGTTTTTGGACTGACATCTATATTTTCTTTACTGACAAAAAACCAGGGATAACGGCTTCTTACCCAGTTTATAGCTCAAAAAATCATTTTTCAGGTTCGTTCGGGGTTGATATTAAGCTTTCAGAACTCTCTAATTTTCTTAATGTAAATAGTATTGGTAATGACGGTATTATATTTATTGTTAATGACAACAATAAGTTGATTGCCTTTCCTAAAGGAAGTTCAGACTTTAAAGCCTCTTCTGGGGAAGTTGTTGATATTGTTTCTTTAGACTCAAGTAGAATTAAGAAAGCAATGAGTGCTTACCAAAGCAAAGACTCTGAAACGTTTATTTTTGACGATAATAGTAGAACCTATATTGGTGCAATTTCACACTTTCCAGAAACGTTTGATAAAGAATGGCGAATTGTATTGATTGCTCCTCTGTCATATTTTGTTGATATAACTACAAACCCACTTTTTGAATATTTAGCGATTCTTTTGTTATTAGTGTTTGCGTATATATTTGCAAGTTTTTGTACATCAGTGACTAAGGCGCCCTTTTCAAGAGTGTTGATATTGGTTAAACAATTTAGAAACGGTGACTTTAAGGGGCGTGTAGAGAAAACTAATATTCGTGAAATTGATGAAGTAATTGAGGAGATTAACCTGTTTGGAGATAAACTAGATTCAGTTTAGTTTTTTAAAAATAGGGTATATTTAATATATGGACTCTCATGAATTTGCTAATACGTATCTTTTATTTCATTCAGACCTCTTAATTAGAATGGCATATGCCTTGCTTGTAGGTTTTGTAATGGGTTTCGAAAGAGAATATAATGCTAAACCTGCAGGCGTAAAAACTTATGCGATGATCTGCTTAGGGGCAACAATTATTACTTATATGTCCCTAAATCTTTCTGATCAGGCCGACTCTTCACGACTAGCCGCCCAAATTGTCTCAGGACTCGGCTTTATTGGAGCCGGTGCAATTTTTCAATCAAAAAGGATGATAACAGGCCTAACGACAGCCTCAACATTGTGGTTAGTTGGTTCTTTTGGAATATTAATTGGAGCGGGGCTATTTTTAGATACCTTGATTTGTTTGGTATTTGTCTATGTGTATTTTATTCTTACGAGGTTAATTCAAAATACACGAATTAAACGGATAAAGTATTCGTTAATAATTAAGATTGAAAGTAATGATGTTCTTCAGAAAATCAATAAAATTGTAAAGAATAGTAAGGTTAAAGTAATGAATAGAAGTCTCTTAAAAGGGTCCTCTATGCAGATAGAATTAAATTATATTTCAACAAAATCTTCTAATGATCAGTTATTTGAATCCTTGATGTCTGTTAATGGCGTTTTAGAAATTATCTAATAAGACTTCTTCTGTTTGCGTATTTGTGCGTAATTTGTAATAATAGCCCACTGAATACGGTAGGTTTATATTTTTTGGAGGAACTGGAATGAAATACGATTTTGAAACTAAAATATTTGAAAAAGAAGAAGTGCAACTTGGAGATTCTAAGGAATATATTGTACGTGGGGGACGTCACCTTTTAGAAAAACTTCCTAAAGCATTTGAAGGTATTAAACAAATTGGTGTTATTGGTTGGTCCTCTCAGGGGCCTGCTCAAGCACAAAACCTTAGAGATTCTTTAGAAGGAACAGACATTAACGTAGTTGTTGGTCTTAGAGATGGCTCTTCATCAGCTGAGTCTGCTAAGGCAGCTGGGTTTACGAAAGAAAATGGAACCTTAGGTGAGATGTATGATGTTATTTCTAAATCTGACTTAGTCTTATTACTTATTGCTGATGGTGGTGCTGCTAAAGTTTACAAAGAAGTATTTAAGGCTATGAAACCAGGATCAACTCTTGGTCTTTCACACGGATTTTTATTAGGTCACCTAAATAGTTTAGGTGAAAAGTTTCCTGAAAATATTAGTGTTATTGCGGTTTGTCCTAAAGGAATGGGGCCTTCAGTAAGACGTTTATATGAACAGGGTAAAGAAGTTAACGGTGCTGGAATAAACTGTAGTTTTGGTGTTCATCAAGATGTAGACGGTAAAGCTACTGACATTGCTCTTGGATGGGCTGTTGGACTAGGTGCTCCATTTACATTTAAAACTACGCTTGAGTCTGAATATAAATCAGACATTTATGGTGAACGAGGTATTCTTTTAGGTGCTGTACACGGAATTTGTGAAAGTTTGTTTTATTACTTTCAAGAAAATGGAGTTAATGAAGAGGACGCGTTCAAAAGAACAGCTGAATGCATAACTGGTCCTATTTCTAAAACAATCTCTACTAGGGGTATGCTTGGTGTTTATAATAAATTAAATGATGCTGATAAAGCTGAGTTTGATCGTGCTTACTCTGCAAGTTATCACCCTGCTTTTGAGATTATGCTTGAGATGTATCAAGAAGTAGCTAGTGGAAACGAAATTAGAAGCGTTATTATGGCTAATGAGCGTTTTTCTAGATATCCAATGGGAAAAATTGATGGAACAAGAATGTGGAAAGTTGGGGAAAAAGTTAGAGCTGAACGAACTGGTAACAAAGAGGACAGACATATCGATGCTACTGCAGCAGGTATATATATTGCTACAATGATGGCTCAAATTGATGTTCTTATTGAACATGGCCATCCTTTTTCTGAAGTTATTAATGAGTCAATTATTGAAAGTGTTGATTCATTAAATCCTTATATCGATTTTAAAGGTATCGCTTTTATGATAGACAACTGTTCAACTACTGCTAGGTTAGGTGCCAGAAAATGGGCGCCAAGGTTTGACTATATTTTAAGTCAACAAGCCTATCCAGACTTAACTGACAATAAGCCTGCTAATCAGGTTCTTATCGAAGCGTTTAAAGCTCATAAAGTGCATCCAGCATTCGAAGTTTGTGCTGAACTTAGACCTTCTGTTGATATAGCTTTAGAAGTATAAAGTAATTTTGATAAAGGCCTTCCTAGTTTTCTAGGAAGGCCTTTTTTTTTGAAAGGGGTATTTTAATGAAAAGTTATCGCTTCAGTTTTTTTCTTCGTTTAATTATTTTTCTTTTTTTTCTCCCATCTTTTTTATATTCTCAACTTGATGATCCCATCTATGACTACTATGATCGTTTTCATCCTGTTGTGGGTGAACAAGGTATGGTTGCTACTCAAGAAAAAAAAGCTACTCAAATTGGTTTAGATGTACTTAAAAATGGCGGAAATGCTGTGGATTCTGCTTATGCTATAGCCTATGCTTTGGCTGTTACTTTACCTCGTGCCGGAAATATTGGGGGTGGGGGGTTTATGATGATTTATTCGGCTAAAGACAAGCAAGTGTATGCTATAGATTATCGTGAAAAAGCACCACAAAAAGCCACTGCTAATATGTTCTTGGATGTGTCAGGCAATGTTAATGAAGACTTATCCCGATACAGTATTTTGTCTGTAGGTGTTCCCGGGACAGTTGCTGGTTTTGAGCATGTTTTAAAACGATTTGGGACTAAAAAACGTAAGGTCCTTATAGCCCCTGCCATTTTGTTGGCTGAAAATGGAATCGTGGTGGGTAAGGATCTTTCGGAATCTCTTAAACGAGCGAAACCCCGCATGATGGTCTCCCCTGCTGCTATGAAAATATTCTATAAAAAGAAAGCTACATTTTATGAGCCAGGTGATATTTTAGTTCAAAAAGATCTTTCCAAAACCCTTAAGATGATATCTAGTAAAGGATCTAAATCTTTTTATAATGGAACAATATCTAAAGAAATTGCTAAATACATGAAAAATAATAACGGACTTATTACTCGTAATGATTTTAAATCGTATAGTATAAAAGAACGAACCCCTGTAAAAGGGTCTTATAAAGGTCTTGATGTTTACTCTATGCCGCCTCCAAGTTCTGGTGGCGTGCATCTTATTCAATTATTGAACATTTTAGAACAGTTTTCCCTCTCTGAACTTGGGCATAATTCAGCTGATAGTATTCATCTTTATGCGGAGGCTATGAGAGTTGCTTATGCTGATCGTTCTAAATACATGGGCGACCCAGGTTTTGTTAATGTTCCTTCTGAAATGCTTACTTCAAAGTCTGTAGCCCATAAAATTGCGGCCTCAATATCTTTAGATAAGGCAGGAAATAGTAATACGATTTATCCTGGTCGTTATTTTGAACCTAAAGAAGGTAATGAAACTACTCACTTTACTATTATGGACAAGTTTGGGAATGTTGTGAGTAATACGTATACCTTAAACTTTAGCGATGGATCTAAGCTTGTTGTACCTGGCACTGGAATTTTATTAAATAACCAAATGGATGACTTTAGCGCTAAGCCTGGAGTGGCAAATGCCTATGGCCTAATAGGATCTGAAGCCAATTCAATTGCGCCTGGTAAACGTATGTTAAGTTCAATGACCCCTACAATAGTGTTTAAAGACGGACTCCCAACTTTAGCGACTGGCTCACCGGGGGGAAGTCGTATTATTACGACAGTTCTTCAGCTAGTTTTAAATACAATTGAATTTGACTTGAATATTGCAGAAGCAACCGTGGCTCCGAGAGTGCATCATCAATGGAAACCAGATGAGATTAGAATTGAAAAAGGTATTAGTCAGGACACAATCAAGCGATTAAAAGACAAAGGACATATTGTTGTAACTAAAAGAGCTATGGGGTCTTCACAAAGTATAGTTAAAAAAGGCAACTATTTTTATGGCTATTCGGACCCTCGTAAACCGAACTCGTTAACTTTAGGATACTAATTGGGCTTTAGGTTTTTTGCTTAGGCATAATCCATAGGCCGCGAGAGTTTCTTAGCTACGTGTGTTCGACCATCTTTTATATTAATGAGTTCTAGTTTAGATATTGCCGATATGGCTTCAGTGATGTTTTCTACAATAAATCCAGTTTTTCCATGCTCAATTAACTCAGGCATAGACCCTCTATTGAAAGCTATTACTGGGGTTCCACTTGCCATTGACTCAGCTACACTTAAACCAAAGGGCTCTTCGAACGAAATAGGGTGAAGTAATACTTTTGCATTTTTAAGTGTCTTTTTTCTCTGATCTGGGCCAACTGAACCAATGTATTTAATATAGTTTTGATCAATGTGTGGTTCTACATGTTCTTTAAAATAGGCGTCGTCTTGTATTATGCCGGCCATTACTAATGGCATATTTACAGCTTTAGCTATTTCAATGGCTTCTTTTGCATCTTTGTCTGGGTGAATTCTTCCAAAAAATACTATCGATTCTTCTGGAAATTCGTTTAGTTCAAAGTCGTCCAAGTTTATTCCATTATATACTGTCGCTATATAGTCGAGGTCCTTACTTCGGTCTGAATTACTAATGGATATGTAATTGGTATTATCATTATATTTTGGGGTTGTATAGGGAGCGCTACGAAAAGGTTCGGTTTTTGGATGATTTGAGTTCAAATAGGGGTTCAATTAGAATGGATCGATGAATTACCCTGTGAGGTTAACAGAAGCCTATTTCGTAGCGATCCCTATACAACCCCTATAAGGGACGGGAAACAAGCCTTAATTGATCAATTTCAAGCGGTTAGAGATAAAATGGAAGCGTTTTCAGAAGTTACACAAAGGTTAAATATTTACCTTCCACCAGGTATCCAGCAACACATCAAGACTTTATGTCTTGATGAATTATCAGACGCACAGATCAACATGGCCAAAAAATATATAAGAAAACAGTAGTATCCGGTAAAAACAAAAATCCCCAAGGATTGGGGCTAGGGGTTGGACTTCCTAAACTATAATACAAAAATCATCGACACTGTGTGTATGTGGTCAACTCAACGAGTTGTCCAAAGACTGTGGTCAGGCGGAGGACGAAC